>NZ_CAURTC010000002.1:0-230958 GCF_963527835.1 uncultured Clostridium sp. | reverse complement strand
TTATCCAATAATGAATGCACCTGGATATTATTTTATGAAAATGCATCAAGAAAGAGCCTATGTTATAGCATTAGAAAATGTAAATGAAATTGATGGTATGTATATAGATGTTGATAAAGATGGATATTCCTTTAGAACTTATAAAGGTTTACTATTATTAGGAGGTATAAAGCAAAGAACAGGAGAAAATGAAAATGGTGGAAGCTATGATGAGTTAAGAAAGGTTGCAAAAGAATTATACCCAAAGTCAGAAGAAAAGTATCATTGGTCAGCTCAAGATTGTATGACTATGGATGGAATACCTTACATAGGCAAATATTCTGATGAAACCCCTAATATATATGTTGCCACAGGATTTAATAAATGGGGAATGACAAGTTCTATGGTGTCAGCTATGATAATATCAGATATGATATTAGGAAAAGAAAATGATTTTTCAGAAATATTTTCTCCCAAAAGATTTGATTTATCATTATCAATAAATAATATTGCTAAAGATATAAGTGAAACAGCTAAGAACTTTATTGCACAAAAAATATATATTCCAAGCAGCAATATAGAACATATCGAAAATGGGCATGCTGGAATTGTCGAATATAATGGAGAGAAGGTCGGAGTTTACAAAAATAATGAGGGAAAAGAATTTGTTGTATCAACAAAATGTGCTCACTTAGGATGCCAACTTCATTGGAATGCAGATGAATTAACATGGGATTGTCCATGTCATGGATCAAGATTTGATTATAAAGGACGATTAATAGGAAGTCCTGCAACTAAAGGACTTGTAGATGATTAAATAAGCATAATCATAAGTTAGTTGGGATTATAAAATTAAATGATAAGAAAACTTTACTTGGAACAGTGACACGATTATTCCTTTATAGAGGTTATCCAAGAACATTAAATGAAATTATAAATTTAAATGAAGGTAATATTAGAGCAAAAATTACTATAAATAAAGCAAGAGAGATTGAATCAATAGAACTTAATAATGTATTTAAGTAATAGAGGAGAACCAAGTCAAGATAATGGAGGAGGTTCTCCTTCTTCTTTTGTTTTAAGAAAAATGTTAATGATAAATTATAATACTGACTATGTATATTAGATAGTGTAAAGTAATTAATAAATGTAGTGTTCTTTGAAAATTGAATGATTTGATATTTACAATATATGTTATAATCAATTCATAATAGTAACATATTGTGAAAGACGTATAGAAAGTAGAAAGGGGGTAGATTCAAATGATAATTGAAAAAAACAACTTGTGTCCTGTATGTAAAAAACAAGGTACTCCTGTAAAAAATATTACAGTAAAGCATATGGTAATTGATGAGTTAACAAAACAAATTGGTGATAATGATTATTTTTTATGCATGAGTGAGGAATGTGATATTGCTTACTATAATATAGAATCTAATATAAAATTTAATAAACAACAATTGAAAGTTCCTATATGGTTTAAGAAAGATGCCAATCCTAAATATGCATGTTATTGTAGCAAAGTAACAGAAGAACAAGTTATAAATGCAGTAATAAAAGATGGTGCTACTAATATGAAAGATATTTTAAAGATTACTGGAGCAATGAGTAATCCACAATGCCAAAAGAATAATCCTTTAGGAAAGTGTTGTCATCAAATAATTCAGGATGCAATAGATAAAGGACTATCAATGAAATAATCCGAAGTTTATAATGCTACATTTTTCTATTAACAGGTACAAGCAAAAATAAAATGCAGATTTAAATATCACATTATTCAGAAGTGAAAGTGTAATATTTTTTATTGATCAATACTAATAAGAGATGTACTAAAAACTATATCACTTACTTATGATACGGTTTCATTTTATATAAAAAAAATTATAAGGTGTAACTGTAAGATGATAGTTAAATTAAGTATGATTTAATAGTGTGAAAATATAAACTTTTACTTAGTAAGATTTTTTATATGGAATTTGGGTAAGAATAAAACAAAATAAGATAGAGTGGAATCTATATAGGTTCCATTTTATCAAATTAATAAGTGGTGGTGGTTAGATATGGTTAAAAAGCAACCAGTCTTATTTATAGGACATGGAAGCCCTATGAATGCGATAATGGAAAATTCATATACTAAAATGTTAAATAAATTAGGTGAAGAATTAGATAAGCCTAAGGCTATAATGGTTATATCGGCACATTGGGTAACTAATGGAACTTATATAACTGAACAAGATTCGCCTAAAGAAATATACGATTTTTATGGATTCCCTGAAGAATTATATAAGGTGAAATATTCAACTAGTGGAGCAAAGCCTTATATAAATAAGGTATTTGAAGAATTAAAAGATTATAATGTAAAACTAATTGATACTTGGGGAATAGATCATGGTGCATGGTGTGTATTAAAACATATATTTCCCAAGGCAGATGTACCTGTATTTCAATTAAGTTTAAATGCATTAGAAAATGAAGAGTATCACTATAATCTAGGTAAAAAACTATCTAACCTTAGAGAAGAAGGTATATTAATTTTGGGTAGTGGTAATATAGTTCACAATTTAAGACAAATGAAAGCAGATAAAGATGCCAGTCCTTATGCTTGGGCAGCTGAATTTGATGAATTTGTAGCTAATGCTGTTATTAAAGGTGATTATGATAAGTTAATTAATTACAAAGCGATTGGGAGAGAAGCCTTCCTTTCTGCTCCAACTGATGAACACTATTTACCTTTATTATATATTGCTGCATTGATGGAAGAAGGAGATAAGGTTGAGTTTATATTCACGGGAATAGAACATGGTTCTCTTTCTATGATGTCTATAAAAATAGGTTAGTTTCGATATTAAATAGAGTGTATTCTAAGGAATGAACCGTATCACTTACTTGTGATACGGTTTTTAATATATTATAAAAATTCTAAGTATTATTATCACTTTACAATAAATCATCATACTATTTTATAGGAGTGTGAGGATATGAGAAATGATTGTAAACAAGTAGAACTTAGGGGAGTATGGATAGCAACTGTATATGGTATTGATTAGAATAAAATATAAAATAACCCAAAATAACAAATGAAAGAGTTTATAGAAAATAAAAATAGTCCTTATGAAAGCTTATAAAGTGGTGGTCAGATTTAGTAGAAGGTACAGGTGTTAGGTTATATATAGGTCAAAATATAGGTAATGTAGATATAGCACAAGAGATAACTATAAATAGAACTTACGATGAGGGTGAAGGAAGTATATCTTTTAGTATGAGAAATATAGAAGAAAACACAGGAAATGTAGTAGACAATTTAAACAAGTATATGATTGTAAGGCGATTATATTTGTACAATGGAATAACAGGTATAGATAGTCAAAAGAAACCTAATAAAACATGAACTTAGCTTAAATAGACTAATTTGAATTATTATAGAAATTGAGTTTTGAATATTGTTGACAGAGAAACAAAAATATAATAATATTGTATTCAAGGAAACAAAAACAACATCATTATTTTATTAAAATTAATAGGGAGGTGTTTGAAGTGGATAACATTAATAGTATTATGGGAAGTTTTAAAGAGATATATGAAAAAGAAGAAATTTTAGGGAAAATAGCATTTAGAGGTGAATATGAACAGTATGGGGTTTCAGAAATACATTGTATAGATCTGATAGGCAAAATAGAGAACCCTAATGTTACTAAAATATCTCAAAGTATGAATATGACAAGAGGTGCTATAAGTAAACTTTGCAAAAAACTTTCAAATAGTAAACTTATTGATAAATATAAAAAGCCTGAGAATGACAAGGAAATATATTTTAAGTTAACAAAGTTAGGAGAAGAATTATACAAACATCATGATATAAAACATAAGCAGTGGGAAGAGCGAAATAATAAATTTTTTAAAAATATAGATAAAGAAGAGCAAGAAATTGTAGCTAATTTCCTAAAAAAGTTTAATAACTACTTGGATAAAATAATAGAATCAGAAGGAGATAAATAACATGAATTTACATTTAAAGAAATTTAATATTCCGAAGAAAATATTAAAATGGGGAGACTCTCAACCAGCACATCAAAGACAACATATAGGAACTCATATAGATTGTTATAATTTATCAAGTATTGAGCTACCATCAGAAATAGATGTTAGTGTAATAGATGCTAGAAATATAGATATTATAGATATTGGTATATTAGATAATGTATCAATCAAAAAAGATTCTTTTGTAATATTTAGAACTGGATATTTAGAAAATTATGGATATGGAAGTGGAGAATATTTTAATTCTGAATCAAATCCATATTTAACTGATGAGCTTGTAGATAAATTATTAGATTCTAATGTAAAATTAATAGGCATTGATCTAAGTGGAATACAGCATGGAAAACATCACTTAGCAATAGATAAATATGTTGAAAATAGAGAAGCCTATGTTATAGAAAATATATGCAATTTAGATAAGGTTGGCTCAGAATTTAAATCAAGTTTGAAGTGGATTCAATTGGAAGGCGCTACAGCAATAAAAGTTGAGATTGAAACTTTATAAATTTACTATAAGGTAGACAAGGCCGTATTTAGTAGAGATATAGGAAACAATATCGTTGCTAAATACAGTTTTTATTTACGCGTAAAATTTAGAGTTAAATGTGATGCTATTTACAAAACGATATAAACTTAATTATACGTAAAGATATAAGGGGGGGATTATATGCAATTGATGTAGAATATTTAAATAATAGCAGATAATGTATTATATTATAGAGCTGAAATCAGTGCACCAATAGAAAAAAATCAAAGAAGAAAGAATTATAGATTACCAATAGTTTTAGATTTAAAAATCGCATAATTCAAGAGAGTGTGAATTATGCGATTTTTTTGATAATCATAATAAATGTGAACTAAAAATCATATCATTTGCTACCGATACGGAGAACCTTACCATAAATAAAGGATAAAGTGAGCAATGTATTGATATTAAAAAGCATACCACTTACAAGCAATAACTAACCACTTACTGTTGTTATATTTACAAGGAAAGAAGTAATTAATATAATAAAAAATGTGGGGAGTGAAAATATGAAAATACGGATTGAAGTAGATAATAAAATTAGAGAAAATGAAGTGATTATTAGATGTAATGAACTAAGTGAAGATGTTAAAAATATTCAAATTATGCTTGGCGATATGTTATCGAATAAGAAGTGTATAACTTTTTACAAAGGTAACACTGAGTATTATCTTTCATTGGAAGAAATTTTATTTTTTGATACTGAAGAAAATAGCATTTGTGCACATACCATTGACAATATTTATAATGTAAAATATAAGCTTTATGAACTTGAAGAGTTATTGCCAGGATATTTTATGCGAGTTTCAAAATCAACAATTCTAAATACAAATCATATTTACTCCATAACACGTAGTCTATCATCATCAAGTAAGATTGAATTTGAAAATACTCACAAACAGATATATGTTTCAAGATATTATTATAAACCTTTAAAAATTAAATTATTAGAAAAGAGGAAATGATATGAAAAAAGAAAGAATTTTTTGGGGAGCTTTATTTATATTAGTAGGCATTTTTTTGATTATAAGTAAACTTGGATACTTCCCAGATGTGAATGTATTTAGTTTACTGTTAACAGTTTTTTTAGTAGTAGTTATTGTGAAAAGTTTACTTAGTTTAAATTTTTCGGGTATTTTATTTCCTATTGCATTTATTTGCATAATATATGATAAAGAATTAGGAATTACAGCGATTACCCCTTGGACTGTATTGATGGCCGCACTATTTGGTAGCATTGGTCTTTCTATGATTTTTCATAAACATATTAAATGGGGTAATCACAATCATAAGTGTGAAGACTATGAGTTTGAGAAAATTAATGTAGAAGATGAAAGTAATGTTAGATTTAAGAATTCATTTGGTGCTAGTATAAAATATATAAATACTGACAAGTTCGAGCAAGGTTATTTTGATTGTTCTTTTGGAGCGATGAAGTTGTATTTTGATAATGCAGCTATGAGTAATAAAAATGCTATAGTTAGAATTCATGCTTCTTTTTCAGGAATAGAATTATATATACCAAAAACTTGGAGTGTTGAGGATAAAACTAATGTATTTTTGGGTTCTGTTAGTGAAAAAAATAGAAATAATCAAATAACAACAAATAATTTAACATTAGTTGGTGATATTAGCTTTTCAGGAGTAGAAATAATTTATATCTAAATTAAATAAGAAAAACACTTACAGTACTTTAAACAATAAATAAAAAGGTTGTCCAAAATTAAAGTTTAAGACAACCTTTTACTAATATCAAATTTAACATGATATTAGTATATCCACGATATTCCAAAACTTCTAGCACCCGTATGTACACTTATTACAGGTGATAGTTCTTCAATTAAGATTGTATGTTCAGGATATATTTCCAATACTTTTTCTTTTAATTTTAATGCAGAATCATAACCATCTGCATGAGCAATAATAATTTTTGAATTCAAAGTTAAATTTTCATTTTTTATTAGTTCAATTAAATTATTATATACTTTATTCATGGTTCTGACTTTGTTTTTTAATACTATTTTACCTTCTTCAAAAGATAAAATTGGCTTTATATTTAGTAACTTCCCAAAAGATGCGGCAGACAAAGATATTCTTCCAGTTCTATGCAAATGAGATAAATCATCTACCACTAAATATATTTTTGAATTTGCTCTTATATATTCAAGGTTTTTTAAAATATCATTAATAGAACTTCCATTTTTAATTAATTCTAAAGTTGTGCTTGCCATCTGTTTTTGGATAGTTGATGTAAAAAGAGAATCAAAAACAATTATTTTATCATTTGAAACTTGATTTTTAGCTACTATTCCAGTTTGAAATGTACCACTCAATTTAGAGCTAATTGTAATGTATATGATGTAATCATATTTATCTACTATTTCTTCAAAAAGTTTAAAAACATCTCCAATAGAGGGCTGTGAAGTAGTTGGAATATGTATACATTCATTCATTTTAGAACAGAATTCGCTTGGAGTTATATCCATTCCGTCTTTAAAAGAGTTATCATCAATTATTAGTTGTAGTGGTAGTGAATATAAATTGTTATTACTTTCAAATAATTCTTTATCAATTACAGCAGTACTATCTACAACAACAGCTATTTTATGCATAGAGTTCACCTCCGAAAAATGTTATTCATGTTACAAAAGGTACACTTGTAACACTTATATATTCATCATATAATATTGTAAAGTATTAAGTCAATAATATGCAATAAATGGTACAAATAAGAGCGGAGGTTACAAATGAGTCAATTTAAAGAAAAAGTTAATCCTATAACTTTAAGATCAAAAAAGTGGATTGTAAATTCATTAATCGAATTAATGGACAAAAAACCTTATAATCAGATTACTTTAAAAGAAATTGCAGAAAATGTTGATTTAGCTAGACAAACAATTTATAGGAACTTTGCAACAAAGGAAGCTATATTAGAATATCACGTTGATGGATTGTATAATGAGTTCATAAAAATAATTTCAGCTAAAAAGCAGGTAACATTGAATGATTTACTTATTACATATTTTGAATATTGGTATAAAAGTAAAGAGTTTTTAAAAAAGCTCATAGATAATAATGTATATTCAATATTGCTTGATTTACATTTAAAATACTTAAATTCAATGGCAACAAATGAAGAATTAAAAAAATTAACTTTTGTATCGGAGAACAGTTATTTTAATCATTTTACGGCAGGGGGGTTATGGTTTGTACTAAAAAGATGGATTGAGGATGATGCAGAAAAAACTCCTAAAGAAATGACAAATATTATTTTGAATTTTTATCATATTAAAGGCTTAAATACAGAAAGTATGGAAGAATAGGTATTTCTTATTTAAAGTTAATTCATAATGCAGATATTAGGTCAAAAGAATATATTAAAGAATTAAAATTATTAAGTATTATTATATAATAATGCATAAATAACTTTCTTTTAGGAGGTACTATATATGGAAGATAAAAAAATACCTAATTGGCTAGATAATGTTTTGAAAGATAAGTAGTGAAAATAAGTGTAATTTACTACTTATTTTTTTATGCACAAATTGAATTGAAACTTAAAAGTTATATATTTATATAGTAAAATTAAAACAATAAAGTAAATAATTAATTATTAAAAAGTATGTCATAGTTTTAAGTGAAATAATATTAAAAGTAAAAATATATTAAGTGTAAGGTAAGGAATTATATGCATTATAAAAATATTTATGGAATATTTTAAGTTCAAAATTACAAGAAGGATATTATAGGAACGAACTGTATAAAGATTTAGAGTAGTTGTATATAAGGAGAGAAGTAATAGCGTGAATGAGGTATTAACAAAAACAGGAGTATTCATATTAATTATAATTCTAGGATATTCATTAAAAAGAATAGGATTTTTTAAACAAAGTGATTTTAAAGTTGTATCAAAAATAGTACTTAATATTACACTGCCTTGTGCAGTTATAAGTAATTTCAACAAACTTGAAATGGACATGACACTTTTATTTTTAGTTGTAATTGGAATAGTGTGTAATTTTGTTATGATAGGGGCAGGCTATCTGGTTGCTTGGAAAAATAATAATAGTGAAAAAGCATTTAATATGATAAATTTTTAAGGATACAATATAGGATG
This sequence comes from uncultured Clostridium sp., assembly GCF_963527835.1. Lineage (GTDB taxonomy): Bacteria > Bacillota > Clostridia > Clostridiales > Clostridiaceae > Clostridium. The sequence goes on along the minus strand of NZ_CAURTC010000002.1, from coordinate 222,298 downwards.
TTTTGCAACGCCATATGCACAGAATTTTTTAGTACCTATTGGGGTAGTAGCCACATGTTTGTTTGATGCAGGTAACTCACTTCTTTGTACTGGTGGAACATATAGTATGGCATCAGCAGTTGTGAAAACTGATGGAAAAACTACTGTGAAGAAATTTATAAAAAATATATTTTCTTCAATAGCTTTAAATACATATATTATTATGCTTATAATAGCATCATTTAATATATCACTTCCAAGTCCAATTATAATGTTTAGCGATACAGTAGGTGTAGCAAATGGATTTTTAGCAATGCTTATGATTGGGGTTGGATTAGAATTAAATCTTAATAAAATTCAGCTTGGGAAAATTTTTAGAAATCTTATTATTAGGTTTGGAATATCAGGAATAATGGCATTTGTATTTCTAAATTTTCTACCATTTTCTCTAGAGGTACGCCAAGTATTAGCACTTATAGTATTTGCACCTATTTCAGCAATTTCAATTGCATTCACTGAGAAATGTAAAGGTGATATTGGACTTGCTAGTGCTATGAATTCATGTTCTATTATTTTAAGTATCATAGTCATGACCACTATGCTTTTAGTTTTGAATATTTAAATAAAACTCCAAATTTTATTGACATTCATCTAAGGCTAAAGTTTGAAATACTATCATTACAACTAGTGATAGTAAGCAGTAATATATAAGATACTAAGTATAATATATAATAACTTTGACTAAACAATTAATTAAGGGAAGATCTTTTTATGGTTGAATTCAATAAAAGTAAAACAAGAGAGAATTTAATGTATAATATTAGCGATATTATTTCAGAAGGAAAGTCATGATAGCAATTAATGTTAGTAAATAAAACAGAATATACCATCATTACTAGAGAATTGATCTGTAAAAAGCAGATACAAGTCTATTAGCATTAGGCTTGTATCTCTAGGTAGTGATAAGTTAAGTGAAATCATAATTTATTTAGAGCTATGTGGGATATATGCCTACATGGCTTTTGTTATATAAAAAATATATTGGATATTGTGCGGAAATAATTTATATAACTTAAATCAAATCATCTAAGCCATTAACTGTAGTTTGTTCATTCTCATTAATTGGAATAACTATGCATTTTTGACCATCGATTATTTGTGATTTTATTTGAGGTACTTTTTCAGGTTTTACATGAAGTATAACGTCATAGTTAGTCGTAGCTTTATTATCTTCTGAATTTGTATCCTGAGCTTCTTCTAAATTAGTTTCTAATGTTTCTTCTAAAACCACATTGTCATCATTAATATCTTTAGAAGCATAGGTTTCATTATCTATAGCAGTCTCTTGTTTAGCTTGTTCAAGTCTGTTTTGTAGAATTTCTACTTGTTTCTTAAGGTTCTCTTCCTTCTTTCTTTGAGCATTTACCTTAAGTACTTTTGCATCAATTAAATTTTCTGCTATAGGAAAGTCATCACCAAAATTTTCTATATATGATTTTTCAATTTTATTAGTAGTTTCTTCAGGCACGCCACTTTCTATTAAAAGGTTTTGTATATCCTTTTTTGTTAAGGTTATAGGCTCACAATTGGTATCATCATATATGGAATTATGTTCATCTACCATAGCATTTAGGTTTTCTTGTATTTCCATAAAAATTTTGTCAGCTTTTTTTTCATCAGCACTCATAGAATCTTTAATAATTGTTTGGAAAGTTTCTTTTTGTATAGTAGCAGTTTGTTTTGAAGAACAACCTAAAGCATTTTCCATTAATTCAGGATGTGTATCCTTTGCATTTTTTGTGTAATACATAATAGCGTTAACATCTGAACTACGATCAATAAAAGCAGGAAATACAAAGCCATTAGTTGGAGCATCAACCACCCAATCTCTTATACGTGCTTTTATTTTGTTTTCTTCTTCAAAGTATCTAAGACCTGGCTCTGAAAGTGAAACAGGACATATTGCACATAGCACATATTCATACACTTCTTCGGATTCATCTAGCTTTGCGTTATCAGTGGTTTTAGTAATAACATCATAAGCATCGTGAAAAACAAGTATTAAAAAGTTGCCAGTATAATCATAACTATTTATAATAGATTCATAAAAAGCATCAAGAAGAGAATCATCCTTTAATTGACTGTTTTTAAGCTGCATAAGAGAAATTTGTCTTTCATTTATAAAATTTTCATTAATTGGAAAGTTTAATTCTAAAATATTATTCCCAATAGTTCCAGAGAGTACTTTTTTAGCAATTTCTAAGTATTTAAAGTATTCATCCTCATCTAAATTTAGAAAGGTCTCTCTAAATTTTAAAATAATATGCTTTTCTCCATTAACATAGCAACCACACATTTTAGTGAAGGTGCAATGATCTTTTTTAAAACGTCTTTTTAACTCAAGTATATCTTTTTTTCTCATATATAAACCCCTCAATCTAGTCTTTTAATATATTATCATTATTAAGTATAGTATTTTTTTTAGATTAATTAAAGATTTTAAATTTTCGCTGTTTCAATAACTGAGTAGATTTGGTAGTGGTGCTACTATATTTTTAAATTATAGTTCTTTGTTTTTTATTTTTTATAGAAAAGTGAGAAAGAAATTATAGATGTGTCCGTATAAGTAATGTTAAAACTTAATAAAGTTGAAATATGCTAAATAAAGTGATAATATTTTAATCTGGTATGGAATTAAATAGATATTAATGAATAATTATCAATAAAATATTATTTAAACAATTATTAAAGGCGGTTATTTTATGAGAATATTAGTAGTAGATGATGAAAAAAGTATAGTTAATTTAATTAGGTTAAACTTAGAGGTTGAAGGATATGAACCTATTATAAGTATGACTGGAGCAGATGCAATTTCAAAATTTGAAACTGAAAAACCAGAACTTGTTATATTAGATTTAATGTTACCTGATATGAGTGGACATGATGTTATAAAGAAATTTCAAGAAATAGATAGTGAAGTTCCTGTTATAATGCTTACTGCAAAAAGTCAAATAAATGATAAGCTTTTAGGTCTTCAGTTAGGTGCAGATGATTATATAATAAAACCATTTAATAGTACAGAACTTATTTTAAGAATAAAAGCAGTAACAAAGAGGATTGCAAAAAAGCCAAGTTCAAAAAACAATAATGAAATAAAAATTGAAAAATTAAAGATTCTAAAAGATGAAAGAAAAGTTTTCATAGAAGAAGAAGAAATTTTTATGACTTATAAAGAATTTGATACACTGCTACTTATGATGGAAAATCACAATAAAGTCTTTACTAGAGAAAACCTTTTAGAGAGAGTATGGGGTGATGAGTACGATGTTAATACTAGAGCAGTTGATATTTTAATACAAAGAGTTAGAAAAAAGATGGGCAAGTATTCAAATAAATTGAAAACTGTTTATGGAGTAGGATATAAATTAGAATTAAAAAAATAGACTATTTAATTTTATAAATAAAAATATTAGGAGGATGCATTTTTAATGCGACTGAATTTTAACATAAAAACAAAAATTATTCTCATGAATATGGGGATATTAATTCCAATTATAATTTTTATATATATAACAATAATAAACAATTTATATAATAACGTAATAAAAAGTAATATTGATTTATTGACAAAGGAGAGCTACAACACTCAAGTATACATATCAAATTATATTGAAAAAGATAAGTTGGATGATATTGAAACAAATTTTGAACATAAAGCTCCATTAATTAATACATATCTATCTAAAAAATTAAATTATAGGATTCAAATTTATAATAAGAATGGTGACATAATGACTGACTCTGTTTCTAATAGTGTTGCTTTTTTCGATGAGGATATAACTAATGCTATAAAGGGAAATAAGGCTTATATGGTTAAAAAAATTGATGGAAACATTTATGTATTATTTTCAAGTCCTATATATTTAAAAGATACAACATTAGGATGTGTAAGATATATATATCCTTTAGATGGTGGTGAAGAACTTATAAATAATATGTTTATAATTATGGGCATATTAGCATGTACATCAATTCTTATATCATGGCTTTTAAGTAAGCTTCTTTCAGAAAAAATAGTTGGACCTATAAAAAAATTAAAGACAGTTTCTCAAAAAGTTACCCAAGGAGAATATGATAATAGGATAAAAATTAGAAGTGGAGATGAAATTGAAGATTTAGCTGAAACTTTTAATATAATGTCTGAGAGTATAAAAAATTATGTTGAAAGTTTAAAAGAGGAAAAACAAAAACAAAAAAGTTTTTTAGATAATGTGACACATGAATTTAAGACTCCTTTAACAGCAATAATAGGATATTCTGAGATTATACCCAAATTAAAAAATCAAAATGATATAGATGAAAGCTTAATTTATGTAAAAGAAGAAGGAATAAGACTTTTAAAGCTAGTAGAAGAACTTCTTGACTTATCAAAACTAGGAAAAAGTGAGTTTAAGATAGATAAAGAGAAAAATAATTTAAAAGAAATTATAGAAGAAGTTTTACTGATTATTAATCCAAGAATAAAAAAATATGAAATAGAAATAATTAAAAATACATTTGATATTGAAGCTTTAATAGATAGGGACAAGACCAAGCAAGTTATTTTAAATGTATTAGACAACGCTATAAAATACAGTGAATGTAGAAGGATAAAGATAAAATTCCAAGTTGAGAATAAAAAAATAATTTTAAATATTATAGATAATGGTATAGGTATAGCTAAAGAGAATATACCTAAACTTTTTGAGCCTACTTATAGGGTAAATGATTTAAATTCTATTAATAATAATGGAAATGGATTAGGACTTTGTATATGCAAAGAAATAATGAAGAAGCAAAATGGTGATATAAAAATTAAAAGTAATCTAGAAGAAGGTACATCTGTAGAAATTATATTTAAAAGTAATTAGTATTATAAAAAAATAATAAATGTTACATTTACGAAACATGAGTGAAATGTTTATGAGATGTTAAATTTTTATTATATAGGAGGAAATATAAGTGAAGAAAATTAGCTTAAAGGCTAAGATTATAGGCATATATACTACTATAATTATAATTTGTATTATAATGACAAGTTTAAATTATAGACTTTTATACAACAGAGTCAAAATAATAAGCGATAAAGATGATGTTGTAAATAAGATAAATATGTCTATACCCATAAAAATTGAAATTTTTAATGATAAATGGGGGGATTATGTTTTTGAAGATGAGAATTCTATACAAATGATATGGAATTCCATAAGTGAGATTATGAATGATTTTTCGGAAGAGAAAAACTATATTACAGAAGGGACTAGTATAAGCATTGATGCAAATGTTTACTATTTAAATGGTATGAAAGATAAATTTAAAATAAGTGATGTGCTTATTTTAAACAATCATATGTATCATGATAACAATAAATTACCATTAATAAATAGATTAAAAAATGATTTGCTAGGTTACTTATATTCAACTTCTAATATAGCTAATCTCATAAATACTAGAAATAGAATAGTTATTAGTGATTCTAATAATGAAGTAAAAGAATTGAATGATTTAGATAAAGAAAAGTTAAAAAATTTAATAAGCAATTCAACTAAACTTGATAGCGATGATGGAATTAAAGCTTTAGCAAAAGAAAAAAATGAAGCTTTATCGCATATAAAAATTTATATTTATGATAAAGAGGATACTTCTATAAAAGTTAAAAGTTGCAATGTTGTAAATATGGATGTATATATGGATGGAATATTTGTTGTTCAATATATGGGAGATGAAAATGGACAACACACGTATTTTAAGGGGGACCTTAAAGGGATATGCGAAGATATATTAGAGAAAAATATTAAAAATCATCATCATTAGAGAGGGAAGTTAGTAATGAATATTAAAAAAATTATATGTTTTATTTTAATCATAATCATGTCTTTTAATCTTATTGCTTGTAACAAAAAAAGCTCAAAAGTAATTTATAAAGATGGATATTTAAATCTGAAAGGAAAGCATATAGTTGTTTATGTAGCATCTAGAGATGAAGTTGGTAGAACACTTTTAGAAATGTTTAAGGAAAAAACAGGATGTACATACGAATATATAAGAATGTCTACGCAAGAGGCATTAGAAAGAATTAGATGTGAAAAAAAATATCCTAAAGCAGATATATTTATAGGTGGAACTTGTGATGCTCATAATCTAATGAAAAAGGAGCAACTTTCAGAAAAATATATATGCAAAAATTACGATAGCATACAAAATGTATATAAAGATAAAGGTGGATATTGGACAGGTTTAGAAGTAAATCTTTTATCTATTATTGTGAACAAGGATAGATGGGATAAAGAATTTGTAGATAAGGGATTAGAAATGCCAGAAAAGTATGAGGATTTACTTAATCCAATGTATAAAGGTGAGATTGTAATACCAGATCCTAACATATCAGGAACAGGGTATACTATTATAGCATCTATCGTACAAAATATGGGTAAAGAAAAAGCTATAGAATTTTTAAAAGAATTGAAATCAAATGTAGGACAATTTACATCTAATGGATATATTCCAGCGCAGAAAGTTGCGACAGGAGAATATTTAATAGGTATAAATTTTATAGCGGATCAGCTATTAGTTAAAAATTCTGGATTTAATGTAGTAACTAATATTCCTAAAAAAACTGGTTGGAATATAGATGCAATTTCAAAAATAAAAAATGGTCCAAATGAAGACGTGGGCAAATACTTTATAGACTTTTGTACAACCAAAGAGAGTGAAGAAATGATAATAAATATCTCTCAAGGTAAATCTACAAGAAAAGATGTAAAAGATGATGATTATGAACAAAATTGTGAAATAAATATATATGATAATTATGATTTCAAAAAAGCTAGTGAAGACAGAGAATGGTTAATTAAGATGTGGAATAGTTTTAAAGCGTAAATTTATAAATAATGGAATATTTAAATTTAGACTTTTTTGAAATAACGTAATGATAATTGATACTTTAACTTTTTAAATTAATAACTTAAGAACGTTCAATTTCTAGTATTTAGAGCTTAAAACATTAAAATTTATTATTTGGGAGATAAATTTTAATGCAAATAAAGATAAAAGATAAATATTTTTAATAAGGTATTTATCATATTAAGGTAATTTTGGAGGATAGATATGAATAAATTGACAAGTTTTTTTAGTATTAACAAAAAAGAAGCTACAGTATCAATTGAAAATCAAAGAAAAATGTGGTTAAAGGAATTCTTAAAAGCATTTTTAGTTGTATTTTCTGTATATGCTTCTATGTATTTAATTAGAAATAATCTTAAAGCTGGACAACCACTGTTAAAAGAGCAACTAGGCTTTACAACATCTGAACTTGGATATATAGGTTTTGGATTTTCTATAACTTATGCACTTGGTAAGACATTATTAGGATATTTTATTGATGGTAAAAATGCAAAGCGTATAGTATCATTTTTACTTATGATGTCTGCGACAATGGTTTTTGTAATCGGTCTTATATTAATATCAGGAAATAAATGTACTGGAGCCGTTTTATTACTATGGGGATTAAGTGGATTTTTTCAAGCTCCAGGTGGACCAAGTGCTTATTCAACAATTACTAGATGGACTCCTACTAATAAAAGAGGTAGATATTTAGGATTTTGGAATATGTCTCACAATATAGGTGGAGCATTAGCTGGAATGTTAGCATTATGGGGAGCAAATAAATTTTTTCATGGTAATGTAGCAGGTATGTTTATAGTTCCATCAATAATAGCAGCTGTTATTGGTTTTGCAATGTTATTTGTAGGAAAAGATGAACCAGAAGAGCTAGGCTGGAACTGTGCAGAAGAAATATTTGGTGAAGTTAAAGCTGAAAATAGTGTTGAATTAGATAACATGAGCAAATTTGAAGTGTTTAAAAAGTATGTTTTAAAAAATCCATGGATTTGGGTCTTGTGTGTAGCAAATGTTTTCGTTTATATAGTTCGTATAGGAATAGATAACTGGGCTCCTTTATATGTTACTGAACAATTACATTTTGCAATGGGGGATGCAGTTAATACAATATTCTATTTTGAAACAGGTGCACTTATTGGTAGTCTTAGTTGGGGATTTATATCTGATTTACTAAAAGGAAGAAGAGCAATAGTTGCAGTATTCTGTTTAGTACTTACTGGATTTGCAGTTTTGGGATATAGATATGCTACGAGTGTTGCAATGGTAAATGTTTCACTATGCGCTCTTGGTGCATTAATATTTGGACCACAATTATTAATAGGTGTATCTCTTGTGGGATTTGCCCCTAAAAAAGCAATTGCTGTTGCAAATGGTTTAAGTGGTACTTTTGGATATTTATTTGGAGATTCTACAGCTAAAGTTATGTTAGCTAAAATAGCTGATCCTAAATCATCAGGTGTAAACATTGGTGGCATGTGCCTTCATGGATGGAATGATGTATTTGTAATATTTTATGGTGCACTTATAATTGGAATTTGTCTTTTATTAGTTGTTGCTTATGGTGAAGAAAAGAAGATAAGAAGTTTAAATAAAGTTGAAAATGAAGCTGAGGAATTAGTAGCATAATATAAATATGGATACTGAAAAAGTTTAAACTTTATAGAACTTAATATCAATGATAAACTAATAATGTATTTAAGTAATGGAGGAGAACCAAGTCTAGATAGAGGAGGTGCTCCTTCTTTTGTTGTTTCAAAAAGAAGGTTAATGATAAATCCTGTGAATATAAAAATACTGTTACAAAAAAAGATTACTAACTTTAATTTTGAATAATCTTTTTTAATAAATATATTTAAAACATAGCCTTAATTTAAGTACTAATTTTATTTAGAAAAAGTAAGTGAGTCTACTACTGCTGTTTCTTCATCAGCAGTTAATGTTCCTGCTGTAACTAAGGCATCTAGTTTAGTCTTTAACATATTTGTACGGTTTTCACGGTCTTCAGAATTTCTAACTTTATCAGTTTTTTCATTTTTGTTCATACCTTGTGGTTGTAAAGCTTCCTAATGACGAAATAAGTTATTAGAAAAGCATTTTATTTTTGCAACTTTTTATAGTTATTAATTGTCTAATAAATGTATCTAATGATTTGCAATCTACTTCACATAAAATTAAAAATAACAAAAAATGAATATATTATTTTTATACTTAAAAATTAAAATTCAAATTAGTATATATTATATATACGTCTAAAAAAGTTCATATATTGTTGCTTTATACGATAAATTGTTATATTTTTAACTTTTATGACTTAAATGTATTGCAATTTATATTTAAACATGATATATTTACTCTCGAAAAGTTAGTTGTACATACAAATGACGCACTTATATACAAAATTTAAATTAAAATAACTAACTTTGAATGAATTACTAGTAATTTATCTAAGAGATAACTTTAAAAATTAAAAATTTGACTGATAAAAAATAAACAATAAAAAATAAAATGGGAATGATAAAAAATAAAATGGGAATGATAAAAAATAAACAATTATTTAAAAAAAATTACAAATAGGAAGAAGAGAAATATGATACAAAATAATAAAGTAGAAAAAGACAAATTAACCCCTAAAGATTATTTAAATAAAGTTTTGGCTGGAACTGCAACAGGAATTGTTGTTGGATTAATTCCAAATGCAATTTTAGGTTCAATATTTAAAGGATTAATAGATGTTTCACCTATATTTGCTACTCTTTACAATGCCGTAAATATTATGCAATTCATAGTGCCAGTTATTGTAGGAGTATTAGTAGGATTACAATTTAATCTTAATCCTATGCAATCAGTTATTGTTGGATCAGCGGTATTTTTAGGTTCAGGTGCTTATAAGGTTACTGAACATGGCGTACAAATGGTTGGTATAGGTGATTTAATAAACATAATGTTAGTTGCATGTATAGCCGTATATGTTGTTAGATTAATAGGAAATAAACTAGGATCGTTAACAATATTGTTATTACCAATTGTTGGAGCGGGTGTCGGTGTTATTGGAATACTTATGCTTCCTTATGTAAGACAAATTACTATAACAATAGGAAATTTAATCAATAATTTTGCAGTGTTACAACCATTTTTAATGTGTATTTTAATTAGTATTTCATTTTCAATATTAATTATTTCACCAATTTCAACTGTAGCAATAGGAATTGCTATAGGAATAACAGGATTAGGTGCTGGAGCAGCTGCCATTGGTGTTACTGCTTGTACAGCTGTTTTAGTAATTGGATCAAGAAAAGTAAATGAAAGTGGAGTTACTTTATCTATCCTATTAGGGGCTATGAAGATGATGATGCCAAATTTAGTTACTTACCCTATGATAGCAGTACCTATTATTGCAAATGGTATCTTAAGTGGAATAGGTGCTTATCTGTTTAATATCTTAGGTACACCTAATAGCGCTGGATTTGGATTAGTTGGATTAGTTGGTCCTTTAGCGGCTATAAATGCCTCAACAGGATCAATTATTGGAGTATTAATGGCATTTGTGGTTATACCTTTTGTAGGTGCATTTGTTATTGATTGGTTCTGTAGAAAAGTTATACATTTATATGATGAAAATATTTTTAAATATATTTAGTTTGTAATTGATACAAAAGAGGAGAGTGAATTGAAATGAAAATTGCAATTGTTGGAGCGGGAGCTATGGGTTCACGTTATGGATATATGTTACATGAATCTGGAAATGAAGTTTTCTTAATAGATGCTTGGAAAGATCATGTAGATACTATAAATAAAGAAGGATTGACAGTTGAAGAAAATGGAGAATTTAAGAAGGTAAAAATACCAGCAATGTTACCTGAAGATGCTATAGAAGTTCCAGACTTAATAATTTTATTTACTAAATCAATGGGATTAGAATCTATGCTAAAATCTGTAAAGAATATTTTAGGAAAGCATACAAAAGTATTATGCCTATTAAATGGATTAGGTCATAATGAAACTATTGGAAAATATGTTGATAGCAAAAATATACTTATGGGAGTAACTTTATGGACAGCTGGATTGGCAGGTCCAGGACATGTTGTATTAACTGGAGATGGAAGTTTAGAAGTACAAAACATTGATCCGAATATGGAAGTAGAAGCAAGAGAGATTTGTAATGTATTAAATCAATCAGGATTAAAAGCTCATTATAGTGAAGATGTTATATTCTCAATATGGCGTAAGGCTTGTGTAAATGCAACTTTAAATAGTTGTTGCACAATTTTAGATTGTAATATTAAAGAGTTTGGAGAACTAAAAGAAGCACCTCAACTTATTCGTAATATTATAAAAGAATTTGCTGATGTTGCTACCAAATATGGAGTAGAATTAAATGTTGAAGAAGTTGCAAAAGGAATAGAACAAATATATGATCCAAGCCAAGCTGGAGAACACTATCCATCAATGCATCAAGATTTAATTCAAAATCATCGTCTTACAGAAATTGATTATATAAATGGATATGTATCTAGAAAAGGTAAAGAATTTAATATAAATACACAATGTAATGATTTATTAACAACTATGGTCCATGCAAAAGAACAATTACTTGTTAAATAAATATAGTTCTTTTAAAAAAGTTGATTACTATTTTAATAGTAATCAACTTTTTTTATATTATTTATATAATCAAATGATTATTAAAATAATAAAATATAGGGTAAAGAAATACTTTTATATAAAATAGTGGTATTAATTAGTTGCAAATTTAAAAAATTATCTTTAATATATTAGTTATATAGATAAAATTATAAAAAGTTAGAAGGGAGGACATAATGCTTGAACAAAATTTTTGCGAGTGTTTATTTTTCACTGCAACTAGATTAAAAAAGGTAGCAGCTAAAATAGCTGAAGACGAGTTGAAGCCACTAGGATTATCCCCTACATATGTATATATGCTTCTTGGCGTAAAGTTTAAACCTGGAATAACACAAAAGGAATTAAGCAAAGAACTTCACTTAAAGCCATCTACAATAACTAGACTTATAGATAAATTAGTTATAAATGGCTTAGTTGAGAGGAGAGCTGAAGGAAAATTATCTCATATATACTTAACTAATAATGGAGAAAAAATTCAAGAGGATATACAAAAGTACAGGTTAAAGTTACATAATCGTTATAGAGAGATATTAGGAGAAGAGTATAATTTATTAACCAAGATAACAAATGATTCTGCAAAAATATTAGAATCTAAGTAGAGTCTTACACAAGTAACTCAAATATGGACAAGGTATCAATAATATGGGCTATAGTTAAATTTGGTTATGATGCGTATGGAATAAAATGAATGCATATAATAATAATAGAGAGCCAAATGTGCTCTCTATTTTTTGTGTTAGAAGATTAATAAACTTTAACAGGCTCTGTGGATACAATAGATAATAATAGCTTTATCAACTTTATACTGGAACATTTGAATTGGAATAAGAAAATTAAAGAAATCTTAAGTAATTAGCTGTGTAAAAATTTGTTATAATAAACACATACGAATTTTAAATGTATGTTAGGGGGAATACCAAATGTTAATATTAACAACAGATAATGTACCAGAAAAAAATATATGCGAGATAAAGGGTCTTGTAAAAGGTAGTACTGTTAGATGTAAAAATATCGGAAAAGATTTAATGGCTGGATTTAAAAATATTGTTGGTGGAGAAATGAATGGTTATAATGAAATGCTTACAGAAGCAAGACAAATAGCTATTGGAAGAATGGTAGATGAAGCTACTGAAAAAGGTGCAAATGCTATAATTGGAATGAGACTTATGTCTTCATCAATAGCTCAAGGAGCAGCAGAAATGGTTGCATATGGTACAGCAGTAGTTATAGAGGAATAGTTATGATTAATTTATCAGCAATAGTTATATTATCAATCTATGGATTATTTATAATAGGAAGTGTCGGACTACTTATTTATACTATTGCTAAGCGCATAGGTGAAAAAAAGAAAGAAAAAGAAAAACATAAAGATTATAAAGACTATTAAAAATATATTATAATGAATGCTTTTTTAATGACGAGATAAGTTGTTAAAAAGCATTTATTTTTGTATTTAGAATAAGGTGTGGCTAACCGTATCACAAGTAAGGGATACGGGTTTAAAAAATCTACAGAGGCAAAGGCATAGAATTTTAATTAAATTCTATGCCTATTAGAATATTATCTATAGAAATATTTTTGTGGATTAACTAGTAAATCTTTAAGTTCCTTAAAGTTAGAAATCTCGTAAGTTGGTTTTACTTCTGTTTTATTTACAAGCTTGTTAGGGTTATACCAACATGTATCTATCTCAAAATTTATTCCGCCTTGTATATCAGAAGTTAAGCTATCTCCTACCATCAATACCTTGCTTTTGTCAATATGATTTATATTTTTTAAAGCGTGTTCAAATATTTCAGGATTTGGTTTTGATACTGATATCTCTTCAGAAATTACTATATCTTTAAAGTATTTTGATATAATAGATTTTCTAATTCTTTTTTCTTGTACAGATGTAAGACCATTAGTGACTATAGAAAGTGTATAATAGTTATTTAGATTTTCTACAAGTTCTATACTATCCTCAAATAAAAAGGATGCCTCAGCTAAATATTTCATATATGACTTGGCGAATTGAGATTCATTAAACTCAATTTTTAATTTACTTGATAATCTTTTAAATCTTTCTACCTTTAATTTCTCTTGAGTAATAATACCCTCTTCAAATTCTTTCCATATAGCTGTGTTTATACTCTGATATATCTTTAAGTGATAATTTTCATTATATTGTATACCAAATTCAAGCATAGTGTTTTTAAAAGCTTCTCTTTCAGATTTCTTAAAGTCAAATAAAGTTTCATCTGCATCGAATATTATAACTTCATATTTCATAATTTATCTCCTTCATATAGTTTTATACTACCCTCTCGTTGAGCTAATTTTACCTTTAATATCATGTTAAAAAATCATGATGGTAAGAGAAGCATCATTTAAAAGAGCTAAATTTATATATATATTTAAATTCCTCCTACACTTTACGGTTATTTATAAATAAGATAATATATTTATAAGAATTAAAATATGACATAGGTCATGTTAGGAGTATTTATGAGAAAAATTTCGGATAGTAATCTTTTAAATTATTATATTAAAAAGCATAATATAGAAAATATACTTGATAAGGACATATTAGAATATGCACAACTTCATTTTTATGAAAAAGAGGAATATATATTAGAATCAGAGGATAAACTTGAATATTATTATTTACTTGTAGATGGAAAAATTAAAATTTTTTATCCTTTTGAAAATGGGAAATCTATGATTTTAAAATTCTATAGAGATTTTAATACGATAGGAGATGTAGAACTTTTACAAGATATTCCTATACTTTGTAATATTGATGCAGTGGAAGATACTTATTTGATAGCAATACCTTCAGATATAATTAGAAAAAAGTATTTTGATAATACAAAGCTTTTACACCATTTAGTAGATTCTTTAAGCGAAAAACTTTATGCAACTATTAATAATAGCTCATATAATTTTGTATATCCACTTATTAATAGATTGTCTAGTTATTTAGTGGAGAATGTAACAGATAAAAATTATATAATTTTAAATTCATCATACTTAGAAATCGCCCAATTCTTAGGAACAACATATAGACACTTAAATAGAACATTTAAAGAAATGGAAGCGAAATCAATCATAAAATGTGAGGATAAAAAAGTATATATATTAGATGCTAAGAGACTTCGAGAATTATCTAAAAATATTTATATAAAACCGCTTTAAAATTATAACAAAGAATAAGAGAATAGGGTTATTTGAAGATTGAATATTAGATAAAGATTAACTTGATAATAGAGTAAAATGTGCTCCTTTGAGTGGGTAATGGAGAACCGTACCATAAATAGGTGCGGTTTTTATTATTTCAGAAAAGATACCAAATAGTATTTGAGTGTGTATCTAGAATAACTTAGTGCCAATATATTAAACTCTATCTTTCAGTAGCCATTTTACAGAGATAACGTATATTTTATTAATATATTATCTTCGTGTATATTCTAACAACCTTTTCCCAGTCAGAGATGAAAAACATTGTATAATATTTTGTGGATATCCCATATACACCAATTCTCCGCCGTTAAAGCCTCCAAAAGGCCCTAAATCGATAATCCAGTCAGCATGGCACATTACACTTAAATTATGTTCTAGTGTGATAATTGTTTTCCCTCTCTTAATTAACTTGATTAATAATTCTATCAATTTTTGGATATCTGATTCGTGTAAGCCAGTGCTTGGTTCATCCAATATATAAATTTCACTAGTATCATCTAAAAATGTTGAAGCGATTTTCAATCGCTGAAGTTCCCCTCCTGATAGTGTATCAAGCGACTGTCCAAGTTTAATATAACTTAGATTTACTTCTTGGATAGTGCGTAATATTTTTTTTATATCTTTGTCAATAAAAACTGTTAAAGCCTCCTCAACTGTGAGATTAAGAATGTCACTTATTGTATATCCATTGTACTTGTAATCCAAAGCTTCTTTCTTGTAACGCTTTCCATCACATAACTCACAAGTTTGTTCCACATCATCTAGAAAGGCAAGGTCTGTTTTAATTATCCCTTTTCCTTTACATAAAGGACACGCACCTTCTCCATTAGAGCTAAATAATGAATGAGATTGACCACTTATCCTTCCAAATATAGTTCGTATTTTATCAAAAAAACCCATGTAGGTAGCTAATATTGAACGAGAAGATGTATAAACTCTTCTTTGGTCTAAAAGGATACTATCGGGGTACTTATTATGGAAAATACGTGTAATTAACGTACTTTTACCTGAACCTGCTACTCCTGTTACAACTGTTAAGGCATTTTTAGGTATTTTTACAGATATATCTTTTAAGTTAAACATTTTTGCATTATTAAGTTTATAAAAATAGGTAAAATTTCTATTTATCGCTTTTATATTATGTTTTTTAGATAAAGCAATACCAGTAGTGGTATGACTGCTTAATAATTCTGAATATGTTCCTTGAAAAGTGATTTTTCCACCATGAACTCCTGATTTAGGTCCCATATCAATAATATGATCTGCTATCTTTATTACATCAGGATCATGTTCCACAATTATAACTGTATTTCCCTTTTCTTTAAGTCCTTTAAATATCTTATTTATACCAGTAATATCATGAGGGTGTAATCCAATACTAGGTTCATCAAATATATATATAATATCATTAAGACTACTATTTAAATGTTTTGACATTTTAATACGTTGAGACTCTCCGCCAGATAATGTATTAGTTGTGCGGTTTAGCGTAAGATAATCCAATCCAACTTCTTCTAATGTACTTAAGTGCTTGAGAATATCATCAATGACGACCTGAACTTTTGATTCGTGGATTGTTTGAATAAAAGATTTTAATTCATTTATTGGCATATCCACACAATCACCAATTGATTTCCCTTTGATTTTGCAAGATAGAATCGTAGTATTAAGACGTTTTCCATCACAATGAGGGCAAAGCTGTTCATTAACAAGTTGTTCAATTTCTTTTTTGTATTGTTTTTGCTCTTTTTCTAAAAAGGAACTTCTGATTCTGGGAATAAGTCCAATATACTTGGCTGTTTTATGCCAGTTACTTGTAGCGTTATCAGGTATTTTTTCTTCTTCATAAAGCAATGTATTAAGCTCTAAATTAGAGTAGTCTTTAATAGGTTTTTGAATGTCAAAATAACCAGATTCAGTATAACGACTTAATCTCCATCCACCTGGTTGAAATGTAGGAAATTGAATAGCACCTTCATTTAAGCTTTTATCAAAATTGATTAACTTATGAATATCAATCTCTTTAACTATTCCTAATCCTTGACAGTAAGAGCACATACCGTTTGTATTGTTAAAAGAAAAGTTCATTGAATAACCAACAAAAGGTTTTCCTATTCTAGAAAAGAGAAGACGTAATAAGGTGTAAATGTCAGTAACTGTTCCGACTGTTGAACGTGCATTTCCACCTATTTTCTTTTGATCTATAATAATAGATACAGGAAGATTATTAATTTTTTCAACATTAGGTCTGCTATAATGTGGCAATAACCGTTGAATATAGGAAGAATAGGTATCATTCAGCATTCGCTGAGATTCAGCAGCTAGTGTGTCAAAAATTAGTGAAGATTTTCCAGAACCAGACAACCCTGTGATTATGGTAATTTTTTTCTTTGGAATATTTACTGATATATCCTTAAGATTATTTTCATTTGCATGAAATATCTCAATCATTTCTTTTGTCATAGTATCCCCTTCTTTCTCCAAAAATTTTGCTTACTTTAAGACATAGTTCAGCAAAAAATACTTGTTCATTTTCAGTTAAAGCAGATGCTGCAATTTCAGCTAAATACTCATGTCCTTTCTCGTTATCCTTTAAAAATTTGAAACCTTTATCTGTTAATTCTGTCCAAAGTTCTCTTGCATCATAATTACTTTTTGCCTGTTTTATATAGCCTATATCTTTAAGAATCTTTAACCCTTTAGATATTTTAGAACGTGAAACACCCAATCTACTACTTAATTCTGCAGGGAGACTTCCATTTGTTTGGTATAAACACTCCAATAAGTCATACTGAAACCAAGAAATATTGTCTATGTTTATCCTATTTCTCTCAGCAACAAGTTCACATTGAAGTCGTGATAATCCTTCTTCTAATTTAGAATTATATAAATTTTTATTCATAAATAAGCACCTCATTAATATTAATAAAATATAGTTTCTTTTTAGAAATCATTTTAACACTTTAATAAAATGATTGCAAGAAAGAAATTATATATCAAATGTTATTAAATAATGCTATATTTGAAAATATTTTATAATGAAAGATATAGTAACATATGTTATTTACTCAAATGGAATCAAAAAAGGAAAAGAAGAGCAAGCAACAGATACAGCAATAAAAGCAATAGAGAGGGGATTAGAAAATTATGCAATAACTAAGTTTACAGGTAAAGAAGTCAATATGCTTAGAAGAGTGAAAGGTAACTAAATATACTAACTAAAATAAGATATTTTTATAGCTGTAAAATTTATTATGTAATTACTAAGTGGTAAAAATCAATTTATCTATTCAGAGAATAAAATACTATGCTATAATTATTAAAATTTATTAATGTAGAATTTTAGATAGGAGATTAACATATGATGAATGTTGATACGTTTATTAATATAATGAGTAATTATAGCAATATAGCTTTATTAATAAGCATTTTTGCCAGTGTGATTATAGCTATATTAGGGATTTTACCTTCTATATTTGTTACTGGAGCGAATATTATTTTTTTTGGTCCTATAAAAGGTTTTTTTATATCATTAATTGGAGAAACCATTGGTGCAGTTATATCGTTTTGGCTTTATAGAAAGGGTTTTAAAAAGAAGGCACAAAATTTTTCGCAGAATAATAAATACCTAGAAAGGTTAGTAAAAAGTGAAGGAAAAGAAAGTACATACTTAGTATTTTTAGTAAGGTTACTACCGTTTGTACCTTCTGGATTTGTAACATTAGGGGCTTCAGTAAGTAATATGAATATTATACCTTTTACAATAGCAACTTTTTTAGGAAAAATACCTTCTATTATGCTGGAAGCCTTGATTAGCTACGACTTTATTAATATACAAGATAATTGGATTAGATTAATAATTACACTATTATCATTAATACTAATCATAATTTTTGTGAATAAAAATTATAAGCCTAATAAGGCATAGTTTAAACCATATCAAAATATTCTTACGTCCTAAGGATAGTATTTTTTATTGATTTTAACATAATGTTAAAGTTTAAAATATACGATAATAAATATTTTTATAATAACATGATAAGTTGTTATAAAAGCATTTTATTTTTGAATTTTTTAATGATATACTAAATTAGTTATTACAAAGAATTAGCAAGGATGAAGTGTTAAATGGAAAATAAAAATTATTTGTACGATAATTATTTAAATATGGCTAGAAATCTAAAAAGTGAGAGAAACTTATTAAAAGCTTTAAAATTTTATAAAAAAGCATATGCATTAAATTTAGGTAAAAATGATATAGAATTTTTACTTGATATGGCATTATTATATGATGAAATTGGTTTAAGAAAAGAAGCAGAAGAAAAATATTTAGAAATAATAAATTTAGATAAAGATGAACCAAGAGCTTATTATGGTTTAGGCACAATCTATGATGAATTAGGTGACTTATCAAAGGCAAAAGAGTATTATAAAATATCAATAGAGAAAGATCCTAACTATGATAAAGCGTATTTCTTTTTGGCTAATATATATGATGAATTAGATGAGAAAGAAAAGGCAATTTTAAATTATAAAAAAACTATTGAATTAAATAATAATGATTTATGGGGATATGCAAACTTAGCTTGCATTTTTGAAGAAATGGATAAAAATGATGAAGCGTTAGAATATATAAATAGAGCTCTAGAAATTAACCCTAAGCATTATAAAATATTATTTAATAAAGCTGTTATATTAAATAAATTAAATAAAAAGCAAGGTGCCATAGGATGTTATAAAAAATCTATATTAGCAAATCCTACATATACATATAGTTTCTTAAATTTAGCTGTGATATATAGAGAAGAAGATGATTTTACAACTGCAATAAATATAATAAATAAAGGGATAGAAATAAATCCAGAAGAAGGATTCTTATATTATAATAGGGCTTGTTTCTATGTTAATATAGGGGAACTACTAAAGGGTTTAAAAGATGTAGAAAAGAGTATAAAGCTAAATGATTTATTTTTAGATTATATGAAAAAAGATAAAGAACTTGATCCTATAAGAGATTTAAAAGAATATAAAGAATTTATAAACAACATTTAATAGAATAATATGGTATTATTTTATATAGTGATGTAAAAATTAAGTTCTATATCAATACTACTTTAAAATAGAGCTAAATATTAAAGAAGTGGGGGAGAAAGTTTATGAAGGAAACTTTTACAGAAGGTTTAGAGATTTCAATGGATAATCTTTATAAATCAGGAGCATTTTTAACATGTGGAGATGAAAATAAGGCTAATACGATGACAATTAGCTGGGGAAGTGTAGGTTACATTTGGAGAAGACCTATATTTATGGCACTAGTTAGAGAAACAAGATATACTAAAGAATTTTTAGATTCTGGTGATAATTATACAATTAGTATACCATTTGATGAAAATATGAAGTCAGCTTTAACTATATGTGGAACAAAGTCAGGAAGAGATATAGACAAAGAAAAAGAAGCTAATATAAAATTTATACCTAGCAAAAGCGTAAGTAGTCCTATAGTTCATGGATGTGATAAATATTACGAGTGCAAAATAATGTTTAAACAAGAAATGAATTTAGATAATATTGATCCTGAAATCAAAGATAAATTTTATGGCGAAGGTGAATCAAAGCATGTATTATATTTTGGTGAAATTTTAGAATGCTATACTAAATAATAAATATAATTATTTAGCTCTGTTTAAGTAGTGGGTTGATATATGCATAAGTAAAGGTGGACGGAATGTAAAAAGGAAACTCGACTTCTGATAGTCGCTGAGTAAGTTCGAGGAGCGAAATATAAAATTCCGACTCTCACTTAACAACGCTAAAATGAGTATAGTCCCATTTTAGCTTGCTCCCAATATAAAATTGGAGACAAGCAGTAAATGTGACAATACTCATTAAGGGTTCTAAAAGCCCAATTACAATGCCACTTTACCTATTAAATATATCAACAATCTTAAAACAGAGTCTTTTATTTTCACAATAAAAAGCTACTACTTGAATGAATTATTCATTTAAGTAGTAGCTTTATTGTTGTTTAAATAATTATTTTCTATATTGAATTTCAGATAATTTAGGTGTATGTTCAAATTCGATTGGTTCATTCTTGTATAAGAATTTCACCCCGTCAATCCATTCACCTTTATATTTTACTTGAAGAAAAGTTTCTAATAAACTATTTTCAGATATCTCTCCACCAGTAGAACCTTGTAATTTATTAGCTGCCCAATTAGGTTTCTTTAAATCAGCATTGCTAGTTACACCTTTGTTAGCTGCACTTTCATCTAAGTTTATAGTAGCAATTTTTTTGCCATCTACAGTATCAATAGATTTTACTTCTATTGGTAAGTTATCAAATACTTTTTCAGAAAGAGACTTTGATAATTGCTTTAATTTATCTTCTAAACTTAAATCTTTGTTTAGTTCAATAGTTGAAATTTCTTTAATTTCCATATTATCTGCATCTTCAGTATATATAAAGAATGCCTCAGTTTCTTTCTTATCGTTTTTATCATCCTTAGAACTTTCAGCAGGGTTGTCCTTTTTAATATCATTTTCGTTATTATCCGTCTTAGAATTCTCTACTACAGTATTATCTTCTTGCTTTGTATTAGTAGCTGAATTTGAAGAACAACCTACTAAAGCTATGCTTAACATTAAAACTGTAGCTAAAATCAATTTTTTTACCATTATTTTTCCTCCTCGTGTAAAAAAATAAGTAATATTTAAAAATATTATAATAATTATAGCATATGTACTTAGGAATTAAAAGTTTGGGTATATAGTGAAAATAATGGTAAATAATAAAAATATATTTTCAAAATAATTGACAACTTATTTTGAATGTAGTATATTTTGATTATCAAAATGTTTGATTGCGGAAATTAAATTTTAATTGCTAGATCAAATATTTAATGTTTTATCTGGAGGAAAATAAATAAATGGGTCAATCAAAAAAGATAGTCAATGAGATATTAGTAGAATTATTTAACGATATTTTACAAATAGAAGAACAAACAATAAAAGAAGGCATAATTTCAGACCTTTCAATTACTGAAATTCATACTATTGAAGCAATTGGAATGTACAAAAAAAGAACTATGTCTGAAGTAGCTCAAGATTTAAAAATAACAGTTGGGACTTTAACAACTGCAATAAATAAACTTATTAAAAAAGGTTATGTGGAAAGAAGCAGAATAGAAGAAGATAGAAGAGTTGTTTTAATTGCTTTAACTAAAAAAGGAAAACTAGCTTATAGATTACATGAAAAATTTCATAATGATATGGTTAGCAACTCGATAGAAAGCTTAACACAACAAGAAGAAGCAATGCTAATTTCAGCATTAAATAAGATAAATGAGTTTTTAAAACAAAAATATAAATTGAAATAATTAAGGAGAAAAGTATGAACATTAAAATAGGGGGAGTAGGAGGATATTTACCATCACTTGCTGTTACAAATGATAAGATTAGTGAATTTGTAGACACCAATGATGAATGGATAGTTGAAAGAACAGGCATAAAAGAACGTAGAATTTCAGAAGGTGAAAATACTTCGGAAATTGCTGTGAAAGCCGCTAAAGTTGCTCTTGAAAGAGCAAAGATTGATTCTGAAGATTTAGATTTAATAATAGTAGCAACTATTACTCCAGATATGTTTATGCCATCTGTAGCATGTTTAGTTCAAAAAGAATTAAATGCTAATAATGCTACAGCATTTGATATAAATGTTGCTTGCTCAGGATTTGTATTTGCATTAGAAACTGCAAATTCATTAATGAAATCATTAAATTATAAAAATGCACTTGTTATAGGTGCAGAAACACTTTCTAAAGTTATTAATTGGAATGACAGAGGAACTTGTATATTATTTGGTGATGGTGGTGGAGCAGCAGTACTTGTAAGAGATGAAAAGAATGGAATAATTAATTCGTATTTGAAAACAGATGGGAAAAAGGGAGATTCATTGACTATAGGTGCACTTGATTTTAACACTCCTTTTACTAAAGAAAATTTTATTAGCAACCAATATGTAGAGATGAATGGTAGGGAAGTTTTTAAATTTGCAACTTCAGCCATTATTAAAGGAATTGATGGTGCATTAGAAGGTACAGATGTTTGCTTAAATGATATAAAGTACATAGTGCCTCATCAAGCTAATATAAGAATATTAGATTATGTTGCTAAAAAATTAAAGATAGATATAAATAAGTTTTATATAAATTTAGATAAGACAGGAAATACATCGTCAGCTTCAGTACCATTAGCGCTAAATGAGTTATATGAAAAAAATCTTCTACAAAAAGGAGATAAAATACTTTTAGTAGCTTTTGGTGGTGGATTAAGTTATGGAGCTACATTATTAGAATGGTAAAAATTAAATCATTAGGATATGTTTTAGAAAAGCGTTTATATATGTATAAACAAAATTGACTGAGCAATTGAACTTAGAAATATTCATTAAGGATTCTCAAAGTCTAATTACAATGTCAGTTTATCCATTATATAAACACATTAATTAAAAATAAATAAAAAGAGAAAACAAGGAGGAAAAAATTATGTTATTTGAAGAAATCAGAGATATAATATGTGAACAATTAGGGGTAGAAAAGGATGGAATAACTTTAGAAACTACATTTGAAGATTTAGGAGCAGATTCTTTAGACTTATTCCAAGTTGTAATTGAATTAGAAGAAAAATTCAATATTCAAATAGAAGAAGTTGAAAAGTTAAAGAGTTTAAAAGATGCAGTTGAATACGTAAAGAATAAGACTGATAATTAAAATTTTAAATATTAACATCCAAGTTAAGTCGGGTATGCAAATAAGTATTCCCGATTTAATTTATATAATGTAAGTATTTTTATAAAAACACTATTAGGAGGAATTATTTGTGGCAAATAATAGAGTATGTGATCTACTTGGTATAAAGTATCCGATATTTCAAGGAGGTATGGCTTGGATAGCAGATGCATCTTTAGCAGCAGCGGTAAGTGAAGCTGGTGGAATTGGAATAATAACAGGAGCAGCACCAACAGAATGGGTAAGAAATCAAATCAGAGAAGCTAAAAAATTAACAGATAAACCTTTTGGTGTAAATATAATGCTAATGTCTGAAAATGCAGAAGAAATAGCAGAACTAGTATGTGAAGAAAATGTAGCTATTGTTACTACTGGAGCAGGAAGTCCAGGTAAGTACATGGAAAGATGGAAAGCAAACAATATAAAGGTGATACCAGTTGTTGCATCAGTAGCCCTTGCTAAGAGAATGCAAAAAGCAGGAGCAGATGCAATTATAGCAGAAGGTACAGAATCAGGTGGTCATGTAGGTCAGCTTACTACAATGGCGTTAATTCCACAAGTTGTAGATGCAGTAAGCATACCAGTTATAGCAGCAGGTGGAATAGGTGATGGAAGAGGAATTGCAGCTTCTTTTATGTTAGGAGCAGAAGGCGTTCAAGTTGGAACTAGATTTTTAGTTGCAAGAGAATGTACAGTAAATCAAAATTATAAAGATAAGATATTAAAAGCTAAAGATATAGATACAGAAGTTACAGGTAGATCTACAGGTCATCCAGTAAGAGTGCTTAAAAATAAGCTATCAAGAATGTATAACAAGTTAGAAAAAGAAGGTATAAGTCCAGAAAAATTAGAAGAATTAGGAGCAGGTACTTTAAAGAAAGCAGCCATAGATGGTGATGTCGACAATGGTTCTATAATGTCTGGACAAATTGCAGGCTTAATTAATAAAGAACAAACATCAAAAGAAATTATTGAAGAGATGTTTGGAGAAGCAAAGCAAAGGTTTATGTTATTTGGAGGAAATCATGAATAGTGAAAATATTGCATTTCTTTTTCCAGGTCAAGGTGCTCAATATGTTG
Organism: uncultured Clostridium sp.; assembly: GCF_963527835.1. Classification (GTDB taxonomy): domain Bacteria; phylum Bacillota; class Clostridia; order Clostridiales; family Clostridiaceae; genus Clostridium. The sequence goes on along the minus strand of NZ_CAURTC010000002.1, from coordinate 197,648 downwards.
GAATGGCAAAGGAATTCTATGACAAAATACCAGAATGTAAAGAAATAGTTGATAAAGCAGAGAAAATATTAAATATGCCAATAAAAGATATGCTATTCAATGGTCCAGAAGAAGTTTTAATGCAAACAGAAAATGCTCAACCTACAATAGTAGTGGCTTCTTTAGTAGCATTAAAAGCCTTGGAAGTAAATAATATTGAAGCAAAGTATACTGCAGGATTAAGTCTTGGTGAATATGCTTCACTGATTTTCTCAGGAGCACTTTCTTTAGAAGAAGGATTACTCCTTGTAAAAGAGAGAGGCAGAATAATGGGAAGCTCTCTTCCAAAAGGCCTTGGAAAGATGGCAGCTATTTTAAAACTTGATAATGAAAAATTAGAAGAGTTATTAAATAGAGCAAGTGAATTTGGTGTTGTAGAAGCAGCAAATTACAATTGTCCAAAGCAAGTTGCAATAGCTGGTGAAAATAAGGCTATTGATGAAGCTGTTAGAATTGCAAGAGAACTTGGTGGATTAGGAATACCTTTAAAAGTAAGTGGACCTTTCCATAGTTCATTATTAAAGAATGCAAGTGAAGAATTTTATAACACATTAAAGAATACGAATATAAATTCATTAAATAAAGTTACGTATTCTAATGTGAAAGGATTACCTTATGATGAGAGAGATGATATTAAAGAGTTATTAAAAAGACATATAAGATCATCTGTGCTTTTTGATAAGACTATTGAAGATATGATAAAAAATGGAGTTAATACATTTATTGAAGTTGGACCAGGTAAGGTTCTTAGTGGATTTGTAAAGAAGATTAATAGAAGTGTTAAAGTATTAAATATAGAGGATATGGAATCATTAAATAAATTATTATTAACATTAGAAGAAATTTAGCTTAGGGAGGATTTTAATTAATGCTAAAAGGAAAATGTGCAATTATTACAGGAGCCGCAAGAGGAATAGGTAAAGCAATTGCTTTAAAATTAGCTTCTCTTGGTGCAAACATAGTATTAAATTATAGAAGTAGTGAAGAAGAAGCAAAAATAGTAGCTTCTGAAATAGAAAAAATGGGTGTAGAAGTTTTAACTGTTAAAGGTGATATAAGCAAATTAGAAGACGTAGAGAATATTATAAGTGAAGCAAAAAACAAATTCGGAATTATAGATATTATTGTAAATAACGCTGGAATAACAAAGGATACCCTTATTCTTAGAATGAAAGAAAAAGACTTTGATGATGTTATAGATGTAAATTTAAAAGGGGTTTTTAATTGTTTAAAATCAATTACTCCTGTCATGGTTAAGCAAAGACATGGAAAGATAATAAACATTTCATCAGTAGTTGGTGTTGCAGGTAATGCAGGGCAAGTAAACTATGCTGCTTCTAAAGCAGGGGTTATAGGTATGACTAAATCTTTAGCAAAAGAGCTTGGAGCAAGAGGAATTAATGTAAATGCAGTTGCACCAGGATTTATTGAAACAGATATGACAAGCGTTTTAGGTGAAAAAGTTAAAGAAGAAGCTCAAAAGAATATACCATTAAAGAGATTTGGAACTCCAGAAGATGTAGCAGGTGTTGTAGCTTTTCTTGCAAGTGAAAATTCAAACTATGTTACAGGTCAAGTTATAAATATTGATGGCGGAATGGTAATGTAATGGAGGAGTATAGAGTTATGGAAAGAAGAGTTGTTGTTACGGGAATGGGAGCATTAACTCCAATAGGAAATGATGTAGATACATTTTGGAAAAACAATAAAGAAGGTAAATTAGGAATAGATTTTATTAAATTAATAGATAATGAATTAATTAATGTTAAGATTGCTGGAGAACTTAAGGATTTTAATCCAGAAGAAGTTTTAGGTAAAAAAGAATGTAAAAGACTAGATAGATTTTCTCAAATGGCATTAATTGCAGCTGATGAGGCAATTAAAAGTTCTAAAATAGATTTAGAGAAAGTAGATAAAAAAAGATTTGGTGTTATGGTAGGTTCAGGAATAGGTGGATTTGCAACTATAGAAAGTGAATGTACTAAATTAGTTACAGGTAAATCAAAGAGAATGTCACCATTCTTTGTTCCAATGGCAATTATCAATTTAGCTGCTGGAAATATATCTATTCAATATGGACTTGAAGGTTCTTGTACATCAGTAGTGACAGCATGTGCAACTGGTACAAATAATATTGGAGATGCATTTAGATATATAAAACATGGATATGCTGATTTTATGTTAGCAGGTGGTGCAGAAGCTCCAATAACAAGAATCGGTGTTGAAGGGTTCCATAGTATGAAAGCACTTAATTCTTCAAATGATCCTATTAAAGCTTCAACTCCTTTTGATAAAGATAGAAGTGGATTTGTAATGGGTGAAGGTGCAGGAATATTATTACTTGAATCTTTAGATTCAGCTTTAGAAAGAGGAGCAAATATATTAGGTGAAATTGTAGGATATGGTTCAACTTGTGATGCATACCACATTACCTCTCCACATCCAGAAGGTTTTGGAGCAGCAGAAGCTATGAGTCAAGCAATTAATGAAGCTAAGATAGATAAAACTGAAGTTTCGTATATAAATGCTCATGGAACTTCAACTCAATTAAATGATAAATTTGAAACAGCAGCAATTAAAAAAGTTTTTGGAGAAGGTGCGTATAACATTCCAATATCTTCTACAAAATCAATGACAGGACATTTATTAGGTGCAGCAGGAGCTATTGAGTCTATAGTGTGTTTAAAAGCACTAGAAGAAGGCTTTGTACCTCCTACAATAGGGTATGAAACTAAAGATGGAGAATTAGATTTAGATTATGTTCCTAATAAGGGAAGAAAAAAAGAACTTAAGTATGCTTTAACAAATTCTTTAGGATTTGGTGGACATAATGCAACTTTATTATTTAAGAGATGGGAAGAAAAATAGGAGGCAATTTTATGGATTTTCAAAATATTAAAGAACTTATAAATATTATAAATTCTTCGGATTTAGCGTACTTTGAATTAAAATCAAATGATAGCTATATAAAAATGGATAAGTCTTTAACTAGAAGCTTAAATAGAAATGTAGAAGAAGAAGAAACTACAAAAAAGGAAAGCAACATTCATACAAAAGAGGAACCTATACAAGAAAAGAATAATTTCCCAGAAAATAAATCAAATAACATGTCAGAAGAAGCTGTAGAAGAAGACACAGTAATAATTACATCACCAATGGTTGGAACGTTTTATTCATCACCATCTCCTGATAGCGAGTCATTTGCTAAAGAAGGAGATTATGTGAAAAAGGGAAAAGTAATTTGCATAATTGAAGCAATGAAGTTAATGAATGAAATTGAAAGCAGTTATGATGGAAAAATAGTAAAGTGTTTTGCAAAAGATGGAGATATGGTTGAGTTTGGACAAAAACTCTTTGAAATTAAGGAGGACTAATATTTATGTTAAAGATAGAAGAAATAAAAGAAATTTTACCTCATAGATACCCATTTTTACTTATAGATAGAGTAACTGAAATGGATATAGAAGAAAAATTATTTGTTAAGGGATATAAGAATGTTTCTTCAAATGAACAGTTTTTTCAAGGTCATTATCCAGAAGAACCAATTATGCCAGGGGTTTTACAAATAGAAGCTTTGGCACAAGCAGGAGCTGTGGCTATTTTATCAATGGAAAAGTTTAAAGGAAAAACACCATTATTTGCTGGAACTAATAAGGTTAGATTTAAGGCAAAGGTTGTACCAGGAGATAGATTAGATTTATATTGTGAAATAGTAAAACTTAAGGGGCCAATAGGAATAGGCAAAGGAATAGCTTCAGTTGATGGTAAAACAGTTTGTGAAGCTGAAATACTTTTTGCTATAGGATAGGTGAAGGATATGTTTAAAAAGGTGCTTATTGCAAATAGAGGAGAAATCGCAGTTAGAATAATTAGAGCTTGTAGAGAAATGGGAATACTTACAGTTGCTGTCTACTCAGAAATTGATAAAGAAGCACTTCATACTCAATTAGCTGATGAAGCAATTTGTATAGGTCCAGCAATAGCTAAAGATAGTTATTTAAATATTGCTAATATTTTAAGTGCATGTGTACTTAGTGGGGCTGATGCAATACATCCTGGATTTGGATTTTTATCTGAAAATGCTAAGTTCGCAAAGATGTGTAAAGAATGTAATATAAAATTTATAGGACCAGACTATCAATCTATTGAGCTTATGGGTGATAAAGCAAGAGCTAGAGAAATAATGAAAAAGGCAAATGTTCCTGTTGTACCTGGATATGAAGGTGAAATAGAGGATGAAACGCATGCTTTAGGTATTGCTAAAAAAATAGGTTATCCAATAATGATAAAGGCAGCAGCTGGTGGTGGTGGAAAAGGAATAAGAATTGCCAGAAGTGATGAAGAATTCTTAAAGGGATATAAAACTGCTAAATCTGAATCTAAAGCTTGCTTTGGTGATGACAGATTATATATAGAAAAATTCATTGAAAGACCTAGACACATTGAATTTCAAATTTTAGCTGATGAGTATGGAAATGTTATTCATTTAGGAGAAAGAGAATGCTCTCTTCAAAGAAAAAATCAAAAAGTTTTAGAAGAGGCTCCATCTAATATATTAAATGAAGAAATAAGAAGTACTATGGGAGAAATAGCTAAGAAAGCAGCTAAAGCTGTTAATTATAAAAATGCAGGAACTATAGAATTTTTATTTGATAAAGACAATAACTTTTATTTTATGGAAATGAACACAAGAATACAAGTAGAGCATCCAATCACAGAAATGATTACAGGTGTTGATTTAGTTAAAGAACAATTAAAGATAGCCTCAGGCGAAAAGTTATTATTAAAGCAAGAAGATATAAAGATATCTGGTCATGCAATAGAATGTAGAATTAATGCTGAAGACCCAGAAAATGATTTTAGACCATGTCCAGGAGAAATATCAGAGTTATGTGTTCCAGGAGGAATGGGCATTAGAATAGATTCTGCTATATATTGTGGATACAATATACCTTATTTTTATGATTCCATGATTGCAAAACTTATAACTTTTGGAAAAACCAGAGAAGAAGCTATTGTAAAAATGAAAAGGGCTTTAGGTGAATTTGCAGTAGGTGGAGTAAAAACTAATATAGATTTTCAATTTTCTATACTTGAAATGCAAGAATTTTTAGATGGAAATTATGATACGTCATTTTTAGCAGAAAAGATGGTGAAGAATAATGCTTAAGGATTTGTTTAAAAAAAATAAATATGCAACGGTTAATCCGTCAGTATATAAAAGCAAAGTAGTAGAAGAAAAACCTAATATTCCATCAGGAATGTGGACTAAATGTACTAATTGTAATAGTATGATTTATTATGAAGATTTACAAACTAATAAATATGTATGTACTAAATGTAATCAGCACTTTAGGATATCACCTAAGGAAAGAATAAAACAGATATTTGATAAAGATATCTTTAAAGAAATGTGGAAATCATTAAAAACAAATAATCCTATAGACTTTGAAGATTATGAAGAGAAAATAAATCAATCTCAAAGTAATACTGGAAGTAAAGAGGCAGTAGTTACTGGCGTGGGTAGAATAAACGATTTGGAAGTAGCTTGTGCAATAATGGATAGCTTCTTTATGATGGGAAGCATGGGGACTGTTGTTGGAGAAAAGATTACTAGGATAGTAGAATATGCTACAGAAAATAATCTTCCTATTTTGATTTTTACAGCTTCAGGTGGAGCAAGAATGCAAGAAGGCATATTTTCGCTTATGCAAATGGCAAAAATAAGTGCTGCTCTTGCAAGGCATGATGAAAAGGGGCTATTATATATAACAATATTAACAGATCCAACTACTGGAGGAGTAACAGCAAGTTTTGCTATGGAAGGCGATATTATATTAAGTGAGCCAAATACTTTAGTTGGATTTGCAGGTAGAAGAGTTATAGAAAATACAATAAATGAAACTCTTCCAGAGTCATTTCAAAAATCAGAATTTCTTCTTGAAAAAGGATTCATAGATAGCATTGTAGAAAGAAAAAATATGAGAGCTTATTTATATAAGATTCTTGTTTTACATGGAGTGAATAAGTATGAATAAAGAGTTTATAAAATCAATAGTAGTATCAAGCCCTTGGGAAAAAGTTGAAATAGCTAGGCATAAAGATAGACCTACAGGAAAATATTATATAGATAATATTTTTAAAGATTTTATAGAATTTCATGGAGATAGATTATTTGGTGATGATAAAGCTGTAATTGGTGGGATAGCATCATTTGAAGATATTAGCGTTACAGTAATAGCAATAACAAAGGGAGCTAATACAAATGAAAATATAGAAAGAAATTTTGGAATGCCAAATCCAGAGGGGTATAGAAAAGCATTAAGACTTATGAAACAAGCAGAAAAATTTAATAGACCTGTTATTTGTTTCATAGATACTCCAGGAGCATTTTGTGGAGTTGGGGCAGAAGAAAGAGGACAAGGTAGTGCTATTGCAAATAATTTATTCGAACTTAGTAGATTGAAAACTCCTATAATTTCTATAGTTATTGGAGAAGGGGGAAGTGGAGGAGCATTAGCATTAACAGTAGCAGATAAAATACTTATGTTAGAAAATGCAGTTTATTCAATACTTTCACCAGAAGGGTTTGCATCTATATTATGGAAAGATAGCAAAAGAGTAAAAGAAGCAGCAAATGTTATGAAAATAACAGCACAAGATTTAAATGAGTTTGGTATTATAGATAGGGTAATAAAAGAACCAAGAGGTGGAGCACATAAAAATCCACAAAAACAAGTAACGCTCATAAAAAAAGAACTTATGAATGCAATAAATGAAATGAAAAACATTGAAACAAATCAAATGATAAATGAACGTTATGATAAATTTAGAAAAATAGGAACTTTAGAGTAATTTATAATATATAGTGATTTTTAATATAAGCTCAAAAGATTGCAATCTTTTGAGCTTTTTTGATTATAGATATTTTAATATATTTTTTAAGCTGAGAAAGTTAAATATGAGTCATTGACAATATATACTATTTAGAAATAATATAATATTAAAGTTAATTTTTTTTAAGAGGATGATGATTATGGATGTTGATCTGAAAAGTAAGGTAGATATATTTAAAGATTATTATAAAGATATAAGCAGAACATTAATATTTGACAATAATAAAGTTAAAATATTAGAAAGTTTGCTTTATATAATAAATAAAAATGAAGTAGATAAAAGTGAATTAAAGAGTATTAGAAAATACATAAGTAAAAGTGAACTAAATAATGTATTTAATGGAAACGTTAAAAAAGCAATGTCTGCTTTTTTGTGTTCAAATTTTCAATATGAAAATATAGTTAAAGACACAATTATAATATATGATAATTTAGTTAATAAAGGTTTTAAAAAGGACAAGTACTTAGAACTTTTATCGTTTATTATTACTTTAAGATTTCATAAAAAAGAATATGATAATATATTAAATAATATGTTAAAGGCAAAAACTGAAATAAAGAGTAAAATACAAGGTATAGATGAATTTAAATTAATGAATATATGCTTTATAAATTTATCAATGTTTTCTAGAGAATATGATCAATTAGTTAGAAAGTATTTAAAGATATATTTTAAATTACTTAGAAAAAACTTTGATAAAAAAGAAACTTTTTTTATTGCACTTGCAATGATGAATTTAGATGAGATAGATTATACTAGTTATATAAATAATGTTATAGAAATAAAAGCACATTTAAATAATACTAAAATGGAAATAAAAAAAGAACATTATTTATTATTAGGTTTATCTTCATTAATAATTAAAAATAATAATGAATTCATTGATAATATTAGTGAAGTATATGATGATCTATGTGAAAAAAGATTTATAAAAAAGAACCAGCTTGTACTAGTATCTATTACACTAGTATTATATGAATATATTGAAATAATTTCAGAAGATGATGAAGATTTATTTACTGAAAATGAAATAAACATAGTTAAGAAGTTAATAGAATACTTAACTGTATTGTTAATATAACAATACAAATTAATATTAAAGGAGAATAATCTTATGGAGAGTAATAGCACAAAGGTTGCTAAAATAGCAACTAAAATGGCTATATGTGATAGATTTGAGGAAGAAGATTTAAAAAAGATATATAACAAGCAAGGTATAAAAGTTACAGCAGTAAATATAGGTGGAAATATTAATTCATCAATATCGAAGATATTAGAAAGTGCACTAGTTGCATCAAAAAGAAATGGGCTTATAAGAGAAGAACATTTACATGAAGGTGCAGTAATAGGAGCTACTAGAGATGCTATAATACAAGTTTCTAATAGAGCCAATGCACAAAATGTAGGTGGGAAAATTGGAATAGCTAGAGGTGGAGAACATATTTCTGTATGTATATTTTTAAGTATTGGTTTACTTCATTTAGATGAAGTTGTTATAGGAATAGGACACAGAGCTATACCAGAATAAAAATATTAGGATATATTTTAGTAAAGTTTTGATATATGTATAAGCAAAGTGGATGGAGCAATTGAACTTAGGAATACTAAAAATAAATATAGTTAAATAGGGGTAAATAGTAAAGAAATATTTAATTATAATATTAGGATAGATATTAAGATAACAAGAATTATTTTAATATCTATCTTTTTATTATAAAGATTAAAAAAGTAAATTCTTAAAAATAATTTAAACTTAAAAAACCAGTGCATAATAATTGATATAATGTTTCTAATTCTTAGTGTGATTTTTTATAATTCAAATTAAAAAATATTATCGAAAATTTGTATAATCATTACTTTTTTGTTATATTAATGAATGTGGAAAATAATAGTTAAGTTAATAATAACTATAAATTTTTATAATAATATAAATTATAGAAAAGGAAGATGGGGATTATGAACAAAGAATTAATTAATCAAGTTGCTATTGTTACAGGGGGAAATACTGGGATAGGTAGAGCTATTAGTGAAGAACTAGCTGGAAGAGGCGCTAAAGTTATGATTTTAGCTAGAAACGAAGAAAAAAATGAAGAAACAAAGGAAGCTATTGTGGCAAAAGGTGGACATGCGGAATCATATAAAGTAGATGTATCTAATAAAAAGTCTGTGGATGATGCAATCAACAGTATTTATGAGAAATATGGTGAAATAGATATATTAGTGTGTAATGCAGGAAATTCAACACCATTAAATTATCTTACTAAAATGCCAATGGAAGATATAGAAGTTATTATAAATACTCATGTTTATGGAGCTATCTATTGTGTAAAAGCGTGTGGAGAAAAAATGAAAGAAAGAAAATATGGAAGAATTGTAATAATGTCATCACTTGGAGCTTATCATGGAGTTACAGGAAATGCACATTATTGTTTAGCTAAAGAAGGACTAGTTGCTATGGCACAAAGCTTAGCTAAAGAATTTGGGCGTTATGGAATAACGGTTAACTCAATTCAACCAGGATCTATTAATACTTCTATGAGCTCTCAATTATTGCAAGTGGCTAAAGATAAGATAGTAAGTGAAACACCAGTTGCTAGAATAGGAGAACCAGAAGATATTGCTTATGCTACAGCGTTTTATTGTAGTCCAAGAGCAAGTTTTATAACAGGAGACACAATGAGAGTTGATGGTGGGTATATTATTGAAAGTGGAATGGATAGATTAATATTAAGTATGATTGACCCTGAATTAAATTAATTAAGTGATAGAAGTTTATTTGCTTAATAATTAGAAAGATAACTTAATTTATTAAGATATAAATTGCAAAAAACAGCAATAATTATCAATTTGATAATTATTGCTGTTTTTTATGCGTAGTAAATTAAGAATATTGTAGAATAGAGACTTATCAAAATGATAATGCATTATCACTTTGATAAACAATTATTTTTACAGATAAATAATTAAGAGAATATATTAAAAAATGATAGAATATTCAGAAATATAAGTAGATAAAAAACAAATAAGTTAAATTTTTATATAAAAAAGTGGTATAAAATTTGCTTATAAAATTATTAAGTAAAATTAAGTAATTTTATATATAGAAATAAAGTAATGTAGATATTAATGGGTGTAAAGGGATCAATATTTGGAGGTAATGGGAGGATATAATGTATAAAATAAATGTAAATGGAAAAGAGTTCACGTTAGAAGAAGATAAGAAATTATTGTCTTTTTTAAGAGATGATTTAAGAATTACATCAGTAAAAGATGGTTGCAGTGAAGGGGCTTGTGGAACATGTACTATATTAGTAGATGGAAGGGCAATGAAGGCATGTATTCAAAAGGTATCTAAATTTGAAGGAAAAAAAGTAGTTACAGTTGAAGGGCTAAGCAAAAGAGAACAAGATGTGTATACACATTGTTTTGCAGAAGCAGGAGCTGTTCAATGTGGTTTTTGTATTCCAGGAATGGTATTAGCTGCGAAAGGTTTATTAGATAATAATTTAAATCCAACAAGAGCCGATGTGAAAAAAGCAATACGTGGGAATATATGTCGTTGTACAGGATACGTTAAAATTGAACAAGCTATTTTAATGGCTGCTGATTATTTTAGAGATAATATGGAAATACCTGAAAAGGAAAAATCAGCTCATATATCGGAACGATTCAAAAGAGTAGATGCTGAAGAAAAAATATTAGGAACGGGTATCTTTGTAGATGATATTCAATTACCAGGAATGATTTATGCAAAAGCGTTACGTTCTAAATATCCACGTGCACGTGTAAATAAAATTGATTTGACAAAAGCATTACAACATGAAGATGTTGTTAAAATTCTGATAGCAAAGGATGTTCCAAATAATAAAATAGGCCATTTAGTTCAAGATTGGGATGTTATGATTGCTGAAGGCGACATAACTAGATATATTGGGGATGCATTAGCATTAATTGCCACTAATCATAAAGAGACTTTAGACGAAGTAATTAATTTAATAGAAGTAGATTATACTGAATTACCAGCTGTAACTTCTCCAACAGATGCATTAAAGGGTGATGCACCACTTGTTCATTCAACAGGAAATATTCTAAGAAAAGAATATTTAAAACGAGGAAATGCAGATGAGGCCATTAAAAATTCTAAATATGTTGTAACAAGAAAATATAAGACACCTTTCCAAGAACACGGATTCATGGAACCAGAATGTGCTATAGCTATGCCGGAAGGTGATGATGGATTGTTATTATATACAGGCTCTCAGTCCGTATATGATGAAAGACGTGAAATTTCTAATATGTTACAAATACCAGAAGAAAAAGTACATTGTCAATCTAAATTAGTCGGTGGAGGATTTGGCGGAAAAGAAGATATGAGTGTACAACACCATGCTGCATTAATGGCATGGTACACTAAAAAGCCAGTAAAAGTTAAATTTTCAAGACAAGAAAGTTTAAATTATCATACAAAACGTCATGCTATGGAATTAGAATTTACAACAGCTTGTGATGAAAATGGTAAGCTTACTGCAATGAAAGCGATTTTAATTGCAGATACAGGTGCATATGCATCTTTAGGTGGACCAGTGCTTCAAAGGGCTTGCACACATGCTGCCGGTCCTTATAATTATCAAAATATTGATATATTAGGTATGTCAATATATACAAATAATGTAGTTGGAGGAGCTTATAGAGGCTTTGGAGTAACTCAAAGTTGTTTTGCAACAGAAAATAATATCAATTTACTAGCAGAAATGATTGGTATGGATCCGTGGGACTTTAGATATATTAATGCTGTTAGACCAGGAGAAGTATTACCAAATGGACAAGTTGCAGATGAGAGCGCAGCTATGGTTGAATGTTTAGAGGCAATAAAAGATGATTATAAAAATAATCCCAATGCTGGACTTGCAATAGGGCTTAAGAATAGTGGTACAGGTGTAGGATTAAAGGATATTGGCAGATGTATATTATCAATTGAAGATGGAATTATACACATTCGTACTTCAGCTTCATGTATGGGACAAGGAATAGCAACTATGTGTACTCATATGGTTTGTGAGACATTAGGAATTGATCCAAATTTAACTTATCATGAAAGACCTGATACTGTTCGTACTCCAAACTCAGGAACAAGTACAGCATCAAGACAAACAGTATTAACAGGGGAAGCAACTAGAAGAGCAGCATTAAATTTAAAGGAAGCTTTAGATAAAGTTGAATCTTTAAAGGATCTAGAAGGAAAAGAATACTTTGGAGAATTCTCAGCAATTACTGATCCTATGGGATCTCTAAAAGAAAACCCTGTAAGTCATGTTAGTTATAGTTATGCAGCACAAGTTGTTTTGCCAGATGAAGATGGAAAAATAAAAGAAGTTATAGCTGCATATGATGTTGGAACAGTTGTAAATCCACAATCTGTTGAAGGTCAAATTGAAGGTGGAGTTATTATGGGACTTGGATATGCACTAACAGAGGATTTTGCTGTGAAAGATGGATATCCACAAGTTAAATTAGGAACATTAGGTTTAATAAGATCAACAGAAGCGCCAAATGTAAAAGTAAAACTTGTAAAGGGACCAGGAGAAATACCTCATGCTTATGGAGCAAAGGGCGTTGGCGAATTATGTTTAATTCCAACAGCTCCTGCTTGTGCACATGCTTATTATAAACTTGATGGAAAACTTAGAACTGAATTGCCATTAAAGAATACATTCTATAAAAAATAATGCTATAAAAGGGATGTACTATCTTGAATTTAAGAGGATATGTCCCATTTAAGTATAACAATTATTCAGTCAGCAATAAATAGTATGTTTGAAGCTAATATTGACGAGGTTAGCATTGTTTTAGGATTTAGAAGAAAAGATATTGAAAATGTAGTAAAAAATGGATATAATTCTTATAACTTAAAAAATCGAACTTTAAAATTAGTATATAATAATCAATATTTTAAAACTGACATGTTAGAATCTATAAAAATAGGGATAAAGGAACTTGAAGATTGCGATATAATATTTATATTACCAGGTGATATGCCAGCAATTTCAAGTAACACATTTAAAGAATTATCAATTAAAAAACAGGAAACTGATTCAAAAATAATTTTTCCTACTTTTTTAGGGAGAGCTAAGCATCCTGTATTACTTGATAAGAAATGTATTCCTTTCATATGTAATTATCAAGGAGATAGTGGTTTAAGAAAAGTATTAGAAAATATACCATATGATATTTTGTATATGCCAACAGATGATTATGATTATACATTAGATGCTGATACGAAAGATGAATACAAAATTTAATAAAATACTACAATAAAAGGAGCGAAAGCCTGATGAAACTTATTGATACAAGAAATTCAGTAGGTCATGTTCTTTGTCATGACATTACTCAAATCATAAAAGATGTAAAAAAAGGAACTGCGTTTAGAAAAGGTCATATAGTTACAGAAGAAGATATACCAGTATTATTATCTTTAGGAAAAGATCACTTATATGTATGGGAAAAGAAAGAAGGCTTTTTTCACGAGAATGAAGCTGCAGAAGTATTACTTGAAATATGTAAAAATGACAATATGACTAACAGCGAAGTTAAAGAAGGAAAAATAGAATTGATTGCTAGCTGTGAAGGGTTATTAAAAATAGATATTGATAAGCTAAAAAAAATAAATATGCTTGATGAAATTATAATTGCAACTAGACATAACAATACTATAGTAAAAGAAGGCGATAAATTAGCAGGAATGAGAGTAATTCCCTTAATTATTGATGGAAAGAAATTAGAAAGTGCAAAGAAAATAGGAGAGAGCGTGCCTATTATAGAACTTAAGAAATTTGTAAAGAAAAAAGTGGGAATTGTAACCACTGGAAATGAAGTTTATTATGGAAGAATTAAAGATACATTTTCTTCTGTAATAAAAGATAAATTATCAAAGTTTGATGTTGAAATAATAGGACAAACTATTGTGAATGATGATACAGACAATATAACTAATGCAATTAGAGCGTATATTGATAAGGGTGCAGATATGGTTATTTGTACTGGAGGAATGAGTGTAGACCCAGATGATTTAACACCAAGTGCAATTAAATCAACAGGAGCTAAAATAATATCTTATGGTGCACCAGTTTTACCAGGAGCAATGTTTTTGCTTTCTTATTATAATGAAAATATTCCTATTTTAGGATTACCAGGTTGTGTTATGTATGCAAAACAAACTATTTTTGATTTAGTTTTACCAAGGATTATGGCTGATGAAAAAATATCTAAGGATGATTTAGCATCATTGGGTCATGGTGGACTATGCCTTTCATGTGAAAAGTGTACATATCCTAATTGTGGATTTGGAAAGATATAGGGGGATGTTGGTTATGGAAAATAAATTTAATCATTTTGACAATGAAGGCAATGCAATTATGGTAGATGTGGGTAATAAAAATGCAACTGAACGTATTGCGATTGCATCAGGAAAAATAAGAGTAAATAGAGAGACATTTTTAGCTATTGAACAAGGAACAGCAAAAAAAGGTGATGTTTTGGGTGTGGCAAGAGTAGCTGGAATTATGGCTGCAAAAAAAACATCAGAGTTAATACCTTTATGTCATCCTTTAATGATAACAAATTGCACTATTGATTTTGAGCTTTTACCTAAAACTTTAGAAGTTGAAGTTACTTCTAAAGTAAAAGTAACAGGAAATACTGGTGTTGAAATGGAAGCGTTAACAGCTGTGTCAACAACACTTTTAACTATATATGATATGTGTAAGGCGATAGATAAGGCTATGGAAATAGGTAATATTCATTTAAGAAGAAAAACAGGTGGTAAAAGTGGAGATTTTATTAATGAATAACTATATAAATATTGATTTTTAGATTTTATTCCAAAAGCTCTAATAGAGAGGAGAAGCTTAATGAAAGATCAGTATAATAGAACAATTGATTATCTTAGAATTTCTGTTACAGACAGATGTAATTTGCGTTGTAAATATTGTATGCCTAAAGATGGGGTGGAATATTTACATCATGATGAAATATTAACTTTTGATGAGATAATTACTACATGTAAAAGTATGGTTAAATTAGGTATCCATAATATAAAAATTACAGGGGGAGAACCTCTTGTAAGAAAAGATATAGTTAGTCTTATAAAAGATATAAAGAGTATAAAAGGAATTGAAAAGGTTACTCTTACAAGTAATGGAATACTGCTATATGATTACTTAGATGCTTTAGAGGAAGCAGGACTAGATGGAATTAATATTAGTTTAGATACTTTGGATAGAAAAAAATATGAAGATATTACTAGAAAAGATGGCATAAATAATGTTTTAAAATCAATAGAAAAAGCCGTTAATAGTAATATTCCTTCAATTAAAATAAATTGTTTGATTATGAAAGACTTTAATGAAAATGAAATTTTATCTATTGCTAGATTTGCAAAAGACGAAAGAATTGATGTTAGATTTATAGAAATGATGCCAATTGGATTAGGTGATATGAATGAAGTTGTTTTTCAAGAGAAAATTAAGAATATTATAGAAGAAAAGTATGGAACTATGAAGAATAATTTTGGAAAGATTGGAAATGGCCCAGCTAAATATTACACATTAGATAATTTTAAAGGAAAGATTGGGTTTATTAGTGCAGTAAGTCATAGATTTTGTAAAAATTGCAATAGAATTAGAATGACATCAGATGGGATATTAAAATTATGTTTACAATATAATTATAGTCTGGACTTAAAGAAAGCTTTAAGAAGTGGGATCAATGAAGAAGAATTTATTTCTATGGTTAAAAAAGCTATTTATAATAAACCTAAACATCATAACTTTTCAGAATTTCAAAGAGAAGATAATTTAGAAAAAAGAAAAATGGTACAAATAGGAGGATAATTATGGGCAAAATAATGGCAATTTGTATTAGTGAAAAAAGAGGTACACAGAAAAAAAGAATAGAGAAGGCAAATTTTATTCAGGATTTTGGAATAGAAAATGATGCTCATGCTGGAAAATGGCATAGACAAGTGAGTTTATTATCATATGAAAAAATAGAAGATTTTAAAGCTAAAGGTGCAGAAGTAAATGATGGTGCATTTGGTGAAAATGTTATAGTACAAGGATTCAATTTGAAAGCTTTACCCATAGGAAGCGTATTAACTTGTGGAAACATTATATTAGAAATAACTCAAATAGGAAAAGAGTGTCATGATCACTGTGAAATTTATAAAAAAATGGGTGAATGCATTATGCCTACTAATGGAGTGTTTGCAAAAGTAATAGAAGGTGGACAAATGAAAATTGGAGATGAAATTGAGATTGTATTTGGTATAGTACAAAATGTATGACAATAAATATTGAATAAAAAAGCATTAAATAAACATTTAATTTTAAATATTTTGTTTAATTAGTGCTTTTTTATTTTTCTTTTTTGATATAATATTAGTTAATAAATATTAGTAATAGAAAATTAGAATAAAAAGATATATTAATAATTTAGGCTCTGTTTCAAATGTGTGTTGATATATGCAGTAGGTGAAGTGGCATTGTAATTGAATTTTTCGAACTTACTCAGCGACTATACAGGAGTCGAGTTTCCTTTTTACATTCCGTCCACTTTGCTTATGCATATATCAACACTTTACTAAAACATAGCCATAATTTTAAATTATATCAAAGAGGTGAATTTATGAAGCCATTAGCTGATTTAATGCGACCGAGTAAAATTGAAGATTTTGTTGGGCAGAGACATATATTAGGTGAAAATACTCCATTATATAATTTGATAAAGAGTAAAAAAATATGTAACTGCATATTTTATGGACCACCAGGAACAGGAAAGACTACTTTAGCAAATATAATGGCTAAATATGTTGATAAGAAGTTTTATAAATTAAACGCAACAACAGCATCAGTAAAGGATATACAAAATATAACTAGTGAGTTAGATAATTTGTTAAATTATGCAGGTGTAGTTCTTTATATAGATGAATTACAACATTTTAATAAAAAACAGCAACAATCATTATTAGAATTTATAGAAGATGGAAGAATAACATTAATAGCAAGCACAACTGAAAATCCTTATTTTGTAATACATAAAGCAATAATAAGTAGGTGCAATATTTTTGCTTTTGAACCATTAAAAATACTAGATATAATAGTAGGATTAGAGAAATCTTTAGATAAACTAATAAATGAAGGTATAGAAGTGAAATATTCAAATGAAGCTTTAAAGTATATAGCGGAGATATCTCAAGGAGACTATAGAAAAGCTTATAATATATTAGAATTATCAATAAATTCACAAATGACTTTACATAAGGAAATTTCTGTGGATTATATTGAAAAACTTGGTCAATCTAATATGAGAGCTGATAATAGTGGAGATGAATTCTACAATTTGTTAAGTGCACTCCAAAAAAGTATAAGAGGGAGCGACTCAGATGCAGCAATTCATTATTTAGCTAGACTTATAAAAGGTGGAAATATAGCAGCTATTATAAGGCGAATTTCTGTTATAGTAGCTGAAGATATCGGTCTTGCACATCCGAATGCACTTACTGTTGTTAATTCAGGATTAGATTTAGCTATGAAAGTAGGCTTCCCAGAAGCTAGAATAGTTTTAGCTGAGCTAGTAATATACTTAGCAACGTTACCTAAATCTAATAGTGCTTATTTAGCAATAAATTCTGCAATGAATGATCTGGAAAATATAAATTTTGGAGATGTTCCTAAACATTTAAAAGATGGTCATTATGCTGGAGCTGAAAATCTTGGTGTTGGAGGATATAAGTATCCTCATGATTATCCAAATCATTATATAAAACAAGAATATTTACCAGCAGAATTAAAGAAAAAGCGATATTATATTGAACAAAATAACAAATATGAAGAAAATGCAAGGAAATATTGGTCATCTATAAAAAATAATTCTAATGAATTGACAAAAGCCGAGTATTTTGATAAGATATAAATGAATTATTGATAAGTAATTAGAGAGGGTGAATATATGAAACTTTCTACAAAAGGAAGATATGGAGTTAGAGCTATGGTTGACTTGGCTTTTAACTATGGAGGTCCCCCGACATCAATAAAGACTATATCTAAAAGACAAAATCTTTCAGAGTATTATTTAGAACAACTATTTAGTCCACTTAGAAAAGCTAATATAATTAGAAGTATAAGAGGTGCTCAAGGCGGATATGTTTTATGCAAGCCACCTTCAGAAATAACAGTAGGTGATATTATGCATGTTCTAGAAGGACCTGTTGAGATAGCTGATTGTATTGATGGCGTAGAGTGCTCTAATGTTGATAGTTGTGCAACAAAGTTATTATGGCAAAAGATAAAAGATAGTATAGATGATGTTATGAATTCAATTACTTTAAAAGATATAATAGATGATTATGAAGCAAAGAGGGCTTCAATTGAAATTGTCGATAGGAGTGAATAAATAATGAGAAACGTATATATGGATTATGCGGCTACAACTTATGTAAAGCCTGAAGTACTAGAAGAAATGTTACCATATTTTACAAAAAACTTTGGTAATCCATCTTCTTTTTATGAAATATCAAGAACAACTAAGATGGCTATAGATGAAGCAAGAACAAAGGTTGCAAAAGCATTAAATTGTGAAACTAGTGAAGTATATTTCACAGGTGGTGGATCAGAAGCTGACAATTGGGCAATAAAAGGTATTGCTTCTGCTCATAAAAATAAAGGCAATCATATAATAACAACAAATGCAGAACATCATGCAGTTCTTCATACATGTCAGTATTTAGAAAAAAATGGGTTTAATGTTACTTACTTAAAAGTTGATAAAGAAGGTTTTATTAATTTAGAAGATTTAAAGAATGCTATAACAGATAAAACTATATTAGTTTCAATAATGTTTGCAAATAATGAAATTGGAACAATTCAACCAATTAAAGAAATTGGAGAGATATGTAAAGAAAGAAATGTTTATTTCCATACTGATGCTGTTCAAGCAATTGGAAATGCTCCGATTGATGTAAAAGAAATGAATATAGATATGTTATCATTAGCAGGCCATAAAATTTATGGACCTAAAGGTATCGGTGTTTTATATATTAAAAAAGGAATAAGAATTGAAAACTTGATTCATGGTGGTGGTCAAGAAAGAACAAGAAGAGCTGGAACAGAAAATATAGCTTCTATAGTAGGTCTTGGTAAGGCTATTGAATTGGCTACAGCAAATTTAGAAGAACATATTAAGACAATGAGTGAATTAAGAGATAGATTAATAGATGGACTACTTGAAATACCATATTCACATCTAAATGGTCCAAGAGGAGACAAGAGATTACCTGGTAATGTAAATGTAAGATTTAGATTTATAGAAGGTGAATCAATTCTTCTATCTTTAGATTTTGAAGGAATATGTGCATCAAGCGGAAGTGCTTGTACATCAGGATCGTTGGACCCATCACATGTATTATTAGCAATTGGGTTACCTCATGAAGAAGCACATGGATCATTAAGATTAACATTAGGGGATGGATCTAACATAGAGGATGTAGACTATGTTGTAGAAACATTACCACCTATTATTCAAAGATTAAGAAATATGTCACCATTATGGGAAGACTTTTTAAAGAAGGGAGAAAATTAATATGATATATACAGATAAAGTAATGGATCACTTTAGAAATCCAAGAAACGTTGGGGAAATTGAAGATGCAAATGGTGTAGGTGAAGTTGGAAATGCTAAGTGTGGAGATATAATGAAAATATATTTAAAAGTTGAGGATGACATCATAAAGGATGTAAAATTCAAAACTTTTGGATGTGGATCAGCAATAGCATCATCATCAATGGCAACTGAAATGATAAAAGGTAAGACTTTAGATGAAGCATGGGAATTAAGCAATAAAGCAGTAGCGGAAGCATTAGATGGTCTTCCACCAGTAAAAATGCATTGTTCAGTATTAGCAGAAGAAGCTATTCATAAAGCTATAAATGATTACAGAGCTTCTCATGGATTAGATGTAATACCGATGAAAGAACATAACCATGATGAATTACATAATATGGTTCATGGAGAAGAATAAATGAGTTTAACTAAGAAAAAAGTCTTAGTAGGTATGAGTGGCGGAGTGGATAGCTCCGTCGCTGCATATTTATTAAAAGAACAAGGCTATGAGGTAATTGGCGCTACAATGCAAATTTGGCAAGAAGATAAAGAGGTTGAAGAGAGAGAAGGCGGTTGCTGCTCACTTTCAGCTGTTGAAGATGCAAGAAGAGTATGTGATAAATTAGACATACCTTTTTATGTTTTAAACTTTAGAGATTCTTTCAAAAAGAAGGTTATTGAACCATTTATTCAAGAATACATAGATGGAAGAACTCCTAATCCATGCATTGAATGTAATAAGCATTTAAAGTTTGATGAACTTTTAAGAAAAGCGCAAGGAATAGGGGTAGACTATATAGCAACAGGTCATTATGCTAAAATTGAGAAAAAAGATGATAGATATATGTTGATAAGATCTGATGATGATAGAAAAGATCAAACATATGCTTTATATAACTTTACTCAAGATCAGCTAGCACATACACTTATGCCTTGTGGTGAGTATACTAAAGATAGAATAAGAGAAATAGCAAAAGAAATAGGATTGGCTGTTCATAATAAAAAAGACAGTGAAGAAATATGCTTTATTTCAGATAATGATCATGGTAAATATATATTAAATGCTAAACCTGGTGCTGTAAAAATTGGAAACTTTGTTGATAAAAGTGGAAATGTACTTGGAAAGCACAAAGGTATTGTATACTATACAATTGGTCAGAGAAAAGGTCTAGGTCTTTCAGTGGGTAGACCTGTATTTGTTACTGATATAAATCCTAGAACAAATGAAGTAGTAATAGGAGCCGAAGAAGATATCTTTAAAACAGAATTAATAGCTGGAGATTTGAATTTTATTACTTTTGATAAAATAGAAAAAGAAATAGAAGTTGAAGCTAAGATAAGATATTCTGCAAGACCAGCTAAAGCTACTATAGTACCATTGAAAGATGGTAGAGTTAAAGTTGTATTTAAAGAAAAACAAAGAGCTATAACAAAGGGCCAATCAGTTGTTTTCTATAACGGAAATATAGTTGTTGGTGGTGGAATAATAGAAGCGATTATTTAAAAATATGATTTTTAAGCAATGATACTAGAATTTTTTGTAGTATCATTGCTTTTTTATTTACTATGATTTAAATGTGTGATGATATACGAAATTACTTAATTAAGATTTACGTATAAATATATGAAATTCAACTAAAAAATAATCATATGCCGCACCATTATTCCTGCACTGCGTTTGGAAAGGGTGCATGGCTAAAAAAATCGACGGCTCTAAAGTTGCCTTAGCGATTTTGTTCTTATATGAAACAAATGGAAGAATTAAATTATTGCTTATGGATATAATAGGAATTATGATGCAGAAATTTTAATATATGGATTTGTCTTAAATGTGTGTTGATATATGCAATAGATAAAGTTTAATTACTTGTTCATTTTGCTTATGCATATATCAACACTCTGCTAAAACAGAACCTAACATATTTAAGGAGTAGTAAAAGTGAAAAATGATTAGAACTAAAGATTTTTATTTAAAGAAAATATATAATTTAGATGGTAAAAAAATAGGAATTGTAAAGGATATCTATATAAATTTTTATGAAAAAAAATTAGAAGGATTTGAGGTTTCTAATACAACATTTTTTTCTAAAAAAAATTATATATCTATTGATGATGTTATAGACGTTGGTGATGATATAGTAGCTAAAGATTTGAAGAGTGGAAATGGATTGAAATTTAAAGATATAAAAGACTTAGATGTTATGGATACACATAGCAAATTAAAGGGTGCTGTTGAAGATTTATTAATAGATAGGAATAATTATATGATTAAAGCTATGATAATAACTTCTGGATTTATTGATAAAGTTTTAAAGGGTAAAGAAGTACTTTTATTAAATCAATGTATACTAGGAGATGATTATATACTGTATACAGGAAAAGAGAATATTTCATTTAAATCCATTCCACACAATATGACTAAATATGAATTTGATAAAAAAGTATAAAAGTAAGTTAGTAGTTCTATTACTTACCGTATTATTAATAATTTTTATATTAAGCTACGTATTCAACAATTCTATAAAGAGCATCGTAAATATACTTATGATTTCTTTTGTATTAGCATACATTATAGCTCCTATTAGAGACTTATTTCAAAATAAATTTAAGATGAAAAAGAAAGTTGCATCAATATTAATTATATTGATTATACTTGGAATGTTTATTACTTGTATTACACTTATAATACCTGAACTTTTTAAAGAGATATCTAATGTAGGAGTTATATTTGATAATATTGCAAATTTTTTAGAAGATATATATGTTAAGTTTAGAGTAGATAGTTTTCCTATATTAAAATCTATTTACAATGAATTAATTGAAAAAGGAAATGCCTTGTTTTTAAATTTGTCTAAATCTTTATTTAATAATATTGTGTTAATTGTAGAGAATATGGTTTCGTGTGCAGTTATACCTGTGGTAGTATATTATTTTTTATGTGATGGAGATAAAATATACAATAAATTATTATTTATATTACCAACAGAAAAAAGGGAAGTAACTAAAAAAATTTTAAATGATATAGACAAAGTTTTAGGAAGGTATATTACAGGGCAAGTTTTTCTTTCTCTTATAATTGGCTTTTTAACATTTATATTACTTATGGTATTTAAAGTTAAATTTCCTATATGGATTTCAATATTAAATGCAATATTAAATATAATACCTTATTTTGGTCCTATTTTTGGTGGCGTGCCTGCTGTATTAGTGGCGCTCTTGGATTCACCTATTAAGGCTTTATGGGTAGCTATTGGTGTATTTGTTATTCAACAAATAGAAGGAAATATATTATCGCCTAAGATAACTGCTGACAGTACTGATATGCATCCTGTAATAATTATTATATTGTTATTAATAGGAGATAAGTTTGGTGGTTTTGTAGGAATGCTTTTAGCCGTGCCAATAGGAGTAATAATAAAAGTTTTATATGATGATATAAATTATTATTTATTTTAATTTTTATCACATTAAGTAATGAAGTTTAGTTATATATTGACATAATTATATATATGAAATATAATTTTTGATGAAATAATAAAATATTAAGCGATGATTAGGATTAGTAGATTTTATATAGATATTAAGAGAGGAAGTGGATGGTGCAAACTTCTTATTATATACTTCGAAGCTGCCTAGGAGCTATAAATTACTAAGTGATGTATTGATATTTATTAATGCATAATTAGGGTGGTACCGCGGAAATAATAGCTTTCGTCCCTTTTTTATAAGGGAGAGGGCTTTTTTTGTATATGAAATTATACATGTGTTTTAAGTTTGAAAGTCTAATAAAATCAAAAAAACAAATACATATTTATGGAGGAATAGTTATGAAATTTACAAAAACAAATGATTTACGAGATGCTTATTTAAAATTCTTTGAAAGTAAGGATCATTTAAAATTAGAAAGTTTTTCTTTAGTTCCACAAAATGATAAAAGCTTATTGTTAATAAATGCTGGTATGGCTCCGTTAAAGCCGTATTTTACTGGTTTACAAGAACCACCTAAGAAAAGAATTACTACTTGTCAAAAATGTGTTAGAACTGGTGATATTGATAATGTAGGTATAACAAGCAGACATGGTACATTCTTTGAAATGCTTGGAAATTTTTCGTTTGGAGATTACTTTAAGAAAGAAATTATTCCATGGGCTTGGGAATTCTTAACTGGTGTTTTAGAATTACCTAAAGAAAAATTATATGTAACTATATATTTAGATGATGATGAAGCATATGAATATTGGACTACTCTTACTGATGTAGACAAATCTCATATATTTAGATTAGGTAAAGAGGATAATTTCTGGGAACATGGTGCAGGTCCTTGTGGTCCTTGTACAGAAATTCATTTTAGCAGAACTGATGAAGTACCAACAAATTCAGAAGAGTTTGTAGAGCTTAGTGATGCAGATAAGATTATAGAAGTCTGGAATCTTGTATTTACTCAATTTGATGGTGATGGAAAAGGTAACTATGAAAAATTATCTAGTACTAATATAGATACTGGAATGGGTCTTGAAAGACTTGCAGTTGTAATGCAAAATAAAAATAGTATATTTGAAATTGATACATTAGAAAATATATTAAAGGAAGTTGGAAATCTTGCAAGTGTTAAATATGGAGAAGACAATAAAATTGATGTGTCTTTAAGAATTATAACTGATCATATTAGATCAATCACTTTCATGATTTCAGATGACATTATGCCATCAAATGAAGGAAGAGGATATGTTTTAAGAAGATTACTTAGAAGAGCTGCAAGACATGGAAAAACTCTTGGTATTAAAGATGCATTCCTTTGTAATTTATGTGATGTAGTTATTAGAGATTGTGGCAGTGCATATTCAGATTTAGAAGCAAAAAAAGAGTATATCAAAAAGGTTATAAAAATAGAAGAAGATAAATTTAGAGAAACTTTAGATTTAGGTATGGAAATACTAAATAATCTTATAAATGAATTAAAAGAAAATAATGAAAAAGTTTTAAAAGGTGCAGATGGATTTAAATTATATGATACATTTGGATTCCCAATGGAACTTACTAAAGAAATATTAGAAGATGAAGGATTATCTCTTGATGAGGATGGTTTCCATGAAGAAATGAAGGAACAAAGAGAAAGAGCTAGAAGTGCAAGAAAAACTTCTAATTATATGGGAACAGATGTAAAAACATTAGATATAATATCAGGTGAAATTGAAACTACCTTTGATGGATATGAAAATGATAGCTTAATTGCTGAAGTTAAAAGTTTAGTTAATGGAGAAGATTTTGCAGACTCAATAACAGAAGGTAATAATGCTGTTGTAGTTACAGATGTTACTCCTTTCTATGCTGAAATGGGTGGACAAATAGGAGATACAGGTACAATATACAATGACAGCTTTAAAGGAAAAGTTTTAGATACTAAGAAAAATATTGGTGGTAAGATAATTCATTTTGTTGAAGCTATAAGTGGAGAACTTAAAGTTGGAGATAAAGTAACATTAGAAGTTGATAATGCTAGAAGAGAAGATATAAAGAGAAATCATACAGCTACACATCTTTTAGATGCAGCATTAGTTAAAGTATTAGGTTCTCATGTTCATCAAGCAGGTTCATATGTTAGTGCTGATAGATTAAGATTTGACTTCTCTCATTTTGAAGGCGTAAAAGAAGAAGAATTATTAAATGTAGAACAATTAGTGAATGAAGCTATAATGAGTGTTACACCTGTTAATACTACAGAAATGGATTTACAAGAAGCTAAAAGTTCAGGAGCTGTAGGTATATTTGATGATAAATATGCTGAAAAAGTAAGAGTAGTATGCGCTGGGGAATATTCTAAGGAACTATGTGGGGGAACACATATAGATAATACTGGTAAAATTGGATTATTTAAAATAATATCTGAAAATGGAATAGCAGCTGGAACAAGAAGAATAGAAGCTGTAACTGGAATGGAAGCATATAAATTAGTAAATGAAAAAGCTGAATTATTAAAACAAATTTCAGGAAAATTAAAATGTTCAGAAAAAGAAATTACAAGTAAATTAGATCAACAATCTAAAGAAATGAAAGAAAAAGAAAAAGAAATTACGAACTTAAAATCTAAATTTGCTTCAATGGAAATTAATGATATAATTAATTCAGCTAAAGATGTTAAGGGTATAAATGTTGTTACTTATGCATTAAAAGATGTTGATGGTGAAGCATTAAGAGGACTTTGTGAAAAAGTTAGAGATAAAGTTAATAATTCATTAACTTTACTTACAAGTTCAATAGATGGAAAAGTTGTAATATGTGCTATGGCTGATAAAGAAGCAGTATCAAAAGGCGCTCATTGTGGTAAAGTAATTAAAGAGGCAGCAACAATCCTTGGTGGAGGCGGTGGTGGAAGACCAGATATGGCCCAAGCTGGAGGTAAATTACCAGAAAAAATAAGTGAAGCACTGGATTCTGTTTATAAAATAGTTGAAACTTTAGTAAAGTAGTATACTTTTTAATAAATATAGGTTATAATCATATATAAGAATACTGTATATATTATAGATTTGTCATTAAGAATCATATTTCATTAATATGTGAATAAGTTAGAACAATTATGGTGATGCTATATATATGAAAATAGTTTCTTTTTGATATATTGTAAGGGGGTGAGCTGCAAGAGCAGCAATCTTATGAGTAAAAATATTGAACATACAATGCAATTTGATTTAAACAAAACTAAGGAAGCTTTAACAAAAGCAATATTAACAGAGGTTTATGATTCACTACAACAAAAGGGTTATAATCCTATAAATCAATTAGTTGGATATTTAATTTCAGGAGACCCTACTTACATTACGAATTACAACGGAGCAAGAGCTTTAGTAAGAAAGCTTGAAAGAGATGAAATACTTGAAGAAGTTATAAAATCTTATTTAGAGATAAAGTAAAGAGTGCCCGTATTAGCGGGTGCTCTTATTTTTTAAGAGGTGCTTTAATTTGAGAATATTAGGTTTAGACTTAGGAAAAAAAACTATTGGAGTAGCTATATCTGATCCACTAGGCTTTACAGCACAAGGTATAACTACAATAAGAAGAGCAAATAAAGAAAAAGATATGGAAGAATTAAGAAAAATTTGTGATGAATATAAAGTAGAAACTATAGTTATAGGACTTCCTAAAAACATGAATGGAACAATAGGACCATCAGGAGAAATAGCAATGGAAATGGGCAAACTAGTAGAAGAAGCTTTAAATATAAAAGTAGAATTTTGGGATGAACGTTTAACAACAGTTGCAGCTCACAAAGCTATGCTTGAAGCAGATCTTTCAAGAAGTAAGAGAAAAAAGATAGTTGATAAGGTGGCATCAACATACATACTTCAAGGTTATTTGGATAGAATATCTAAATAATATTGAAATTTATAGTACATTAATATAGACAAAGTTCTTAGTTTCATATAGAGTTATGTTAAAATATGAAACTTGAGAATGGATATCTTTAAGTATATAACTAATATACTCTAAAATAGTAATAAATTTTGAAATTATATAATTTAGAGTATTGTTTATATTAGTTATGTGAACAGAATATATAAGAGTTATGAAAGGGGCATTTGAAATGCAAAAAGATGTAGAATATATAGAATTATTAGATGAACAAGGAGAACAAATTAAATTTAAGGTAATAACTTATTTCCAAATAGACGAAATAAATGGAGAATATGTTGTAGTGACTCCAGCAGAAAATGATGAATGCGATGAAGCATTTGTGTTAAAAGTTATATCTGATGAAGATGGCAATGAAACTCTTGTTTCAATAGAAGATGAAAAAGAATTTGATTTAGTTGAAGAAGCATATAATCTTGTTATGTCAGAACAAGAGTAAAATTTTATAAATTAACTTATATTTTATAAAGTGAGGTGTTATTATGGAGCAATCAACTTCAATAGATATGAATGCCTTGAAAGAAGATTTAAAAAGAAAAGGGTATAAATTAACTGCTCAAAGACGATCTATTGTTAATGCTATTATTGAGACAGAAGGAAAGCATTTAACAGCAGAAGAAATATATGATGAGGTTAAAAAAAGTTGTCCTGAAATAGGATTAGCAACTGTATATAGAACTATTATTCTTTTAGAGGAACTAGGTATAATATGCAGATTAGAGTTGAATGACGGTTGTAGTAGATACGAGTTAGTTCACTCCAATGAAACTCATAGACATCATCATCTTGTATGTAATATATGTAACAAAGTATTAGAAGTTGAAGATGATTTATTAGAAGATTTAGAAACACAAATAGAGACACAATATAAATTTAAAATATCTGATCATAGTGTTAAATTTTATGGATTATGTAAAGAATGTCAAGAAAAAGATAAAAATGAATAAAAGAATTTCTTAAAATTAAGGAATCTTTAATTATAAAATATTAAAAGAAGAAGGAGGGGAAACATGAAAAACGAAAGAGCTAAGGTTAGGATTATTCCTTTAGGTGGTATAAATGAAATCGGTAAGAACATCACAGCCATTGAATATAAAGAAGATATCGTAGTAATTGACTGTGGACTTAAATTCCCAGATGACGATATGTTTGGGATTGATATTGTTATTCCGGATGTTTCATACCTTATTAAAAACAAAGATAGAGTTAGAGGAATATTTTTAACACACGGGCATGAGGACCATATAGGTGCATTACCTTACGTTTTAAAACAACTTAATGTTCCTATTTATGGTACTAAACTTACTCTTGGAATCGTTGAAACAAAGTTGAGAGAGCACGGTTTACTTTCAACTACAGAATTAGTTACAATAAAGCCAAGAGATACAATAAAGTTAAATAATGTTTCAGTAGAATTTATAAAAACTAATCACTCAATTGCAGATTCAGTAGCAATTGCAGTTCACACGCCACTTGGCGCGGTACTTCATACGGGGGATTTCAAAATCGATTATACTCCAATTGACGGAGAAATAATGGATTTTGCAAGATTTGCAGAATTAGGTAAAAAAGGCGTTTTAGCAATGTTAGCAGATTCAACAAATGTTGAAAGACCAGGTTATACAATGTCAGAAAAAACAGTAGGCGAGAGTTTTATTAGACTTTTTGATAATGCGAAAGGTAGGGTTATAGTCGCTACATTTGCATCGAATGTTCATAGAATTCAGCAAATTATAACGGCGGCACAAATTTATGGTAAAAAAGTCGCTGTATCTGGAAGAAGTATGGAAAATATAGTTCAAGTTGCAATAGAGTTAGGATATTTAACTATAGAAAAAGATGTATTTGTATCTGTGGATCAAATATCAAAATATCCAAATGAAAAAATTGTTATAATAACAACAGGAAGCCAAGGGGAGCCAATGTCAGCATTAGCTAGAATGGCAGCATCTGAACATAAAAAGATAAATATAGTTGAAGGTGATACTGTAATTATTTCAGCAACGCCAATTCCAGGTAATGAAAAACTAGTTTCTAAAGTTATTAATCAGTTATTCAAAAAAGGTGCTGAAGTAATATATGAATCTTTAGAAAAAGTACATGTTTCTGGTCATGCTTGTCAAGAAGAATTAAAATTAATGCAAAGATTAGTAAAGCCAAGATTTTTTATTCCAGTGCATGGAGAATATAGACATTTAAAGCAACATGGAGAATTGGCTATAAGTCTTGGACTTTCAGAAAAAAATCTTTTAATACCTGAAAATGGTGATGTAATAGAGATCACAAGAAAGAGTATTAAGAAAAGTTGTACTGTTTCAGCTGGTCAAGTATTTGTAGATGGATTAGGGGTAGGAGATGTTGGAAATATAGTATTAAGAGATAGAAAGCATTTATCTCAAGATGGTATATTAACCGTTGTAGTTACAATGGAAAGACATACTGCTAATGTAATTGCAGGTCCAGATATTATTTCAAGAGGATTTGTATATGTAAGAGAATCAGAAGGTCTTATGGATGAAGCAAAAGAACTTGTTAGAAAAGTTTTAAAAGATTGTGAAGAAAAGAATATTACTGATTGGGCTACATTAAAATCTAGAATGAGAGATGAATTAAGAGAACTTCTTTATGAAAAAACAAAAAGGAAACCAATGATTTTACCAATAATTATGGAAATTTAAAATTATTGGTAAAGGGTATCGTGTATAATTGAGTTGACTTTTGTAGAATAAAAGTTTAAAATAAAAAACAGTGGTTATAGGAGATTGGATACTTTTTGTATCCAATTTTCTTTTGGAGAAAAAAAGTTATAGGTTTACATAGAGTAAAAATTAAACTGTCCATACATTAAATAATTATTTTTGGAGGAATGTACATGGAATTAATCAAGAGAGAAGACATAAGAAATATAGCGATTATCGCTCACGTTGACCATGGTAAGACAACTTTAGTAGATGCTCTATTAAAGCAAAGCCATGTTTTTAGAAGCAACGAAAAAATACAAGAAAGAGTAATGGATTCAAATGATTTAGAAAAAGAAAGAGGAATTACTATTCTTTCAAAAAATACAGCAGTACAATACAAGGATATTAAAATAAATATAGTAGATACTCCAGGACATGCTGATTTCGGTGGAGAAGTTGAACGTGTATTAAAAATGGTTGACTCGGTTTTACTAGTAGTAGATTCATATGAAGGTCCTATGCCTCAAACTAAGTTCGTTTTAAAGAAGGCATTAGAATTAGGATTAAAACCAATAGTTGTAATCAATAAAATAGATAAACCAGATGCAAGACCAGAGGAAGTTATAGATGAAGTTTTTGATTTATTCTTAGAATTAGGAGCAAATGATGAACAATTAGATTTCCCAATTATATATGCATCAGCTAGAGAAGGTTTTGCTAGAAATAATGTTGAGGATACTAACAATGACATGATTCCATTATTCGAAAAGATAATAGAACATGTAGAGGCACCAGAAGGTTATATTGATGAACCATTACAAATGTTAGTTACTACATTAGATACAAATGAATATGTCGGTAAAATTGCCATCGGTAAGATTCATAGAGGAAAAGTAAAGAAAAACCAAACAGTTGCCTTAGTAAAAATTGATGGAAGTACATCAAATTATAAGATAACAAGTGTATTTACTTATGATGGATTAAAGAGAATAGAAGCAGAAGAAGCAGCACTTGGAGATATAGTTGCAGTAAGTGGTGTTACAGATGCAAATATAGGAGAAACTATTGCGGATTCTCAAAATCCAGAAGCTTTACCATTTGTAAATATAGATGAGCCAACTCTTAGCATGAACTTTATGGTAAATAATTCACCTTTCGCAGGAAAAGAAGGAGAATTCGTTACATCAAGACATTTAAGAGATAGATTATTTAAAGAATTAGAAACTAACGTAAGTTTAAGAGTAACAGAACTTACACCAGATTGCTTTGAAGTTTCTGGTAGAGGAGAACTTCATCTTTCAGTACTTATTGAAACAATGAGAAGAGAAGGTTATGAATTCCAAGTTTCAAAAGCAAGTGTTATTTTCAAAGAAGAAAATGGTCATAAAGAAGAACCTATGGAATATTTGACAATTGATGTTCCAGAAGAATTCATGGGACCTGTTATGGAAAAATTAGGACCAAGAAAAGCTGAAATGGTTAATATGACATCAGCTGTTAATGGATATACAAGATTAGAGTTTATAGTTCCAGCAAGAGGATTAATTGGATTCAGAAATGAATTTATGACTGATACTAAAGGAAATGGTATAATGAACCATGTATTCCATAGCTATGACAGATATAAGGGTGAAATTCCAACTAGAAGTAGAGGATCTATAGTTTCATTTGGAGATGGAGAATCTATTGCTTATGGATTATTTAATGCTCAAGAAAGAGGACAATTATTTATAACATCAGGTCTTCCAGTATATGAAGGAATGGTTGTTGGTGTGTCATCTAGAGCAGAAGATATAGATATTAATATATGTAAAGGTAAAAAACTTACTAATACAAGATCTTCAGGAGCTGATGAAGCAGTAAAATTAATTCCACCATTAGAAATGAAGCTTGAACAATGTTTAGAATTCATAAATGATGATGAATTAGTAGAAGTTACACCAAAGAATATAAGAATGAGAAAAACTGTATTAGGTAGTTCTGAAAGAAAAAAATTAGTAAGCAGAAGTAAAAAATAATATAAGTTCTTATGTTTAAAATAATATAAAAAGATATTATAATAAAGTAAATGGTCTTCTGACTATTTACTTTATTATATATTACGGAGGAACTTTATGAAGAAGATTAAATCCTTTAAAAAGCACGTCATATTAACCTTAAGTCTTTTTTTAGTAGTTTTATGTGCTATATTATTATTTTCATACAAAAGAAGTATATCTAAACCCTTAAAGGGAAATGAAGGTGTTATTTCTGTAGAAGTTAGACATGGAGAAGGAATTTATTCAGTATTGGATAGGTTAAATAGAGAAAATAAATTATCTAATAAGTATTTTATAAAACTTAACCTAATGTTTAATAAAAAAGATATGAGTCTTCAAGAGGGAATATATGAAGTTAACTCTAATGTTAATTTACCAGAGCTAATAAATACATTAAACAATCAAGAAGATAATAAAAATGTTAAGAAGTTAGTAATTCCAGAAGGATATACAATAGATCAAATATCTTCTAAAGTTGAAGAAGAAGGAATTTGCTCTAAAGAAGATTTTATAAATGCAGTAAAGAATTATAAATTACCCAATTTTATAAGAGAAGATTCTAATAAGAGGTACAGCTTAGAAGGATTTTTATATCCAGATACATATTTTGTGAAAAATGGTTCTAATGCAGAGGCAGTAGTTAACCTAATGTTTAATAGATTTTTAGAAGTATTAGCAGAAATTGAAAATGAAGATGGAATTGACATAAAAGATAATGAAATTGAAAAAGTAATAACTATTGCATCCATGATAGAAAAGGAAGCTAGATATGATTATGATAGGGATTTAATATCTTCTGTTGTTTATAATAGATTAAAAGATAATATGAAATTGCAATTAGATGCCACAGTAATATATGGTCTTGGTTATCATGTGGATGTAGTATTAAATAAGCATTTAGAAGTGAATTCTTTATATAATACATATAAGTATGCTGGTTTACCAATAGGACCAATAGGAAGTCCGGGGAAGGCATCTATAAGAGCTGCATTATTTCCTAAAGAAACAAATTATTTATTTTATATATTAAAAGAAGATGGATATCATTATTTTACTGATAGTTATGATGATTTTTTAAAGAAAAAAAAAGAATTGGGATATTAGTTTAATATGGAGGATTTAAATGAGTAAAATTACATATGACTATATGGAAGATTATATAAGAGGTCTAATTCCTGATAGAAAAGGAACATTAAAAGAAATTGAAGATTTTGCAAAAGAAAATGCAGTTCCTATAGTTCAAAAAGAAACAGGGGTATTTTTAGAGTTTATGGTAAACATGAAAAAACCACTTAGAATTTTAGAACTTGGTACAGCAATAGGTTTTTCATCTATATTAATGTATGAATCAGCGAAAACTAATCCTGAAATTATAACAATTGAAAGAGATGAAAAAATGATAGAATTTGCTAAGTTGAACTTAAAGAAGTTTAATTTAGAAGATAAGATAAAAATAGAACAAGGTGATTGTCTTGAAGTCTTAGAAAGATTGGAAGAACCTTTTGATTTAATATTTATGGATGCCGGCAAAGGTCATTATAATCATTTTCTTCCACATTGTTTAAGATTATTAAAACAAGATGGAATCATTATAGCTGATAATGTTTTATTTAGAGGTATGGTAGCTTCTAATGAGCTTGTTAAAAGAAGAAAGATAACTATAGTTAAAAGAATGAGAACATACTTAGATATGGTTACTAGCGATGAAGAATTAATAACAACAGTAATACCTATGGGCGATGGTATTGCAGTGACAAAAAGGAGGTAATTTAAAATGAGAAAACCAGAAATTCTAGCACCAGCTGGAAATTTAGAAAAATTAAAAATTGCAGTAGACTTTGGAGCAGATGCTGTATACTTAGGTGGAGGAAAACTAAATTTAAGAGCATTTTCAAATAATTTTACTAATGAAGAAATGGCAGAAGGAATAAAGTACTGTCACGATAGAGGTAAAAAAGTATATGTTACTTTAAATGTTTTCGCAAGAAACCATGATTTAAAGGGTGCAGGAGAATATATTAAAAGCTTATATGATTTAGGTGTTGATGCAGTTCTTATAGCAGATCCATCATTAATTGCTATAGCAAAAGAAGTAGCTCCAGATCTTGAATTACATTTAAGTACTCAAGCTAACACTGTTAATTGGGTAGCAACTAAGTTTTGGCATGATTTAGGAGTAAAAAGAATTGTATTAGCAAGAGAATTAACTTTTAATGAAATAAAAACAATAACATCTAATATTCCAGAAGATTGTGATATAGAAGCGTTTGTTCATGGATCAATGTGTATAGCATATTCAGGTAGATGTTTAATATCTAATTATATGCTTGGAAGAGATGCTAATAAGGGTGTATGTTCAAATGCATGTAGATATAAATATCATCTTATGGAAGAAACAAGACCTGGTGAATATTATCCAGTAGTTGAAGATGAAAATGGTACATATATAATGAATTCTAAAGATTTATGTATGATTAATTATATACCAGAACTTGTACAAAGTGGAATATACTCATTTAAAATAGAAGGTAGAATGAAGAGTGAATTTTATGTAGCTTCTGTTGTAAAAGCGTATAGAGAAGCACTAGATACTTATTGGGAAGATCCTGAAAAGTATAAATTTAAAGAAGAGTGGATGGATACTTTAAATAAAATAAGTCACAGAAAATATCATACTGGATTCTTCTTAGGTAAAATGGGCGAACAAAATTATGAAGAATCATCTTATGTAAGAGATTATGATATTGTAGGTATGGTTAAATCCTATGATTCAGAAACTAAGATAGCAACCATACTTCAAAAAAATAGAGTGTTTGAAAATGATGAAGTAGAAGTGTTAAGACCTAATACTCCATATTTTAATGTTAAACTTTTAGATATGTTTGATGCAGAAAAGAATGTGAAGACTGATGTTGCTAATAGAGCACATATGACATTTACAGTAAAAGTTGATGAGCCACTACAAGAAAATGATATGTTAGTAAAATCTAATAAAGTACTTTCATTATAAAACAAATAAAATATTTTATTTTTGAATAAAACACCTTATCTAAGGCTAAAATTTAAGCTGAAGAGAGGTGTTTTGTATTTTTACTGATAAATATAGCATAAAAAAGAGATTGTTAAAGATTCTGTCTTTTTTTATTACAATAATAATAGTGCTGAGTATGAGATTGTATATGTTACAAGTACATCCATCAGAAAAAGTACAGGTATCTTATCAGAATCATCAAATGGAGAATATAAGTAATATAAAATATATGATTTTAGATACTAATGGGAAAGATTTGATGAAATATAATAAAAAATATGTTTTAGTTATTGATATTAAGCCTTTTAGTTTGAATAATTATGAGGAAACATTAGAGGACTTAATGGCTTTAAATTTTATAATGAAATCTGAAAACCCTGATTTTAATTATTCAGAAATAATGAAGGCACAAGGAAAAAATTATTATAATATTTCAGAAGAAACTTATAATAAAATAAATAAACTTAAAAATATAAAAGGAATTTACACGTATATCTTTGATGAAGTAGATACAAAAAAAGCTTGGAGTGTTAGTAGTTTCTTAGCAAATGTATTAGATGAAAGCCAAGTTGAGGGATCTTTGCAAGAAAATCTTCAAGGGTATTTAAAAAATAATGATTTGCCTAAAAAAAATTTTTATTTAGATAATAAGTCTGTATATGCCAAAGAAACAGTTAATATAAGTGATGATAACAATAATCTAAAGTTAACTATTGATAAAGATATGGAAGATAAAATAAGAAATATACTTGAAAAAGAAGAGTATAAGTATTTAAAAAATGTTGGAGTAAGTATTATAGAAAGTGATACTGGAAAGATAAGGACTTTAGTGCAAAAAGATGAAAGTGAAGCTAATATAAATTTGGGTATCCAAGAAATAGGATATGAACCGGGATCAATATATAAAATAATAACATTGGCTTCTGCTTTAGAAATGGGTTTAGTAAACGTAAATGATACATTCAATTGTAATGGAAATATATGTAGGGAAAATCATGGAAAATTAACTGTAAAAAATTCATTGGTAAAATCTTGCAATGATATATTTGCTAAAATTGGTTCTTTAGTAGGATATGATAAGTTAATGGAATATTCTAAAGAACAAGGTTTATATAATAGAGTTTTAAACTTAGAAGGAGAAAATAAAAATGAAACCCGTGGAATACAACCTAAAGAAGATGCAGGCATGAATAATATATCAATAGGTCAATGTATGAATGTTTCACCAGTTCAAATGTTAGGAGCTATAAATACTGTGGTGAATAATGGAGTATATGTAAAGCCATATATTGTAGAGAGTATTTTAGATAAAAATGACAATGTAGTAAAAGAATTTAAAAGTGATGAGAAAAAAATTTATAGTGAAATAACATCAAGACTTGTTAAAGATGCAATGAAAGAGGTTGTAGTAAGAGGTACAGGAATAAAAGCGTATATAGCGGATCTAGATATAGGCGGAAAAACAGGTTCAGCTACAGCAAGTGATGGAAATACACATGGATGGTTCTCAGGGTATTTTAAATTTAATAACAAAACATATACTATGGTAGTGTTTATACCAAATATAGAATTACAAAATTTAGAGACTAATGTTGAACTTGGTGGCGGAGATACAGCTGCTCCTATATTTAAAGATATAGTTAAAACATTAAATAATAAATAAATATAATAAAATAGAAATGAATAAGCAACTTTTTTGATTTCCAAACATATTATAGTATCAAGCACTGTTATGGAGGAAAAAGGTGTTTGTATTAAATGGTTTCATAGAATTGATATGTAATTCGCTATTTTTAACAGGATATATAAGTAGTGGAAATACATTTCCCAACCCGCTTAATGAAAGTGAAGAGGAAGAATACTTAAAAAGACTTAAAGATGGAGATAAGACAGCCAAGGGTGTTTTAATTGAAAGAAACTTAAGACTGGTAGCACATATAGTGAAAAAATATTCTTTTCCTAATAAAGATGTAGATGAATTAATCTCTATTGGAACTGTTGGATTAATTAAAGCAATTGATTCGTTTGATTCTGGTAAGGGTACTAGGCTTGCTACTTATGCCTCTAGGTGCATAGAAAATGAAATCTTAATGTTGTTTAGAAATAATAAAAAACAAAAAAGTGAAGTATATCTGCAAGATCCTATTGGAGTAGATAAAGAAGGAAATGAAATTTGTCTTATCGATATATTAAGTAGTGATAGTGATTCTGTTTTAGAAAAAGTAGAGAGTAACCTACAGATTAAAGATCTATACAAAAAAATTAAAGATTCTTTAACTAAAAGAGAAAGTACAATACTTATAATGAGATATGGATTGATAGATGGAAATAGAAAAACTCAAAGGGAGATAGCAGGATCATTAGGAATTTCTCGTTCTTATGTATCTAGAATAGAAAAAAAAGCTTTAAAAAAACTAAAAAAAGAATTATTTGGTAAAATTTAAGGTGAAAATAAGGTGTAGCTAAAAAGCACACCTTATTTTAATATAAAAAACTATTAATTATATTGAAAAATATGATAATCTTATTGTAAGAAGATTATTTTTTAGAATAAATCAAAAAAGTTTTATTTTTTAAAAATATATTTTAATATTTAATGGGGGAGTGAGTATGTCAAATATCGACAAATTGATAAAAAGTATTGATTTAAATAATGTTTCTGATATTCATATTTCTTCTGGGTTACCTCCAATGATTAGAATAGATGGTAATTTAAAAAGTGCTAGTAACTTAGTAATCAATCATGAAACAGTATCTCAATATATTAGAGAACTAGCACCGGAAAGATTTGAAGAATTTTTAGAAGAAGGGGATATTGATTTTAAGTATAAACCTGAAGGTATGGGGAATTTTAGAGTTAATGCATATAAGTGTAAGGGTAATTATTCTATTTGTTTAAGAGTAATAAAGCAACGTATACCTAAAATTAGTGATATAACAAATATACAAACACTAAAGGATTTGACAAAACTGAATGATGGATTAGTATTAGTAACAGGTCCTACAGGATCAGGTAAAAGTACAACACTTGCGGCGATGATAAATGAAATTAATAATACAAAAGAGAAACATATAATTACACTAGAAGATCCTATTGAGTATATATATGATAATAATAAATCAATAATAAATCAAAGAGAAGTTGGTCAAGATACTAAAAGTTATGTTATGGGACTAAGAGCTGCACTAAGACAAGATCCAGATGTTATATTAATTGGAGAAATGAGAGATACTGAGGCAATAGAAGTGGCATTAAGAGCAGCTCAGACAGGCCACTTGGTATTTTCAACACTTCATACAATGGGAGCTGCTAATAGTATTTATAGAATAATTAACTCTTTTGATAATAAAGAACAAAATGAAATTAAAGTACAACTTTCTTCGCTGTTAAGAGGTGTTGTATCACAAATTTTATTACCTAATGCTACAGGGGTTGGAAGAACAGCAGCACTAGAAATTATGACATGTACTACTAGCATAAAGAACTTAATAAGAGAGGGAAATTACGAACAAATCAATAGTTTTATTCAAATGGGGTCTAAGTATGGAATGCAAACTATTGATATGGATTTGAAAAGATTGGTTAATGAAAATATAATAGTTAAAGAAGAGTATATAAAATGGAAATCAAATAATAATTAAAATTAATAAAGTAATAAAAAGGAATTTTAATTGTTATGTTGAATATATAGGAACATAGTATACTTTTCTGCAAGGAGGTAAGAAATAAAATAATGCAAGAAGAAATAATTGCATCAGTAGACTTTGGAAGTAAGAAGCTATCAGCTTCTCTTGCAGTAAAAAAAGATGAAGAGGATATGCAAATACTTGGTGTTAAGTACTGTAAGTCCAAAGGAATTGAAAAAGGAATAATTAAAGATGCTGACAAGTGTCGAGCTGTTTTAAAAACTCTTTTAAAAGATTTAGAAGATAAAACTGGTAGGAAGATAAAAAATATTTCAGCAGGGATATCAACAAGAAATATTAGAATAACTGAAGTCACTGTTTCTATTTCATTAATAGAGGGGATCGCTAGAAAAGAAGATATAAAAGAAGCATTAAAAAAGGCTAGAAACGCTACTTCTATTAGTGACAATGAAATTCTAATTGATACTTTGATTAATTTTTATATCTTGGATGGAAAAGTTTTACATAGGGATATATTAAATTGGCGAGGTAATAAATTAGATGTAAATTTAACTTTAATAATAGGGTTAAAAGATGAAATTACTAAATATTATGAGATTTTTAAAGGCACTAATTATAAGCTATCTAATATAAAGTTAAATATATTGTGTGGTAAACAGATATTTTTAACTGAGGATGATGTAGGAGATAAAGTTTTAGTAGATATAGGTGCAGGCAATATAGATATGGCTATATTTAGTAATGGAATTCCTAAATATATTGGTAGTATACCTTTAGGTGGAAGTAATATTTCTAAAGATTTGGCAATTTGTGGAGAACTTTCGTTTTCGGAAGCTGAGAATATAAAAATAATTTATTCTAGTAATTATGAAACTTTGTATAAAGATAATAAAATAGCGGACGAAATAGAAGTTGGGGCATTAAAGATATCAAAATCATTATTCTATGAAGTTATTAATGCTAGAATTGAAGAAATACTAAATTATATTAATAGGGAGTTAAAAAACACTGGTCATTATGATAGAATTTGTAGTATAATTCTATATGGTAGTGGATTAAATTATTTTGAGAATATAAGCAATTTCGTTAATGATATTTTGAAAATTCCAGCTACAGTTATAACAAAAGATGATTTAGGGATAAAAAATCCGGAGAATATAACATCTTTAGCTGTAGTCAAGGAAGTTTATGATAATTTAGATTTAATTTCATATGAGTATAAAAGTTCACAACAGGTTAATGATATTGTTATAAGTAAAAATGAAGAAGAAAAATTAGAAAACAAAGCAAGTAAGAGTGTTTTAAAGAAAGTCAGAGATTTTTTAGAGGGAATTTTCTAAAGGAGGAGTTATTTTGTTAGATTTTGATGGGGATATTCAAGAATTAACTAATATAAAAGTAATAGGCTGCGGAGGTGGCGGTAGTAATGCTGTAAATCGAATGATAGTTGAAGGTTTAAAAAATGTAGAATTTATAGCAATTAATACAGATAAGCAAGCGTTAATGCTTTCACATGCAGATCACAAAATTCAAATTGGAGAAAAGTTAACAAAAGGCTTAGGTGCTGGAGCTAACCCTGAAATAGGTAAAAAAGCAGCAGAAGAAAGCAAAGAAGAAATTTCGGCTGCAATAAAGGGTGCTAATATGGTGTTTATAACTGCAGGAATGGGTGGCGGAACTGGAACAGGCGCTGCTCCAATAGTTGCAGAAATAGCTAAGTCTATGGAAATATTAACGGTAGGTGTAGTTACAAAACCTTTCCCATTTGAAGGTAAGAGAAGAATGAGACATGCGGAAATGGGCATAGAAACATTAAAACAAAAAGTAGATACATTGGTGATTATTCCAAATGAAAGACTACTTAGAATGGCAGATAAGAAGACTACATTATTAGATTCATTTAAATTAGCTGATGATGTGTTAAGACAAGGTGTACAAGCAATTTCTGACCTAATCACCATTACTGGTGTAATTAATGCAGATTTTGCAGATATAAAGGCAGTTATGCTTAATAAAGGATTAGCTCATATGGGTGTTGGTTTCGGAAGTGGAGATAATAGAACTCAAGATGCAGTTCATCAAGCAATTTCATCTCCATTATTAGAAACATCAATTGAAGGTGCGACAGATGTTATAATAAACTTCACAGGTGGAGTTGATTTAGGTGCATTAGAAGTTTATGATGCAGCTGATGTTGTACGTGAAGCAGTAGATCCTGATGCTAATATAATTGTTGGTGCGGTAATTGATGAAACACTTAATGAAGAGATTAGAATTACTGTTATAGCTACAGGATTTGAAGTTCCTAACAATAATATTGCTCCTTCAGAAGTGATAAATAAGGTTACTCAAACTCAAAAGGAAGAGGTACCACAAGCTAAGGCTCATACACCAGAAGTTGCAGCAACAGTGGAACAACCTAAACCAGAAAATAATTTTGATGATGATGATCTATTAGATATACCTGTTTTCTTAAGAAGAACTAAAAAGCATTAATACTTAGTATTTTATGAATTTATATATAAGAAAAGCATGCGAGATTAATTAATCTTGTATGCTTTTTTCTTTATGCAAATTTTATTGTTTTAATACATGTTATTACTTTTTATAAAGTAACTTATCCATGTTATACAATTAAAGATAGCAATTGATTAAATATAAAAGTATTATTAATTATTAAAAAATAAATGTAAATATATGTAAAAAGTTATGTTCTAAAAATGGTAAAATCGTATGCTATTGTGACAAATTTTTAATTAATATAAGTCTATAA
The DNA here is from genome assembly GCF_963527835.1 of uncultured Clostridium sp. Classification (GTDB taxonomy): domain Bacteria; phylum Bacillota; class Clostridia; order Clostridiales; family Clostridiaceae; genus Clostridium. The sequence continues at coordinate 156,476 of NZ_CAURTC010000002.1, read as the reverse complement.
TAAAACTCAATAGGGGGATTCGTATGGAGGTATATATAGATATTTTAATTTTAGAAAATTTTATAATTAATTTATTTCTTATGATACTAACAATGAAAATACTAAAGTATAAAGTTAAAGATATTCTATTAATATGTTCAGGATTTATAGGCGCATTGTATACGATTGTATTATTATTTCCTAAATTGAATGTTTTAACTTCGTTTCCTTGTAGAATAATAATCTTATATATAATGATTAGGATAAGTTATGGTAAAAAAGGTTTTATTAACATAATTAAAGCAATGGGAATATTTTTATTATTAACATTTACATTAAGTGGATTATGTTTTTTATTTTCACTAAATCAGAATGAATATTTATTAGGAGAAAGTTTTGAAATAAGTAAATACTCAATGAAGTATTTGTTATTAGGTGGAATGATAATATATATGTTTTGTAATAGATTAATAGAATATGTTAAAAACAAATTAATGGTAAATAATTTTAAGTTTAGTATACAGTTTGAGGTATCTGACACTATGTATGATATAAAAGGATTTTTAGATACTGGCAATGAACTAAGAGAGCCTGTTAGCAATCTTCCATGTATTTTAATAGAAAAGGATCTTATAGGTACAATTAATTTTAATAGTAAGGATGTCTACTACATACCTTATAGTGCAATTGGATATGGAGGTAATTTAAAGGGAATAAAGGTAGAGGCAATAAAAATAAAAGGTGAAAAATTTTATAATGAAGTAGATGCTATCATATGTCCGTGCAATGAAAAATTAAGTAAGGAAAATGATTTTAATGCATTGTTATCAAGAGGAGTAATATAAAAGGGGTGTATTATGAGAAGAGTGATTTTATTTTTAAATAAATTATTATCTAGATTTAAATTATTTAGAAGAAAACTATATTATGTAGGTGGTAGCGATGCACTTCCACCACCATTATCAAAAGATGAAGAAGAAACATTAGTCAATAATCTTATGCATGGAGATGAAAGTATAAGAAGTACTTTAATAGAAAGAAATTTAAGACTAGTTGTTTATATAGCAAGAAAGTTTGAAAATACAGGTGTTCATGTTGAAGATTTAATCTCAGTAGGTACTATTGGATTAATAAAGGCAGTAAATACTTTTAATCCAGAAAAAAAGATTAAATTAGCAACATATGCATCCAGGTGCATAGAAAATGAAATTCTAATGTATTTAAGGAGAAATAGTAAAATAAAAGCAGAAATTTCATTTTACGAACCTTTAAATATAGACTGGGATGGAAATGAACTATTGTTATCAGATATTTTAGGTACTGAAAATGATGAAGTATATAATTTAATTGAAGATGAAGTGGATAAGCAACTATTGCTAATGGCACTTAGAATTTTAAATGATAGAGAAAAAGAAATTGTGAGGCTTAGATTTGGACTAAATGGAACAAGAGAAAAAACTCAAAAGGAAGTTGCTGATATGCTTGGAATATCTCAATCTTATATTTCAAGATTGGAGAAAAAAATAATTGGAAGGCTAAAAAAAGAAATAAGTAAAATGATTTAGCTTGTCTTTAGTATAAAAGTATTATCTATCGGAGATAATCTTTAATGCAGCAGATTATTACTTCCGAAAGGGTTGGTACTTATGATTATTAATAAAGTGGAAATATGTGGAGTAAATACTTCTAAACTTCCAATGCTTAAAGAAAAAGAAAAAAAACAACTTCTTTTAGCATTAAAAAAAGGAGATTTAAGTGCTAGAGAAACCTTTATAAAAGGCAACCTAAGATTAGTACTTAGTGTTATTCAAAGATTTAATAATAGAGGAGAAAACGTTGATGATTTATTTCAAGTAGGATGTATTGGTTTGATGAAATCAATAGATAATTTTGATTTATCACAAAATGTTAAGTTTTCAACCTATGCAGTACCTATGATAATAGGGGAAATTAGAAGATATTTAAGAGACAATAATTCTATAAGAGTTAGTAGATCATTAAGAGATATTGCATACAAGGCATTAATAGTAAGAGATAAATTTATAAAAGACAATAATAAAGAGCCGACAATATCTCAAATTGCAAAAGAACTAGAACTACCAAGAGAAGAAGTTGTATTTGCGTTAGATGCAATACAAGATCCGGTATCTTTATTTGAACCAATCTACCATGATGGTGGAGATGCAATATTTGTTATGGATCAAATAAGCGATTCAAAAAACACAGATGAAAGTTGGCTTGAAAATATATCCATAAAAGAAGCTATGAAAAAGCTAACAGATAGAGAAAAATTAATTTTAAATTTGAGATTTTTTAGGGGAAGAACGCAAATGGAAGTTGCAGATGAAATTGGAATTTCTCAAGCACAAGTATCTAGACTAGAAAAAACAGCTTTAAAGCATATGAGAAAGCATGTTTAAATTTAATCCATATGATATAATAAAAACTGATATTTAATAAATATCAGTTTTTATTATATCAGGAATTAAGTAAAGTTATCATACATATAAATATATAAAATAAATAAAGTTTTTAGTTTCATTTGCAGTTTGTTTTGTATTCAAAGTAAAGTAAATGTACAATTATGCATTTGAAAGTTATAAATTTATGATTCATTAGCATTGAAACGTGTATTTAGCGTTATAGAATAAAAATATTACGAGTTGTTGTTGATGAATAAAGATATTAATTTTTATAGGTAGGGGGATAACTATGGAAGCAGAAATGTATTCACTTAATGCGATGAGATCTATGGAAATAATAGATATATCTACAGGCCGTAAACTTGGTTTTATAAAAGATTTTAAAGTTGATTGTGATGAAAATAAAATAACCTCATTAATTTTACCAAGTACAACCATGAAGTCATGGTTTTTAAAAGATGATGAAATAGAGATTAAGTGGAATGATATAGTAAAAGTTGGAGTTGATGTTATATTAGTTAAATCAAATAATATAACAGAGTATGATTCTGATAATGGGTAGTAATCAGAACAAAAACTATATATAATGAATCTATAAATACTTTTTACTAAAGTAAAAGAGGTGATTAAAGTGAAATGTCCATTTTGTAATTTTGAAGAAAGCAAAGTTGTTGATTCCAGAGCAACGGATGATAATACTACAATTAGAAGACGAAGGGAATGCTTAAATTGTAATAAGAGATATACTACTTATGAGAAAATAGAGGACTTTCCTGTTTTAGTTGTAAAAAAAGATTTAACTAGGGAAAATTTTAATAAAGAAAAAATTATTAATGGTCTTATTATTGCTTGTCAAAAAAGACCTGTTTCAAGAAAGCAAATAGAAGATATAGCCTATGAAATAGAAAAATCAATTTCTAATAGAATGGTTACTGAGATTGCATCTAAAGATATAGGTGAAATGGTTATGGATAAACTTAAACAAGTTGATGAAATATCATATGTTAGATTTGCATCTGTCTATAGACAGTTTAAGGATATAAATACTTTCTTAGAAGAAATTAAAAATCTCGTAGTTAATTAAAATTTAAATAGTTATTTTAAGAAGGGTTTTGAATATGTTAGATTTAACATTCAAATCCTTTTTATATATTAATATGTATAATATTATGTTATATATATGTTATATGAACGTTAAAAATGAGTTAATATAATTAACATAAAACTTATAAATGATAAAATTAAGGTATAAATTTTGGGGGGATAATTCTGAAAAAATTAGACTTAAAAGCTATAGAAAATGTAGAAGATTTTATGACAATAAATTTAGATAATGTTGCTAAAATAGTGTTTTCAAATGCAGAACTTAATAGAAGTTTTAATAGGAATACCGATGAAGGAATTAAGCAATTAGAATCACTGAAATGTAAATTTAATGTTAATGAAGTAGTATATTTAAAACAAGTACATAGTGATAACATATTTATTTATAATAACAATGATATTATAAATAAAGAAGGAGATGCAATAATAACAGACAATAAAAATGTTATTATTGGAGTTTTTACAGCGGATTGTGTTCCCGTTATATTAGTAGACGAGGTTAAAAAGGTATGCGCAGCGATTCATAGTGGTTGGAGAGGAACATTTAATTCTATTACTTTAAAAACAATAGAGAAGATGAAGAATGAGTTTAAGTGTAATCCTAAAAATATTAAAGCTTATATAGGACCTCATATAAGAAGCTGTTGTTATGAGGTATCAGAAGAACTAAAAGAAAAGTTTTTAAAGAAAAAGGAAGAAATTAAAGAATCGGATTTATTTAATAAAAATAACTTGAATTTAGAAGAATGTATATTAAATGATTTGAGCAATTCAGGAGTTAAAGAAGATAGTATAAATACTTTAGAATTATGCACGTATTGTAGTGAAAAAATTAAATTATATTCATATAGAAAATCAAATGGGAATTATGGTAGAATGTTTACTTTTATAATTTTAGAGTAAGGAGAATAGTTATGTCTGATGAAAAAATATTGATAGTAGATGATGAGGAACACATAATAGAATTATTAAAGTTCAATTTGATCAATGCTGGGTACGAAGTACTTTCTTCCAATAATGGTATAGATGCGCTTAAAATAGCAAAGGCTGAAAAACCTAAATTGATATTATTGGATTTAATGTTGCCAGGATTAGATGGTTTTGATGTTTGTAAAGAAGTAAAAAAAGATAAAGAAACTCAAAATATATCTATAATAATGTTGACAGCAAAAGGAGAGGAAATTGATAAAATATTAGGTTTAGAATTAGGTGCAGATGACTATATAACTAAACCATTTTCGGTAAGAGAATTGTTGGCACGAGTTAAAGCTGTTCTTAGAAGAATTTATCCAGGTGCAGATATTGAAGAAAATTCATATGAGTCCCAAGGTCTTAAAATAGACTTTGATAGACATGAGGTGTTTATTAACAAGCAAAAAATTGAGTTAACTTTAAAGGAATTTGATCTCTTAAAAATATTAATAAAAAACAAAGGGAAAATTCTTCAAAGAGAAACCTTGTTAGATAAAATATGGGGCTATGAATACATAGGGGAAACTAGAACTGTTGATGTACATATAAGATATCTGAGAAAGAAGATAGAAGAAGACGATAAAAATCCTAAATTTATAGAAACGATTAGAGGAGTAGGTTATAGGTTTAACCCAATTGATAAATAATGAAAAAGAAAATATTAATATCATCAATGATGACAGTTTTCTTTGCTCTTATAATAGTAACCTCTTTTTTTGTATTGTTAAGTAATTTTCAACAAATTAGAGATACTAAAAATGAACTTAGAAATTTCAATTTGCTTATTGGTCAGTTAGATAATTTACAATCATTAAATAATATAAATAAGCAAGATTTTATGGAAATAAAAATAAACAATGTATCAGTTAGATTAACGTTACTTGATGGGATGGGTAATATATTATATGATACGGAAAATGAATTAGAAAGCAATTACAAAAATCATACAGAATTTAAACAAGCTATAGAAAGTGGAGAAGGATCTTCAACTAAATATAGTGAGGATTATAATCTGAATTTAATATATTATTCTACAAAATTAAATGATAATTTAATAATAGTAAGTTCAGTTCCAGTTAATATGGTAAAGACGTTCCAAAATAAAAATATAAAGTATTGTATAGGTATAATAACTGTTGTAATGTTTTTTTCTATATCATTATGTTTAAAATTAATAAAAATGATTATTGAACCTATTAAAGATTTAGAGTCAGTAACCCATAAAATGGCTAATGGAGATTATAGAATAAGAGCTAAAATAAATAGCAAAGATGAACTTGGGAATCTAGGAAAAAGTTTTAATAATATGGCAGATCAGCTTCAAATGAAAATGAACGAGATATTTGATAAACAAACTAGAATAGAATCTATTTTAAGAAGTATGGAAAGTGGTGTTATTGCAGTAGATAATAATAATGTTGTAATATCTATTAATCCTTATGCAGAAAGAATATTTGGTATAAAGAAAAATATTTTAGGTGAATCTATAATTGAATATATTTCTGATTATGATATAAATACTTTTCTAGAAGAAGATTACGAAATAGATAAAGAAATAAAAATACTTCATCCAATAGAGCGAGATCTAAAGATAAAAAAATCAAATATAATAAATGGAATAGAAATGATAGGTAAAGTAATAACTATACAAGATATAACTGACATAAAAAAACTTGAACTTATGAGAACTCAATTTGTTGCAAATGTATCTCATGAGCTAAAAACACCATTAACATCTATTAAGGGTTTTGCAGAAACATTAAGATATGTAGAAGATAATGAAACTAGAGAAAAATTTTTAAATATAATAGATAAAGAATCAGAAAGGCTATCTAGATTGATAAATGATATTTTAGTGCTTTCTAGTATTGAGAGTAATATATCAACTCCAAATGATGAGTTTTTGCCTAAAATTATAATAGAAGATGTTATTAATATGGTAAGAAAACTTGCTAATAACAAAGATATCAATTTAGAATTTTATGATGATAACCAAGAGCTTATACTAGGAGATAAGGACAAATTTTATCAGCTAACATTAAATTTAGTTGAAAATGCTATAAAATATTCTGAAAATGGATCAAAAGTTAAAGTAGTAAGTTATAGTAAACGAGGATATTATTATTTAGAAGTTAGTGATAATGGGATTGGTATCCCTAAAGAAGACCTGCCAAGAATATTTGAAAGATTTTATAGAGTAGATAAATCACGAAAAAAAGGTGGAACAGGCTTAGGACTAGCCATTGTAAAACATATAGTTAAAACATTTAATGGAGATATAAATGTTAAAAGTATATTAGGTGAAGGTAGCACATTTAAAGTAAGAATAAAATATATATAATTATAAGGATATGCTTTAGCATTGTGTTGATATATGCCACTTTACATATTACGCGAATCTAAAATATAGCCAATTGTTAAAATAAGCTGAAAATTAAAATTTTCAGCTTATTTTATTTTGCGTAAAGTTAGTTATAGGAAATGCTGAAATATTTTCTATTGTTAAATTCATTTAACGTAGTCCTAATATAAATTAACTTTAATCTAATAATAGCTTAACTTACGGGTTATATTATAAGTATGCAAGATTTAATTAATGTATAAAAAAGTTGGTGGAGGAATTTTATATGAAAAAAAATACTTTAAAACTTATAGTCAGTGCATTATTAATAACTATGATTGGAGGAAGTATGGTAGGCTGTGGATCTGGAGACAATGCAAGTGATGCAGGCGGATCAATAACAGTGAGTGGATCATCAGCATTATTACCGTTAATGGAACAATCAATTGAAAAATTTAATGAAATAAATTCTGAGGCAGAAATAAGTGCACAAGCAGGTGGCTCAGGAACAGGTCTTACTCAAGTACTAGAAGGAACTGTTGATATTGGAAATTCAGATATATTTGCAGAGGAAAAATTAGACGAAACACAAGCTAAAGAATTAGTAGATCATAAAGTTATAGCTCAAGGCTTTGGCGTTGTTGTAAATAAATCATTAGGAGTTACAGATTTAAGTAAAGAACAATTAAAAGGTATATTTTCTGGAAAGATAACAAATTGGAAAGAAGTTGGAGGTATAGACAAAGAAATATTCTTAATTCATAGAAAATCAGGATCTGGAACAAGAGGTACATTTGAAAATAAAATATTAGATGGAGATAAGTCATTAGAAAATGATTCATTAGGAGCAGTGCAAGACTCAAATGGTGCAGTTCTTACTGCGATGAAACAAAATGATGGCGCAATAAGCTATTTAGCTCTTTCTTATATGAATACAGCTGAAGCTAAAGAATTATTGCAAGTTACTAGCATTGATGGCGTATCAGCACAAAATGAGAATATAAAGAATGGAAGCTATGATTTCTGGTCATGGGGTCATATGTATACAAAAGGTGAAGCAGAAGGATTAAGTAAAGAATTTATAAACTTTATAACAAGTGAAGACAATAAAGAAAGTATAGAAAATTTAGGATTTATTTCAGGAGCTGAAATAAAAGAAAAATAATAATTAAAGGATGATTAGAAGATGAAAAAGAGAAGTTTTAAGGAAAGGCTTAAAAATGAATATTTGGGTCAAGGCTTTGCAACTCTATGTGGAATACTAATAATAGTGATTACGGGCTTGATATTATTATTTATAGCTTCAAAAGGAATTAAATCATTTACCCAAAATGGATATAGCATAACTGAATTTTTATTTAAAAATAATTGGAAACCAAATCAAGAACAGCCTTCCTTTGGAGCTTTAGCATTCATCTTAGGCTCTACATGTGTGTCAATAGGAGCGGTAATTTTAAGTTCTCCTATTGCTATTGCACTAGCTATTTTTACTAATGTTATTTCTAGTAAATTTGGTAACAAGGTAATAAAGCCATCATTAGAAATATTGGTTGGAATACCATCAGTTGTTTATGGCTGGGTTGGAATATCTGTATTAGTACCATTTATAAAGAATAATGTTGGAGGAATGGGATTCTCACTTTTATCAGGAATATTAGTCTTAGCATTGATGATTTTACCTACAATTGCAACGTTAGCTATAGATGCAATAAAGAATATACCAAATGATCATATAGAAGCTTCTTATGGACTGGGAGCTACAAGGTGGCAAACAATAAGCAGAGTAATAGTACCAGGAGCAAAAACAGGAATTTTAACTGGTGTAGTATTAGGCATAGCAAGAGCCTTTGGAGAAGCACTTGCAGTGCAAATGGTAATTGGTAATACGGTTAAATTACCAGATGGACTTCTTTCTTCAATGTCTACTTTAACTAGTATTATAACAATGGATATGGCTAATACAGTGGGCGGAACAATGTGGAATGACGCATTATGGACATTAGCATTAATATTACTTGTTATTTCATTTATTTTTATACTAATGGTTAGAAAGATAGAAAAAAGGAGTGCAGTATAATGAATGCTAAAAGAGTTGATAAAATGGCTACCGTAGTATTTTATATAATAAGTATATTTATAGTAGGTTTGTTAGGTGCGTTTATTCTTTATATATTATATAGAGGTGGGAATATGATAAAACCTTCTTTCTTGTTTGGAAAACCTAAATTAACAGGAGCTGGCGGAGGAATAGGACCACAATTATTTAATTCATTTTATATGCTTATTGTTTCATTAATAATAACAGTGCCAATAGGAATAGGTGCTGGAATATACTTAGCTGAGTATGCAAAAGAAGGAAAGTTTTTAAATATAATAAGAATGTGTCTTGAAACAATTTCCTCATTACCATCTATAGTTATAGGTATGTTTGGCTTATTAGTATTTGTTAATATGGCAGGTTGGGGATATTCAATACTTGCTGGAGCTATATCAGTGAGTATATTAAATATACCATCTATGACTAGAATTTCAGAAAATGCAATAAAAGCAGCTAGTAAGAAGGTAAAGGAAGCTTCTTTAGGTCTTGGTGCAAGTAAGTGGCAAACAATAGCAAAACTTACGGTACCAACAGCCATGAGTGAAATTTTAACTGGAATAATATTATCAGCAGGTAGAATTTTTGGAGAAGCAGCCGCTTTCTTGTATACAGCAGGATTAAGTTCAGGCGCTTTAAATTTTAATCAAATAAGTTTAGTTGGAAACAAATCGGCATTTTCTCTTTTTAGACCAGCAGAAACTTTGGCGGTTCACATTTGGAAATTAAATTCTGAAGGAATAGTGGTAGATGCAGCTCAAATTGCTAATGGGACAGCAGCGGTGCTGATTATAGCAGTTCTTTTATTTAATATTTTAGCAAGGCTAATAGGAAATAGATTAATGAAATCTTATGGTGGAAAGTAGAGGAATATAAAAATGAGTATTATAAAAACTAAGAATTTAAATTTATATTATGCTGAAAATCAAGCGTTAAAAGATATAAATATGAATATAAATAAAAATGAAGTTACAGCATTAATAGGACCATCGGGGTGTGGTAAATCAACTTTTTTAAGAACCTTAAATAGAATGAATGACTTGATTGAAATAGTTAGAATAACCGGAGAGGTTTTATTTGAAGATAAAGATATATATAAAGATTATGACGAAATATATTTAAGAAAAAGAGTTGGCATGGTATTTCAAAGACCTAATCCATTTCCTATGTCTATTTATGATAATATAGCATATGGTCCGAGAATTCATGGAACTAAAGATAAAAAAATATTAGATGAAATTGTTGAAAATAGTTTAAAAGGTGCAGCGCTTTGGGAGGAAACAAAGGATAGACTAAAAAAAAGTGCAATGGGACTTTCAGGAGGACAACAACAAAGATTATGCATTGCAAGAACTTTAGCAGTGTCTCCAGAAGTTATTTTAATGGATGAACCAACATCTGCATTAGATCCAATTTCAACGAATAAAACAGAAGAGTTAATAGAGCAACTAAAAAAAGATTATACAGTAGTTATAGTAACTCATAATATGCAACAAGCAGGAAGAATAGCGGATAAAACAGCTTTCTTTTTAAGCGGAGAAGTTATAGAATTTGGAAAAACGGAAGATATATTCTACAATCCTAGGGATAAAAGAACAGAAGATTATATAACTGGTAGATTCGGCTAAATGAAAGGGTGAGAATTAATGACAAGAGAATCTCAAGATACAAGAATTAAAGAAATTAATAGGCAATTATTAAAAATGACAAGTTTAGTAGAAAAGCAAATACATGATAGTATGATTTCTTTAAAAAATCATGACTCAGATATGGCAGATAAAGTTATAAAGTATGATGATAAAGTAGATGATTTACAAAAAATAATAGAAGAAGATTGTATAAAGTTTATTGCTATGGAGCAACCTCTTGCTACAGATTTAAGGAGAGTTTTTACAGCTTCTAAAATAGTAACGGATTTAGAAAGAATGGCAGATCATGCAGTTGATATATGCAAAATAACTAAAAGATTAAATCAGGTGGTATTTAAAGAAAATATCAGTGAGTTATGGGATATGGAAGTAAAGGTTAGAGAAATGATTAATCTGTCAATAGATACTTATATAAAAGATGATGTTGATTTTGCATATAAGGTATGTAAAATGGATGATGCAATAGATGATTTATATAAAAGATTGTTTGGTGTTTGCATAGATGAAATTAAAAAGAATGAAGATTTAATTAACCAAGGTACTCAATTATTATTTGTAATAAAGTATCTTGAGAGAATAGCGGATCATGTTACTAATATATGTGAATGGACTATTTTTTCGAAACATGGAACTTATGTTGATTTAAATGAATAAAAAAGTTGAGGCTAGGAAATGAAATTTTTCCTAGCCTTTATTAATAATAAATTTAGATTATATTCTAAAATACATATTAATCAAACATAGTTTGAATTAAAAGTTTATCTATAGAATAAAACAAATAAAATTGGTTTAAAATATAGTGTTTGCAATAACTAGTCAGTTATTATATAATTAAACGTACTATAAATGAATATAGGATGTTATAATTAGGAGTGAAAAAATGAAGAATATTATAACAAAAGTAGAACAAAGTAGTATTGCTGAAGAAGTAGGAATAGAAGTAAATGATAGTTTAGTATCTATTAATCAAACTGTAATCGGCGATATTATGGATTATAAATTCTTATCAGCAGATGAGGAAATAGTTTTAGAAATAGAAAAAACAAACGGCGAAATTTGGGAAATAGAAATAGAAAAAGAATATGGAGAAGATATAGGTCTTGAATTTGGTGGTGGAATAATGGATAAAGCAAAACGATGCAGTAATAAATGTATTTTTTGTTTTATAGATCAATTACCAACTGGAATGAGAGAAACTTTATACTTTAAAGATGATGATTCTAGATTATCTTTTCTTCAAGGGAATTTTGTTACATTAACTAATATGAAGGAAGAAGATATTGATAGAATAATAAAATATCACATAAGTCCAATTAATGTATCAGTACATACAACAAACCCAGAACTTAGGGTTAAAATGTTGAAAAATAGATTTGCAGGAAACATACTAGAGAGATTAAAAAGATTAACGGATGCGGGAATTACAATAAATGCTCAAATAGTGTGTATACCAAGTATAAATAATGGAAATGAATTAAAGAGAACTATAGAAGATTTATATGAATTTTATCCATTTGTAGCTAGTGTGGCTGTTGTCCCAATAGGAATAACTAAATTCAGAGAAAAGCTTGAACATGTAAAGACATTTACTAAAGAACAATCTGGAAAAGAAATAGAGATGGTTAAAGAGCTTCAAAATAAATTTATGAAAGACGTAAATGAACCTTTTGTAAGATTATCAGATGAATTTTATATAGTTTCTGGCAAGGAAGTTCCTAAAAAGGATTTTTATAAAGGATATGAACAGTTGGAAGATGGAGTCGGTGTTGTAAGATATTTCAAGGATATTATAGATGGAACATTAAATGATTTAAATGAGGATTCTAAAGGGAGTTTTTCAATTGCAACGGGAGTATTAGCTTATGATGAAATTATGAAAGCTAGAAACAAGATTGTGCAAAAGAACCCTAATATAAAATTAGATGTATACAAAGTAATAAACAATTACTTTGGAGAAACAATAACTATAACAGGTCTTTTAACTGGAACTGATATAATAAATCAACTAAAAGGAAAGATAAATACCAAGTATTTATTAATGGCTGATTGTATGTTTAGAAAAGGATATGAATTAGCTGATTCCAGTGAACAAATCATGTTGGATGATTTAAAAATTAGAGATATTGAAGAAGCTTTAGATGTAAAAGTTATAGTAACAGATTACACAGGAGAAGATTTAATTAGTATATTAAATGAATATAAGGAGGAATTTTAATGGGAAAACCGATAGTTGCAATAGTAGGAAGACCGAATGTTGGTAAATCAACATTGTTTAATAAATTAGCAGGGAAGAGAATTTCCATAGTACAAGATACACCAGGAGTAACGAGAGATAGAGTTTATGCTGAGGCAGAGTGGCTAAATTATAATTTCACTATGATAGATACTGGTGGTATAGAACCTACAAATGACGATATAATAATGAAACAAATGAGAAGGCAAGCAAATATCGCTATAGAAACTGCTGATGTAATAGTATTTATAGTTGATGGTAAAGAAGGATTAACTGCTGCCGATCAAGAAGTTGCTAATATGTTAAGAAAAAGCAAAAAGCCAGTAGTATTAGTAGTAAATAAAATTGATTCTTTAAAATATGAAGAAAACAGTTGGGAATTTTACAACTTAGGAATTGGTGATCCAATAACAATATCAGCATCACAAGCATTAGGTCTTGGTGATATGCTTGATAGAGTAGTAGAACATTTTGATAGATTTGATGCTGATGCTGAAGATGATGAATACATCAGAATAGCTATGGTTGGAAAGCCTAATGTAGGAAAATCATCATTAATAAATAAATTATTAGGTGAAGAGAGACTTATTGTTTCTGATATTGCCGGAACAACTAGAGACGCTATAGATAGTTATTTAGAAACAGAACAAGGGAAATTTATTTTAATTGATACAGCTGGACTTAGAAGAAAAAGTAAAGTTAAAGAAGAAATAGAGAGATATAGTGTTATAAGAACATATGCATCAATAGAAAAAGCAGATGTGTGTATACTTATGATAGATGCTCAAGATGGTGTAACAGAACAAGATGAAAAAATAATAGGTTATGCTCATGAGTTAAATAAAGCTATAATGGTTCTAGTAAATAAATGGGATCTTGTTGAAAAAGATGATAAAACTATGGAGAAGTTTAAAAAAGACTTACAAAGTAATTTGAAATTTATGCCATATGCTGAATATTTATTTATTTCAGCATTAACAGGACAAAGAACTCATAAAATTTTAGAATTAGCTAAAAAATGTTATAACAATTACAATAAGAGAGTATCTACAGGAATATTAAATGATGTAATAAGTCAGGCAATATTAATGAAAGAACCACCAATAGTTAGTCTTAAGAGAATGAAGATATATTATGCAACTCAAGTTGCTACTAAACCACCTAAGTTTGTATTTTTCGTTAACGATGCTAGTGCTTCACATTTTTCTTATGAAAGATATTTAGAAAATCAATTAAGAAATAGTTTTGATTTTAAAGGTACTGGTATACAAATCGAGTATAGACAAAGGAAGGAATAGTAATGAATAAAGTAAGTTTTATAGGTGGAGGAAGTTTTGGAACAGCTTTAGCTATACTGCTTGCGGAAAAGGGGAATACTGTAAGTATATACAATAGAGATAAAAAAGTTGTTGATGATATAAATATTAATAGAAGAAATGACAAATATATAAAAAAGTTAGAAATTCCTAGTAATATTAAAGCATTTGATAATTTAGAAAAAGCAACTGAAAATGCTCAATATATTATTCTAGCAATACCATCTCATACAATACGCAGTATTTGCAAACAGTTAAAAAACAAAATAAAAGAAGAAACGATTATAATTTCAATTGCCAAAGGAATTGAAGAACATACTGACAAAAGATTGTCTGCTGTAATTAAGGAAGAGTTAAATAATCCAATTGTTGTTTTATCTGGACCTAGTCATGCAGAGGAAGTAGTATTAAAACTTCCAACAACACTTGTAGTTTCTTCGGAAAATATGAATTCAGCTAGTGAAGTTCAAAATTTATTTATGACTTCTTTCTTTAGAGTTTATACAAATGAAGATTTGGTAGGTGTAGAAGTTGGTGGTGCTGTTAAAAACATAATTGCACTAGCCGCTGGAATTTTAGATGGTTTAGGTTATGGAGACAACACTAAAGCTGCATTGATGACCAGAGGAATGAAAGAAATTTCTAGAATAGGTTCAGCTCTTGGTGGAAGAGAAGAAACTTTCTATGGCTTGACTGGAATGGGAGATTTAATAGTAACATGTACTTCCAATCATTCTAGAAATAGAAAAGCAGGCTTATTAATTGGAAGTGGTATGGACGTAGATAAAGCAATTGAAGAAATAGGAATGGTAGTTGAGGGTGTAAAAGCTTGTAAGGCTTTTTATGAACTAAAAGAAAAAATAGGCGTGTCTATGCCTATAACTGACATTCTTTATAAAGTTTTATTTGAGAAAAAAGATCCTAAATCAGGGATTGAAGAACTCATGCTTCGTGAAAAGAAAAGTGAAATATTTTAATATTAGTCCTAAAAAGAATTTTTTAACCATATAACTGTGTTAATAAAGTCTTTTTAGGACTTTTCTATTTAAAATTTTATTTAATCTGTATATTTTTAGTTTTTTAAGAATATATATATATTGGTAAAAAGAATAAGGAGGGAATAATGTGGACAGTTTTAACATATACAAAGATATAGCTGAAAGAACCCAAGGGGACATATATGTAGGAGTAGTGGGACCAGTAAGAACTGGTAAATCAACTTTTATTAAAAAATTTATGGACCTTATGGTAATACCAAAGATTGATAATACTTATAAGAAAGAAAGAGCGAAAGATGAGTTACCACAAAGTGGTTCAGGTAAAAGTATTCATACAACAGAACCTAAATTCGTGCCAAATGAGGCGGTAGAAATAACTTTAGGAGATGAAACAAAATTTAAAGTTAGGATGGTAGATTGCGTAGGATACATTGTAAAAAGTGCATTGGGATATTTAGAAGGTGAAGAAAGTAAGATGGTACATACACCATGGTATGAGTATGAAATTCCTTTTGAAGATGCAGCAGAAATAGGCACTAGAAAGGTTATCAGTGATCATTCAACCATAGGTCTTGTAATTACAACAGATGGAAGTATTACAGGAATACCAAGAGAAGATTATATGGAGGCAGAAGAAAGGGTTATATATGAGCTTCAATCAATAAATAAACCATTTGTGGTTGTACTTAATACTAATAAACCAAATTCTCAAGAAACAAAAGCATTAAAAAATGAATTAGAAGCAAAATATAATGTGGCAGTAAAAGTGATGGATATATACAATATGGGAGAAGAAGATATAGAAGATTTATTTGAGTATGTACTTAGAGAATTTCCGGTAAAAGAAGTCAATATAAATATGCCAGAATGGTTGGAAAAATTAGATTGTAATCATTGGTTGAAAAAGAACTTCTTTGATGTAATTTTAACTATGAGTAACGAAATTTCAAAAGTTAGAGATGTTAAACATATATTAAATAGTTTTGAAGAAAAAGAATTTATGGGAACAACATCTATTAAAGAAGTTGATTTAGGAAATGGAACAGCAAACATACTTATGAAACCTAAAGATGGTATATTTTACAAGATACTTAGTGAAATATGTGATTTAGAAGTAAATTCAGAAAGTGATCTTTTAAGTATAATAAAGGAGTTAACTCATGCAAAATTAGAATATGATAAGGTGAAAGATGCATTAGAAGATGTCAAAGAATCTGGTTATGGATTGGTAGCACCTCAACTATCAGAAATGAAATTTGAAGAACCGGAGATTGTAAAACAAGGAAGTAAATTTGGTGTTAAATTAAAAGCAAGTGCTCCAAGCTTACACTTTATAAAGTGTGACATAAAGACAGAAATTAGTCCGATAATGGGTTCAGAAAAGGAATCAGAAGAACTTGTAAAGGGATTGTTAGAACAATTTGAAACAGATCCAGCACAACTATGGCAAAGCAACATGTTCGGAAAGTCTTTAGAAGTGCTAGTTAAAGAAGGGCTTCAAAACAAATTATATAAAATGCCAGAAGATGTACAAGTTAAAATTCAAAAGACACTTCAAAAAATTATTAATGAAGGTAATGGCGGTTTGATTTGTATAATTCTTTAACTTTAAGGGATTAATAATTAAAAAGGAGTTTAAAGAAAAGTATCTTTGAACTCCTTTTTAATACATATTAATAAACTTTTATATTAATATTTTAAAATTCATAGAAGGAGTTATCCTAATATTATATAATAAAATAAAGAATATAAAATGAGGGATATCATGAAAAAAATGTATAGAATCTATAAGAAGGTTGGCAATTTAAATATATCTTTAATTGAAGAACTTATAGAATATGACTTTCCATCATCTGTTTATATATCTTCTAGAGTAATAAATCATATAATAAAAAAGCATGGAAAACAATTTACTAAAACAGTTAAAAATCATATAATAAAAATTATGGAAGAAATAATTAGGTGTCCAGATTATATAGGAATAGATCCTTTAAGAAGTAATAGTGGGGCATTAGAATTAGTAAAAAAGATTGATAGTAATATTCTTTTAGCTTTAGAGTATGATGAAGAGGGTCAATATATATATGTAGCAACTATGTATCCTATAACAGAATCTAGAATGATTTCAAGATTGAATAGTGGAAGGTTGATAAGTTGCAATAATGAAGAAACTCAGGATATATTTTAATTAACTAAGAAAGTTTTAATGGAAATGTAGAATATTTAAATATTAACAAAACAATTTAAATGCTCTTGGAATTCCAAGAGTATTTTTATGATAAAAATAAAAAATAATTATATATTATAAAGTAACTATGTTTATATGGAGGAACAATGGATGAAAAAAATAGCAATAATATTTAATGGTGGAACTATATCTATGAAGGTAGATGAAAAAATAAAAGCAGCGGTTCCTAGTCTAAGTGGAGAAGAAATAATGCAAATGGTAACAGGAATTCAGGGCTTTGCTGAAATTGAAAGTCATACATTTTCTAATTTACCATCTCCACATATGACTTCTGAATTAATGCTTGAATTGTCAAATTTGGTTCAAAAATTATTAGACAGAGATGATATAAGCGGTGTAGTAATAACTCATGGAACTGACACTTTGGAAGAAACAGCATATTTTTTAGATTTAACTTTAAATACTGATAAACCAGTGGTTGTTACGGGAGCCATGAGGAGTAGTGATGAATTAGGATATGATGGACCTTTTAACTTAGCTACATCAATATGTACAGTTATTTCTGATAGTGCTAAAAATAGAGGCGTTTTAGTATGTTTTAATAGTGAATTACATAGTGCAAAAGAAGTAACTAAAAGAAATTCAATGGCATTAAATGCTTTTAGTACACCCAATTTTGGGCCAATAGGAATAGTTGATAATAATAGAGTTATATTTTATAGAGAAAATTCTAAATCTACACACGTTAAAATAAATAGTGCAGAAAAAGATGTAGCTTTAATTAAATGTGTTTCTGGTATGGATTCAAAGTTTATAGACTTTGTTATTGCTAATGGATATAAAGGAGTAGTAATTGAAGCTTTAGGAAGAGGAAATGTACCTCCTTTAATGGTAGATGGAATTAAGAGAGCTATTAAAAAAGAAATTCCAGTTGTAATGGTATCAAGGTGCTTTGAGGGAAGAGTATTTGAATCCTATGGATATTTAGGTGGAGGAAAAAATCTTAGAGAATATGGAGTTATATTTGGAGACGTATTATCTGGACAGAAGGCTAGAATAAAATTATTAGTAGCTGTAAATCATAATGATAATTTAATGAAAATAAGAGAAATATTTGAAAAAGGTACATATGAAATATAAAAAACTGAATAAATAAAAACAAATAAAATAAATCGTTCGGAAAAATAAGAAAAAAATAAGAAATTTAGCTTTTTAATATTGACAACGTTCGGATTAAAAAGTATAATAATATTCGTAAAAGGGATAACTCATATAATTGTGATAATAGGGTTCGCAAGTATCTACCAGATTGCCGTAAATAATCTGACTATGAGTAAGACTATATTAATTTCTTATTAATAATTAAGTCGCTATGAGTTATCAAATAAAACTATAGTGGCTTTTTTTATTTGAATAATTTAGGAGGAATAAAAATGCAACAAGAAAAGAAGTCTGGAAAAATATTTGAAATATTTTCTAATGAAAAAGTTGATTTTAAAAAAGAGATAGTAGCTGGGGTAACTACTTTCTTAACAATGGCTTACATAATTGCTGTAAATCCTAATATGTTAAATGCAACAGGAATGCCAAGTGGAGCGCTTGTAACAGCAACTTGTTTATCGGCAGCATTTGCAACGATATTTATGGGGGTATTTGCAAATCTACCTTTTGCGTTAGCATCTGGAATGGGGTTAAATGCATATTTTGCATTTTCAGTTGTATTAGGAAAAGGAATATCATGGGAAGTGGCATTGACGGCAGTATTTGTAGAGGGTATTATATTTATTTTAATGTCATTATTTAAAATTCGTGAAGCTGTTGTAAATGCAATTCCAGAGAATATGAAATATGCAGTTACTGCTGGGATTGGATTGTTTATTGCATTTATTGGTTTTGTAGGAAGTGGAATAGTTATAGACAATGATGCAACACTATTAGGACTGGGGGATTTTACAATTCCTACAGTTACAATTACTTGTGTTGGATTAATAATTATTGCCGTATTAGATAAAAAGAAAATAAAAGGTTCGATTTTAGTTGGGATTTTAGTAAGTACTTTATTAGCTTGGGGATATGCTTTAAAAAATCCATCAGTGGCAGCTGAATTAGGTATATATTTACCAAATGGGATTTTTAAATTTGAAAGTCTTGCTCCTATTGCAGGTAAGGTAGACTTAGGATATGCATTTCATCCAGATAATATAGGATTATTTATAATAGTAGTATGTACATTCTTGTTTGTAGATTTCTTTGATACAGTAGGAACATTAGTAGGTGTTAGTTCAAGAGCTGGAATGCTTGATGAGGAAGGAAAAGTTCCTAATGTAGGAAAAGCACTACTTGCAGACGCCGTTGGGACAACCATAGGAGCATGTCTTGGAACTTCAACAGTAACAACTTATGTAGAAAGTTCAACAGGAGTTGCGGCAGGAGGAAGAACAGGATGGACTGCTATTACAACAGGTATCTTATTCTTAATAGCAATGTTCTTTTCACCAATTTTTATTGCAATACCATCATGTGCTACAGCACCAGCTTTAATATATGTTGGATATTTAATGCTTGGAGCAGCTAAAAATATAGATTTCAATGAAATTACAGAAGGGCTTCCAGCATTTGTGACAATTGCTTTAATGCCTCTTACTTATAGTATTGGAGATGGACTAACATTTGGTATACTATCTTATGTATTTATAAATGTGTTGTATAATCTTTTCTCTAAAAAAGAAGATAAGAAAAAAGTTTCTTGGGTTATGATAATATTGGCATTTATCTTCTTAGTGAAATTAATAGTATTATAATATAGAATTTTTATTTAAAAAATAAAGCGAACTTTCAACTATGGGTTAAAGTTTTAACGGAATAATAAAAAGTATGCATCTAATGTTTAGTATTGAATATTAGATGCATATTTTATTTATAAATAATTGAAGAGTGAAATTTGAAGTTTATATTTAGAAAACTATGTCATTGTAATAAGTGTAATATATAGGTTAAAGGAAGAACAGTGTGGTATTTAGTTAATGATTTTATATTTTTAACTTAAATAATGAACTTAGCAAAAAAATAACTACACAATGAAGAGTAACTATATTTATGAGATAGTTACTTATGAATAAAATTAAATGTGAATAAAATATGAACAAAGAGTTGACTTAAGATAGCAAATTAATTATTATAATTAAAGAATTACTTCTTATAAATGAAGGAGGTGTACTAAAATGGTTAAAAGCATGACAAGTTTTGGGCGTGCTCAAAGTGATAAAAATAGTGGCATGGTTTTTTCAGTTGAAATGAAGAGCGTAAATCATAGATACTTAGATATTAATATTAGAATGCCTAAAACTATGCTATCTCTAGAAGAAAAGATTAGAGGACTAATTAATAGTAAACTAAATAGAGGTAAAGTGGACGTTTTTATAAACTATAAGAGCTATTCAAAAGAAAATATAGAGCCAACAGTTGATGTTAAGCTGGCTAAAAAATACTATGATTGTTTAAAGTTAATACAAGAAGAATTGGATTTGGTAGATGATATAACAACTACTAAGATATCAAGATTGCCTGACGTGTTAACTTTAATTGAAAAGGAAGAAAATTTAGAAGAAATATTAAAAGAACTATTGCCTTTGATAGAAAATTCTATTGATTTAATGAATGATATGAGAATAAGAGAAGGTGAAAAGTTAAAAAATGATATTTTGATGAAAATAGATACAATAGAAAAATTTGTGATAGAAATAGAAAAATTAGCAGATGAAATTCCTAAAAATTATAAACAAAGACTCGAAGAGAGATTATCTGAATTATTAAGTAATGTAGATTTAGATGAATCAAGAATTGCTCAAGAAATTGCAATTTTATCTGATAAAGCAGCGGTTGATGAAGAGATTGTAAGACTTAAAAGTCATTTAAATCAAGTTAGACAAACGTTAGGATTAGAAGAACCAATAGGAAGAAAATTAGATTTTATAATTCAAGAAATGAATAGAGAAGCTAATACTATTGGATCTAAATCAGTAGATATTTGTATGACAAATAAAGTTATAGATATAAAAAATACTATAGAAAAGATAAGAGAGCAAGTACAAAATATAGAATAATAGGAGGAAAAAAATGGGAATAAAATTAATAAACATAGGTTTTGGTAATATAGTTTCTGCTAATAGATTAGTTGCTATTGTAAGTCCTGAATCAGCACCAATAAAAAGGATAATTCAAGAAGCGAGAGATAGAGGTATGTTAATAGATGCTACATACGGAAGAAGAACAAGAGCTGTAATAATAACAGATAGTGATCATGTTATATTGTCAGCAGTACAACCTGAAACAGTTGCTCATAGATTATCTACTAAAGACGAAGTTGTTGACGAGGTCGATGAATAATGAATGATCAAAAGAGAGGACTGCTAATTGTAATATCGGGACCTTCAGGTGCAGGAAAAGGTACGATATGCAAAGAATTACTTGAAAAAAATGATAATTTGTTATTATCAGTTTCAGCAACAACTAGATCACCAAGAAATGGTGAAGTAGATGGTGTTAATTATCATTTTTTATCTAAAGACGATTTTATAACAAGAATAGAAAAAAATGACTTTTTAGAACATGCAGAAGTATATGGAAACTATTATGGAACGCCTAAATCAAATGTAGATAAAATGTTAGATAGTGGTAGAGATGTTATTTTAGAAATAGATATACAAGGTGCATTAAAAGTAAAAGAAAATACAGAAGAAGGAGTATTTATATTTATATTACCACCTTCTATGGAAGAATTAAAACAAAGAATTATAAAAAGGGGAAGTGAAACCCCAGAATCTCTTATGAAGAGATTCAAATCTGCATATAAAGAAATAAATTTTGTTTCTAAATACAATTATGCAGTAGTTAATGATGAAGTTAACGTTGCAGTAGAAAAATTAGAAGCAATAATATTAGCAGAAAAATGCAGGGTAGACAGGTTAAAACATAGTATATTAGATTCAAAGGAGGACTTAATACATGAACAACTCTATGATTAATCCATCAATAGTAGACTTATTAACAAAGGTGGGGGACAGATATTCTTTAGTAATTTTAACATCAAAAAGAGCTAGAGAAATAATCGAAGGTGCAGAGCCTTTAATTAAAGTAGATTCTCATAAACCATTAACAATTGCAATTAATGAAGTAAATGAAGACATTGTAAAATACGAAGAATAATATAAAGGGATTTGGGTATTATGAAAAAGTGTGTGGTATTAGGAGTAAGCGGAGGCATAGCTGTTTATAAGGCTTTAGAAGTAGTAAGCTTACTTAGAAAACAAGATATTGAAGTTAGAGTTATAATGACAAAATCAGCAACTGAATTTGTTACACCACTGTCATTTCAATCACTTAGCCAAAATATGGTTATATATGATATGTTTTCTGAACCAAAAGCATGGGAAATTCAACATATAAGTTTAGCTGAAAAAGCAGATGTTTTTTTAGTAGCACCAGCAACAGCTAATATAATTGGTAAAGTTGCAAATGGAATAGCAGATGATATGCTATCAACAACTATTATGGCAACTAAAGCAAAAGTAATTTTTGCACCAGCAATGAATACTCATATGTATAAAAATCCAATAGTTCAAGGAAATATAGAAAAACTTAAGAGTTTAGGATATGAATTTATAGAACCAGCATCAGGTAGACTTGCTTGTGGGGACATAGGAAAAGGAAAACTTGAAGACCCAAAAGTAATTGTAGATAGAGTGATATCACAATTTACAAAAAAAGATTTAGCTAATAAAAATATTTTAGTTACAGCAGGTCCTACAATATCACCAATAGATCCAGTAAGATATATAACTAATAGATCAACAGGAAAAATGGGATATGCAATAGCTAAAGAAGCTAGAGATAGAGGCGCTAATGTTACATTGATTTCTGGTCCAACTTCATTAGAAGTACCAGCTAATATTAATTTTATTAGAGTTTCTACTAACAGCGAAATGAAAGAAGAAGTAAATAAGTATTTTGATAATTCTGATGTAGTTATAAAATCAGCTGCTGTAGCTGATTATAAAGCAAAAGAATACAGTAATCAAAAGATAAAAAAAGGTGAGGGCGATTTAGAATTAGCTTTTACTAGAGATAATGATATTCTTATGGAGCTAGGAAGCAAAAAGAAAAATCAAATTTTAGTTGGATTTGCTGCTGAAAGTCAAAATTTAAAAGAAAATGCTAAAAGAAAGCTTATGAATAAAAATTTAGATTATATAGTTGCAAATGACATAACAAGTGAAGATACTGGTTTTGCTTCTGAAGATAATAGAGTAATTATTTTATCTAATAAAGATGAAGAAATCCCAATAGATAAAACAAGCAAAAATGAGATTGCTAGCAAATTATTTGATATTATTGGAAAGCGCTAAATGCGCTTTCTTCTTATTATACAAGTATATGTTAATAATGCATCTTAAAAAGGGTGAATTTATATGAGCATTTATGCTGAAATAATTATAAATAGTGATGCAAATGAAGTAGATAGACCATTTACATATAAAATACCAGATGAATTCATGGATAAAGTTGGTGTTGGATATAGAGTTAAAGTTCCTTTTGGAAAAGGAAATAGAAATGTTGATGGTTTTATATTTAGAATTTTAACAGAAGAGTTGGAATTTAAATATAAGATTAAATGTATTGTAGATGTGTGTGAAGACTATGCTATTTTAACAAAATCAGATATTGATCTTATTAATTTTTTGAGAAGCAAATATCTTTGTAAGTATATAGATGGAATAAGACTTTTAATACCTGTTGGCATTATGAAAGGTTTAAAAAATAAAAAAAGACGTGTGATATATACAGCTAAACAATTGGACGATGAGAAATTTAAAAAAGACAATTATATAAAATTATATGAATTTATATCACAAAATGAGGGTTCATTTACTAAAGGTGAAATAACAAAAGAAAATGGATTTTCAAGTTATTCTTTAAATAAATTAATAGAAGCAGGAATTTTAAAATGTGAAGAGCAAGTAGTTTTTAGATATAATATTAAAAGTTATTCTGAATACGCTTCTAAAACATTAACATTAGAACAACAAGAAGCTTTTGATACTATTGTAAATGGAAATGAAAAAAAATATCTCATAAAGGGAGTAACTGGGTCAGGAAAAACGGAAGTTTATATGCACTTAGTAGCTGATATGTTAAAGCAAGATAAGGGATGTATAATATTAGTACCAGAAATTGCATTAACGCCTCAAATGATTGAAAGATTTAAAGGAAGATTTGGAAGTAATATTTCTCTTTTTCATAGTAGACTTTCTGATGGAGAAAGATTTGACGAATGGTTTAGAATAAAAGAAGGTAAATCTAAATTAGTTATAGGGGCCAGAAGTGCTCTTTTTTTACCAATGCAGAATCTAGGATTAATTATAATAGATGAAGAGCATGAAACCACTTATAAATCAGAACAAAATCCTAAGTATAATACTATTGAAGTTGCAGAATTTATTACTGAAATGCAATGTTGTAAGCTTATATTAGGTTCTGCTACTCCAAGTATTCAAAGCTATTATAAAGCTTTGAAGGGGGAATATAAGCTTATAGAGATGAATAAAAGAGTGAATAAAAAAGATATGCCAAGATTTGATATAATAGATATGCGAGAAGAATTAAAATGTAATAATTTATCTTTATTTAGCAGGACTCTTTATAATGAAATTGATAAGAATCTTAAAAACAAAAATCAAACTATTTTATTTCTAAATAGAAGAGGAATGTCAACTTTTATTTCTTGCAGAAGCTGTGGATATGTTTTTAAATGTCCAGAATGTGATGTATCAATGACTTATCATAAAAATGGTTATTTAATATGTCACTATTGTGGAAGAGCAGAAAGAGAACAAAAAACATGTCCAAAATGTAAAAGTAAATATGTGAAGTATTTTGGTGCTGGTACAGAAAGAGTAGAAACTGAAGTGAAAAAATATTTTCCTAAAGCTAGAGTACTAAGAATGGATGTTGATACTACTAGACATAAAAATTCACATGAATCTATATATAATTCATTTAAAAATGGAGAAGGAGATATTTTAATTGGTACTCAAATGATTGCTAAAGGTTTGGATTTTCCAAATGTAACGCTAGTTGGAGTATTAGCAGCTGATATTTCTATAAATATTCCAGATTACAGGTGTGGAGAAAGAACTTTCCAAATCATAACTCAAGTGGCAGGTAGAGCAGGTAGAGGAGAAAAGGATGGATTAGCAATAGTTCAAACATATACTCCTAGCCATTACAGCTTAATACATGCTAAAAATGCTGATTATAAGTCTTTTTTTGATGAAGAAATTAGATTTAGAAGTCTTATGGATAATCCACCATTCACAAAGATATTGGTTATTAATGGAACTTCTAAATTTGAGGAAAAATTGAAAAATTTTATGTATAATTTACAGAAAGAATTGGAAAAGTTAATAATAGGAACTGAACTTACGTTGTTAGGTCCAGTACCTTGCATAATTACCAAATTAAAGGATAAATATCGCTGGCAGATAATAATAAAAGGCAATTTAAGTGATGAATTTAATAAAAAAGTAAAAGATACACTTTATCTATTAAATAAGAGTGTATATAATGAAATAAGGATTAGTTTTGATATAAATCCTAATAATATGACATAGGGGGAATTTTATATGGCATTAAGAAATATAAGAAAATATGGAGATTCTGTTTTAAGAAAAAAATGTAGAGAAGTTGAAAAAATAGATGAAAGATTAGTAACACTAATTAAAGATATGCTTGAAACAATGTATGATGCAGATGGAGTAGGTCTTGCAGCACCACAAGTTGGAATATTAAAGAGGTTATTTATTGTAGATATTGGAGATGGTCCCTTAGTATTTATAAATCCTGAGATATTAGATACTAATGGAAATCAAGTTGATGAAGAAGGTTGCTTAAGTTTACCTGGTAAAACAGAACCTGTTATGAGACCTAATTATGTTAAAGCCAGAGGTTTAAATGAAAAATGGGAAGAGTTTGAAATAGAAGCTGAAGAACTTTTAGCAAGAGCTATTTTACATGAATATGATCACTTAAATGGAACTCTATTTATCGACAGAACTAATAAAAAATAGGAGGCCTTAATAAATGAAAATAGTATTTATGGGAACACCAGAATTTGCAGTTACATCTTTAAAAAAATTAATAGAAGAACATGAAGTTAAGGCGGTTCTTACTCAACCTGATAAGCCAAAGGGACGAGGAAAAAAGCTTGCATATTCTGCTGTTAAAGAAGAGGCTTTAAAGCATGATATACCTGTATATCAGCCAATAAAGTTAAAAGATGATAAAGAACTTATTGGAAAACTAAAAGACATAAATCCTGATTTTATTATAGTAGTGGCATTTGGTCAAATATTAACTAAAGAAGTATTAGATATACCTAAATATGGTTGCATAAATTTACATGCATCATTATTGCCTATGTATAGAGGGGCAGCACCATTAAATTGGGTTATAATAAAAGGCGAAAAAAAATCAGGAAACACTACTATGTTGATGGATGTAGGTTTAGATACAGGTGACATGTTATTAAAAGAAGAAGTTGAAATTCATGAAGATATGACAACTGGAGAATTACATGATATTTTAATGATAAGTGGTGGAGAACTTTTATTAAAAACAATAGAAGGATTATGTGATGGAAGCATAAAGCATACAAAGCAAGAAGGAGAAACTTTCTATGCTAAAATGCTTGATAAAGAATTAGCACATATAAATTGGAATGATGATGCTTATGATATTCACAATCTTGTTAGAGGATTAAATCCTTGGCCTATTGCTTACACTGAATATAAAGGTGAAAGAATGAAATTATATAAAACAAAAGTTTTATATAAGGGAGTTTCTAATAAGCCAGGCACAATAATAGAAGTCAACAAAGATGGCGTTAAGGTTGCATGTGGCAAAAATGTATTAATAATTGAAAAGGTACAATTCCCTAATGGAAAACCACTTACTATAGAACAGTATATAAATGGTCATAGCATAGATAAGGATATAATATTAGGTGAATAACATATAAAAAGGTATAATTTAGAGAATAGGAGGAAAGCTTATGTTTTATTTTGATCCAACAATGATTATATTAGTTCCTGCAATAATAATAGCTTTTTGGGCACAAACAAAAGTTAATTCAGCTTATAGTAAGTTTAGTAAAGTAAGTGCTATGAATGGATATACTGGAGAGCAAGTTGCAAGAATGATGTTAGATGAAGCTGGACTTTATGATATAAGAATTGAACTGGTAAATACAAAATTAGGAGATCATTACGACCCATCAAATAGAGTTTTAAGATTATCTCCAGAAGTATATAGAGGTCAGACAATAGCAGCAGCTGGTATTGCAGCCCATGAAGTAGGTCATGCAATACAGCATAAAGAAGCGTACAGACCTTTAATAATAAGAAATTCAATAGTTCCTGCTGTAAATATCAGTTCTAATTTTTCATGGATCTTATTTTTTGCAGGAATACTAATGGGAGTAAAAAGTTTAGTAACCTTAGGAATAATACTATTTTCTGCGGCGGTAATATTCCAATTAATAACATTACCAGTTGAATTTAATGCTTCAAGCAGAGCATTAAATATATTAAAATCAAGAAATATTTTATATGGTGATGAAGTAAAAGGCGCAGCAAAGGTTTTAGATGCAGCAGCAATGACTTATGTAGCAGCAGCATTAATGGCAATATCACAATTAATTAGACTTATTGCGATAAGCGATAGAAATTAGGAAAAAAAGAGGTAGCGTATGAATTGTAGAAATTTAGCAGTAAAAATATTAAAAAGAGTTATTGATGAAGGAGCATATTCAAATATTATTCTTTCAAATGAACTAAACGAAGCAAACTTAGAAGAAAGAGATAGAGCATTATTAACAGAAATAGTTTATGGTGTTTTAAGAAGAAAGAAAACATTGGATCTTATAATATCTAATTTTGTAAGAGATATAAAACTTATGGATCATGAAGTATTAAATATTTTAAGAGTAGCTATATATCAAATGACATTCTTGGATAAGGTACCAACATATGCAGCATGCAACGAAGCTGTTGATGAAGCAAAAAAAATATCTCCAGAAGCAGGCAAACTTGTGAATGGTATCCTTAGAAACTTCTCAAAAGATCCAGATGATATAACAATTAATGGAAATAAAATTAATGAGTATGCATATAAGTTTTCTTTTGAGCCATGGATGATAAGACTTCTAATTAAACAATATGGAGAAGATCTTGCTAAAAAAATAATGGTTGGTTTAAATCAAATTCCACAAACAACTGTTAGAGTTAATGATACTAAATGCGAGTATGATGAAGTATTTGAAAAATTAGAAGAAATGGGATATTGTGTTGAAGAAGGATTTATATGTCCAGAAGCTATATTAATAAAAGGTGGAAGTTCAATACAAGAAAATCCATTATTCAAAGAAGGCGAAATTACTGTTCAAGATGAAAGTGCTATGTTAGTTGCACCTTTACTTGAATTAGAAAATGATATGAAAGTGTTAGATTTATGTAGTGCTCCAGGAGGAAAAACAACTCATATAGCTGAATTGTTACAAAACACAGGTGAAGTTAGAGCCTTTGATGTACATGAATCTAAGCTTGGTTTAATAAAAGAGAACTGTGAAAGACTTGATTTAAATAATGTTAAAATTGAAGTAGGAGATGCAACAAAATTAAATGCAGATTTAGTTTCATAT
This sequence comes from uncultured Clostridium sp., assembly GCF_963527835.1. Classification (GTDB taxonomy): domain Bacteria; phylum Bacillota; class Clostridia; order Clostridiales; family Clostridiaceae; genus Clostridium. Next base: position 127,423 of record NZ_CAURTC010000002.1, on the reverse strand, counting down.
GCTGATAGAGTACTTATAGATGTTCCATGTTCAGGTTTAGGTATAATAAGAAAGAAACCAGAAATAAAATGGAATAAGACAAGAGAAAATTTAAGAGAAATAATTCCTGTTCAAAGAGAAATAATGAATAATGCATGGGAATACTTAAAAAATGGTGGAGTTATGATATATTCAACTTGCACACTTAATAAAGAAGAAAATGAAGAAAACATTGAATGGTTCTTAAATACTCATAAGGATTGTAAATTAAAAACTATATTCATAGGAAAAGAAGATAACTTAATTTACAATAAGAATGGTACATTAACAATACTTCCAAATGCAAAAATGGATGGATTCTTTGTTGCAAAACTAGAAAAGCAATAATAGTAGGTGAATAAATGAAAAACATATTAGATTATACTCTAGAAGAACTAACATTATGGATGAAAGAAAACAATGAAAGTTCTTTTAGAGCTAAGCAGATTATGTCTTGGATATACAAAAATATTAGAAATTTTAGTGATATGAGAAATATGCCTAAATCTTTAATTAAAAAGCTTGAAGAAAATTTTGAAATAGCATTACCAGAAATTGAGGAAATATATAAATCAGAACTTGATGGAACAGAAAAGTTTTTATTTAAGTTTTCTGATGGAAATTTAATAGAGAGTGTCTTAATGAGATATAAGCATGGGAATTCTATATGTATATCTACTCAAGTAGGTTGTAGGATGGGATGTAAATTTTGTGCTTCAACAATAGATGGTAGAATTAGAAATTTAACTACAGGTGAAATATTAGCTCAAATATTAGTGGTTCAAAATCACATAGGTGAGAGAATTTCAAATGTTGTCTTAATGGGAAGTGGTGAACCATTAGACAACTATGAAAATGTAATGAAATTTTTAGACATAGTTTCCGCAGAGTATGGACTAAATATAGGCCAAAGACATATAACATTATCTACTTGTGGGATTGTACCTAAGATATATGAACTTGCAAATAAAGAACTTAGCATAACTCTAGCTATTTCATTACATGCATTTAGCGATGAAAAAAGAAAAGAGATTATGCCAATAGCTAATAAATATAGTATTGATGAAATTTTAAATGCGTGTAAGTATTTTATAAACAAGACTAAAAGAAGAATAACTTTTGAGTATTCTTTAGTTAAAGATGTTAATGATTCTAAAGAAGATGCAAAAGCTTTAGGTAAATTGTTAAAGGGAATGCTTTGTCACGTTAATTTAATACCTGTAAATGAAATAAAAGAACGTACATTTAAGAGATCATCTAAAGAAACAATACAAGATTTTGCAAACATATTAAGTAATTTAGGAATAGAAGTAACTGTTAGACGTGAAATGGGAAGCGATATTAATGCAGCTTGTGGACAACTTAGGAGAAGTTATATAAAGACCCAAGAAACAAGGGGGGAATAAAGTGGTTGGATTAGTTAGTGATGTAGGATTAAGAAGAGTTTTAAATGAAGATTTTGCAATTTATTTAGAAAAAGATGAGTTTAAACTATATGTTGTTACAGATGGAATGGGTGGACATAATGCTGGTGAAGTAGCAAGCAAAATGGCTGCTGAACATATTGTAAAATATGTAGAAGAAAATTTTAATTCCGCAGAAAAGGATACTTTAATAGAAGATGCTATTAAAAAATCTAACAAGGTAGTTTTTAAATATTCTAAAAGTAATGAAAGCTTAAATGGAATGGGAACTACTGTAACAGCTTGTTTAATAACTAAAAATTTTATTCACATTGCAAATGTTGGTGATAGTTCATGTTTAGCTATAAATAATAGTGAAATTGTTAAAATAACAAAAGATCATTCGCTAGTACAAGAGTTGATTGATTGTGGTAGCATAACGGAAAAAGATGCATTGAATCATCCTAAGAAAAATATAATAACAAGGGCATTAGGAACTAGCGAAAATGTAAAAGTTGATGTTTTTACATTAGAACATAATAAATATGATAAATATTTATTATGTTCAGATGGATTAACAAATGAGTTAACAAATTATGAGATATTAAATATAATTAAGGACGAAAATGATTATATAAGTGCAGCTAACAAATTAGTGAGTTCAGCTAAAGAAAAAGGTGGAAGAGATAACATAACTGTATTGTTGTTTGGAGGAGATATGTAGTATGAATGGTGTGATACTAGGGAATAGATATGAATTGCTTCAAAAAATAGGCGAAGGTGGCATGTCTGAAGTTTTTAAAGCAAGATGTAATAAATTAAATAGATTTGTAGCAGTTAAAATTCTTAAAAAAGAATTTTGTGATAATGAAGAGATCGTTGAAAAGTTTAAGGGAGAAGCAACAGCAATTGCTAAATTAAATGATAGCAATATAGTAAATATATTAGATGTGGGTACACAAGATGATATAAATTATATTGTTATGGAATTAGTTGATGGAAAGACCTTAAAAGAAATTATTCAAAAGACAGGTAAAATGAATTATGAGTCAGCAATAGTTGCAGCAATTCAAGTAGCAAAAGCTTTAGATTGTGCTCATAGAAATAAAATAATTCATAGAGATGTAAAGCCACAAAATATTTTAGTAGCAGATAATGGAGTAATTAAGGTTACTGACTTTGGAATCGCTAAATCTACAACATCTACAACTATTACAAACACTAGCACTATAATGGGATCGGCTCACTATCTTTCGCCAGAACAAGCAAAGGGTGGATTCATTGACTATAGAACAGATTTATACTCACTAGGAGTAGTTTTATACGAAATGGTTACAGGAACATTGCCTTTTGAAGCAGATACAGCAGTAACTATTGCATTAAAGCATTTACAGGAACAGGTTGTACCACCTAAAAATATAAATGCTAAAATTCCTGATAGTTTAAATAAGCTTATCTTAAAATGTATGGAAAAAGAACCTAACAAAAGATATCAAACTGCACAAGACGTAATAAAAGACCTTGAAAAGATAAAAGAAAATCCTAATGCTGTCATAGATAAAGTTTGTGATGACCAACATACTATAATAATGTCAGCTGTCACAGAAGAAATAGCAAAACAATCATCAATTAAAGCTGTATCAGCAAGTGATGATGACGATTATGATTATGACTATGATGATTATGATGACGAGGATGAATTTAAAGAAAAGAAATTTAATGGTAAAAAAATTAAAAAGATTTTATTGGGCGTTGGAGGAGGAATATTCTTAATATTATTATGTGTAGGAATATTCACATTATTTTCTTCAGGAGTAGGCAAAGAAGTAGAATTACCTAATATAATTGGAATGACTTTAGATGAAGCTAAATCTAAGCTTGAAGGAATGGATTTAACTTTAGTTGATGCTGGTTCAGAAAAAAGTGATGAACCAGAAGGAACTATCATAAAAAGTGATCCTAAGGCTGGAAGCTCTGTAAAGGCAAAAAGTAAAATTAGAGTAATTGTAAGTTCTGGACAATCAAAAGTAAAAATGCCTGATTTACGTGAAGAAGATACTGATACTGCAAATAAAATATTACAATCACTTAACTTAAAAATAGATAATGTTATGGAGGAGTATAGTGATGATGTGCCAAAAGGACAAATAATAAGTCAAACTCCTTCAAAAAATACAGAAATAGATACTACGACAAAAATAAGTGTGGTAGTAAGTAAGGGTGCACAAGTTAGACTTTCAACTGTACCTAGTGTTATTGGATTAAGCTTAGATGATGCAAAGAGTAGATTAGATAATGCTAAATTAAAGATTTCTATTGTAGAAAAAGACACAAATGATGAAGCAAAGAATGGAAGAGTTTTAGAACAAACTATGGAAGGTAGTAAGGTACAACAATGGACTACAGTTACTATAACCATAGGAAAGTATGTAGCACCTGTAGCACCTACTCCAAATCCGGGAGATAACAATAACGGAAATAACAATAATAATAATGGAAACAACAATAATAATAACGGAAATAACAATAACAACGGAAATAACAATAATAATGAAGGACCTACAAATCCTGGAGATACAGAGACACCTACAACACCGCCTGTTGATGGTGACGGAGGAGATGTTGACGTATCTGCTGGGCATCCAAGTGCAACAGTACCAAAGGTAGAATAATTAAGAGACTGTCTTAAAAAGCAATTTAATTTACTTTTTAAGATGGTTTTTTATAGTTTCTTTATTTAAAAAATAAGTTGCATTTTTAATATGATTTTGTTTATTATATTAGATAGGAAATTTAATTAGGGAGGAATGTATGAAAGGAAAAATAATAAAAGGTATAGCTGGATTTTATTATGTAAAAGTTGAAGAAAATTTAATAGAATGTAAAGCCAGAGGAAAGTTTAGACACAAAGATGTTAAACCAATGGTTGGAGACAATGTAGTAATACAGGTTGAAAACGGTAAGGGCGTTATTGAATCTATAGAAAAAAGAAGTTCTGAATTACTTAGACCAGCTGTAGCTAATATTTCATTAGCATTTGTGGTATTTGCAATTAAAAGTCCTGATATAAATTTTGATTTATTAAATAAATTTTTAGTGTTATGTGAGTATAATCATATAGAGGCAATTGTTTGTTTAAATAAAGTAGATTTAGTTTCAGAAGAAGAAAGAGAAAATGTTAAAAAAAGAATTAACGATATCGGATATGAAGTTTTGTACATAAATGCAAAAGAAGGATTAGGAATAGATATACTTAAAGAAAAAATTAATGGCAATATAACAGTACTATGCGGCCCATCTGGAGCAGGTAAATCTACATTGATAAATAAGCTTACAGATAAAGAGCATATGCTTACTGGAATCGTAAGCGAGAAAATAGGGAGAGGCAAACATACTACAAGACATAGTGAACTTATAGAAGTTTCAAATGGATATATAGTTGATACCCCTGGATTTTCAACTTTAGAAATAAAAGAGCTTATGAATAAAGAGGATCTTAAGTATTGTTTTCCAGAATTTGAAGAGCATAATGAAAGTTGTAAGTACAGAGGATGTCTACACAATAAAGAACCTAAATGTGCTATAAAGCAAGACGTTGAAGACGGTAAAATTAATAAGTATAGATATAAATTTTATATAAAAACATTAGAAGAAATAATAGAGGGGGAAAAAAATAAATGGTAAAAATAGCACCATCAATATTATCAGCAGATTTTTCAAAGTTAGGAGAGGACGTAGAAAGAATAGATAAAGCAGGAGCAGAGTTTATTCATATAGACGTTATGGATGGATCTTTTGTGCCTAACATATCATTTGGATTTCCAATCATGAAATCAATAAGAAATAAAACTGAAAAGGTTTTTGATGTTCATTTAATGATAGAAAATCCATCAAAATATATAGATAATTTTATAGAAGCTGGAGCTGATTTAATAACTGTTCACTATGAAGCAGATAGACACATAGATAGAACAATTCAATATATTAAATCAAAAGGTAAAAAAGCAGCGATAGCTTTAAATCCAGGTACTCCAACTATGGTTTTAAAAGATTTAATACCTCAATTAGATATGGTTTTAATAATGTCTGTTAATCCTGGATTTGGAGGACAAAAATTTATACCATATTCATTAGAAAAAATTAAAGAAGTGAAGGAAATGAGTAAACATTCAAATCCATCATTATTAATACAAGTAGATGGAGGTGTTGATTTAAGCAATATTAGCGAAGTTGTAGAAGCTGGTGCTAATGTAATAGTTGCTGGATCAGCAGTATTTAAAGGAGGAAATATAGAAGAAAATATAGAAGTTTTAAGGAGATAAGTATAAAAATGAAAGTTATGATTGTAAGTGGGGGAAATACACCATCAGAAAAACTAATAAATCAATATACTGAAAAGGTTGATTTTATAATAGCCGCTGATAAAGGTGGAGAATATCTTCTTAAATATAATATTATTCCTAATTTGCTCATTGGAGATTTTGATTCGATGAGCAAAGAAAGCTTAAATACATTAAAGAAGGTAATAAAAGAAGTATTAAAATTCCCACCAGAAAAAGATTATACAGATACAGAAATGGCTCTAATGGAAGCTGTAAAAAGAGGTGGGGAAAAAATCTATTTATTAGGTGCTACTGGTACTAGGATGGATCATACATTAGGTAATATAGGGTTACTTTTATCATATAAGAAAAAAGGAATAGATTTAGAAATAATAGACAATAATAATAAAGTATATTTAGCTAAAAATAAAATGGTTTTAAATGGTGAGAGAGGTGAAAATATTTCTTTTCATGCATTATCTGATACCGTTAAAAATTTTAAAGTTACAGGAGCTAAATATAATATACTAAATGGAAAAGATATAAATTTATTAGACCCAAGGGCAATATGTAATGAATTTTTAGATACTTGTATAAATATAGAATATGATAAAGGTGAGATATTAATATTGCATTCTATTGATTAATAATGTGATTTTTAAATAAAATATAAAAAATAGGAACGTTTTCTAGAACTCTTGAATATTAATATAGTAATCTAAAAATTTTTGTATATTAATTTTCAGGAGGGTTATTAATGAAAATAATAGCAATCAAGTTACCGAGATTTTTTTCTAGTATAATAAAATTTTTTAGAAAAAAATAATAGAGTGATACATACAACTCTAAAATAAAGGTAAAAAAATAAAAAATGCAATTCATATCATAATTGCATTTTTTATTTGAACTATATTGCTCTTTGAACCTTACCAGATCTAAGGCATCTTGTACATACACGAACAGTTTTTGGTGTTCCATTAACTAAAGCCTTTATTTTCTTTATGTTAGGAGCCCAAGTTCTCTTTGATTGACGATGTGAATGGCTGAATTGTACACCTGCTACAACGCCTTTATCACAAATTTCGCATCTTCTTGCCACTAGAAAACACCTCCTTATATTCTAAAGATAATTATCTTCAATAGGACAGATTGAATTATAACACAGAATGTATTATATATGCAAGCTAATTTTATAAAAGAAAAGATATTATTGAGATTATTACACATATATTTCTTGAATAAAACATCTTTCTAATATAGAATATACAATAAGGAATGTATTTAGGAGGAATAGCTATGGTTGGATTTTCAAATGAAAATGGTAATATAAATTATTCTGAAGAAGTCTTAGCTAAGATTGTTGGGTTATCAACAATGGAATGTTATGGAGTTGTTGGCATGGTTTCTAAAAATGCTACTGATGGTTTTTGGGAACTTATGCGTGTAGAAAATTTAAGTAAAGGTGTAAAACTAAAACTTATAGAAACAGATAGATTACAAATCGAATTATTTGTTATGGTTGAATATGGAACTAAAATATCGGTTATAGCTAACAACATAATTCAAAAAGTTCGTTATAGCGTTGAAAATTACACAGGATTAAAAGTTTCATCAATAACTGTAAATGTTCAAGCGGTAAGAGTCTAGGAGGTTAAAATTAGATGGAATTTAAAAAAATAAATGGCCATGATTTTTATAACATGGTTGTAAATGCTAGTAATAGATTATTGGAACAAAGTGAATTTGTAAATTCTTTGAATGTATTTCCTGTTCCAGATGGTGACACTGGAACTAATATGTCAATGACATTTAAGGCTGCAGTTAAAGAAATAGAAAATATAAATTCTAATTCAATAGGAGAAATATCTAAAAAATTAGCAAAAGGTGCTTTAATGGGTGCCAGAGGAAATTCAGGAGTAATTTTATCACAAATACTTAGAGGGTTTTCTAAAGGCTTAGAGGGAAAAGAAGAAGTTGACGGAACAGAACTTTCAGTAGCGTTCTTTGAGGGCTCTAATGCGGCTTATAAGGCTGTCATGAGACCGACAGAGGGTACAATACTTTCTGTAATAAGAGCAGCGTCAGAATGCGCAGTAGAGTGTGAAGCAAAAGATGTAATAACATTGTTAGAAGAAGTTAATAAAGCTTCTAAAATAATGCTTGATAAAACTCCTGAGCTATTACCAGCGTTAAAGAAAGCAAAAGTAGTTGATTCAGGTGGTATGGGACTTTATATTATACTTCAAGGTATGCTTGAAGCATTAAAAGAAGGAATACAAGCTGAAATTCAAGACATAAAGATAAGCTCACCAGAAGCTAAGGTAGGAGCACAATCTACTGAAGATATTGATATCAAATTTGGATATTGTACTGAATTTATTATTCTTGGTGATGCAAAAAAAGCAAAGGAATTTCAAAATACAATAGAGCCACTTGGAGATTCTATGATTGTTGTTGGATATGAAGATGTCATTAAAGTTCATATTCATACTAATGATCCGGGTTTAGTTCTATCTCATGCCGTGAAAATAGGAGAATTATCAAAGATTAAAATTGATAATATGAGAGAAGAACATAGAGAGTTATTAACAGAATTACAATCAAATGAAAATACACCAATGGATGAAGTATCAAGTGATGAAGTAGACCATAAAAAATATGCATTTATAACAGTTGCTATGGGAGATGGAATCGTAAAAATATTTAAAGATTCAGGTGTTGATTATGTTATTGAAGGTGGTCAAACGATGAATCCATCTACTCAAGACATATTAGATTGTATAGAAAAATTAAATGCAGATCATATTTTTGTTATGCCAAATAATAAAAATATAATTATGGCTGCTAATCAAGCTGCAGAAATATCAGATAAGCATATAGTTGTAATTCCTACAACAACTATTCCACAAGGAATAGCTTGTATAACTATGTTTAATCCTGAATGTGAAGCAGAAGAAAATGTTGAAGAGTTAAATGATGTTATAAATTCAGTAAAGACAGGATCAATAACTTATGCTGTTAGAGATACTGAAATTGATGGCAAAGAAATAAAAGAAGGTAATATATTAGGATTAGTAGAAGGAAAAATTAAAGAAGTAGGGGAAGATAAAATTTCCGTTGCTAAACAAGTTCTTAAAGATATGCTAGATGATGATAGCGAACTAATAACTATTTATTATGGCGAAGAAATCGAAGAAGATAAAGTTAATGAATTTGTAGAAGAATTAGAAAATGAATTTGAAGATTTAGATATTCAAGCATATAGAGGAAACCAACCTTTATATTACTTCTTAATGTCAGTAGAATAATAAAATTTACTAATATTATATAATTAAAAAGCACCTTAATTGGTGCTTTTTTTGGAGGAAAAATTTAATGGATATATATAGTGATATTTCTTCATTGAAGGGTGTAGGTCCTAAGCTAACAGAAAAATTAAATAAATGTGGTATATTTAACATTTTGGATCTTTTATTATACTTTCCAAGAGATTATGAATTTGTTGATTCTAATATATTATTTGAAGAAATAAGCGGTAATGAGAAACAAATTTTAAAATGTAAAGTTATAAGAATAAAAGGTGATATGAAAACCAAAACTGGAAAAATACTAACAACAATAGAGTTTGATTATAATGGACATAAAGTTTATGGAAAATGGTTTAATCAAAAATATATAAAAAATACTTTTTATATTAACAAAGTATATAATTTAATGGGGAAATTTAAAAGAATAGGTAAGATTCTTGAAGTGACCAATCCTACAATTGTATGTGAGGAAGCATTAGATAATAGCATCTTACCCAAATATCCTTTAAAAGGAGATATAAGTAATAAGATTATAGAAAAATTAATTAATCTTGTTATTTCTTCAATAATCATAAAAGAAAATCTTCCTTTGGAGATGTTAAATAAGTATAATCTTATATCTTTAAATGATGCAATAAGGTCAATTCATTTTCCAGAGAATAAAGATTTATTAGAAAAAGCTATTATTAGATTAAAATTTCAAGAATTATTTACGTATTCATTAAAATTATTATTAGTAAAACATAAACTTAATAAGAATAAAAATGGAATATATTTTGGGTGGGATAATCAACTTAAAGCATTGAAAGATAGCATACCGTATTCTTTAACAAATGCTCAAACAAAAGTTGTTAGAGAAATTTTAAGAGATCAGAAATCTCAAAAACCTATGAATAGATTAGTTCAAGGTGATGTTGGAAGTGGAAAAACTATAGTTGCATTAATTTCTATATTTAATGTAATAAAGAATGGATATCAATGTGCTTTTATGGCGCCAACAGAAATACTTGCTAATCAGCATTATGAAGAATCTAAAAAATTATTCCAAGATTTTAATATAGATATTGAGATATTAACTGGAAGTACTTCGTTAAAAGAAAAGAAAAGAATAAAAGAAAAAATAAAGCAAGAAAATCCAATGTTGCTTATAGGTACTCACACATTATTTCAAGATGATGTTATTTTTAATAAATTAGGACTTATAATAACTGATGAGCAGCATAGGTTTGGTGTTGAACAAAGAAGTAAGCTTATTAACAAAGGCATGAAAGCAGATTGTTTAGTAATGACAGCAACACCAATACCTAGAACTTTGGCCCTTTATTTATATTCAGACTTAGATGTTTCAATAATTGATGAATTACCTCCTGGAAGAAAGAAAATAGATACTAGATTTTATCAAGAAAATAATAGAGATCTTGGATATGAATTGGCTTTGGAAGAAATAAATAAGGGAAGGCAAGTATATATAGTTTGCCCTCTTATTGATGAAGATGAAAAAGAGGAATTAAATTCCGTAGAAACTTTATATATTAAGCTGAAAAATGGTATATTTAAAGATATAGGAGTTGAAATACTTCATGGTAAAATGAAAGCAATTGAAAAACAAGATAAAATAAATAGATTTAAAAATAATGAATTTAAAGTATTAATATCTACAACTGTTATAGAGGTAGGGGTTAACGTACCCAATGCATCAGTTATGATAATAGAAAATGCAGAACGGTTTGGATTAGCTCAACTACATCAATTAAGAGGTCGTGTTGGAAGAGGCGAGTATGCATCTTATTGCATATTAATTGCTAAAGCAAAGAGTAATATAACTAAAAAAAGAATGATGATAATGACAGAATCAACTGATGGATTTTTTATTTCAGAAGAGGATTTAAAATTAAGAGGTTCAGGCGAAATGTTTGGTAGAAAACAAAGTGGTGATGCAGGATTTATTTTAGCAGATTTATATGAGGATATTAGTATTTTAAGGGCTGCTAAACATGAAGCAATTGATATACTACATAATGATTATAAAGAAAATATCCAACTTATAAATGAAATGCAAAAAAGTTTAGAAAATAATAGTAAATACATTTGCTTTAATTAATTGAATTATTATATACAAATATGTTAATATACTTAATATATGCCATTAAGGAGGAAGAATTTTGAGAATAATATCAGGAAAAGCAAGAGGACGTAAATTAATACCTCCTGCAAGTATGGAAACAAGACCAACATTAGATAGAGTTAAAGAGGCTATGTTTAGCATGATACAAGGGTATATACCAGACTCTAATGTTATAGACGTTTTTGCTGGAACAGGAAGTCTTGGACTAGAAGCAGCTAGTAGAGGTGCTAAAGAAGTTTACTTGATAGATAAAAGTTCTGAGACCTTTCCTTTATTAAAAGAAAATATAAAAAATTTAAAATTTGATGATTTTTGTTTTGGACTAAATATGGATTCGTATGAAGCATTAAGAAAATTATCAAATCAAGGAAAAGTTTTTGAATTGATTTTTATAGATCCGCCATATTGTAAAGAAATGATTCCAGAAGCTATTAAAATTATAAAAGAAAATAATATTTTAAGTGAAAATGGAATAATTGTAACTAAAATTGATACTATAGAAGAGATTTATGATGGATATGAAGATATAATTTTAACAAAAAATAGAAAATATGGTAACACAACAGTGTGTTTTTATGGGTATAAGGAGGACTAACTATGAAAGTAGCTGTTTACCCGGGAAGTTTTGATCCTATAACAAATGGTCATTTAGATATAATTGAAAGGGGATCAAAAGTTTTTGATAAACTGATCATAGGTGTTTTGGTTAATGTTGATAAAAAAGGACTTTTTGAAATTGAAGAAAGAGTTGAACTTATAAAAAAGGTTACAAGACATATAAAAAATGTTGAAGTTCTAAGTTTTAATGGATTATTAATAGACTTTTTAAAAGCAAATAATGCTAAGATTATTTTAAAGGGGCTTAGAGCGGTATCAGATTTTGAATATGAATTTAAAATGGCACTTATGAATAATAAATTAGATCCTGATATTGAAACAGTATTTATGATGACTTCTGCGCAATATTCATACTTAAGTTCATCTTCAGTAAAGCAAGTTGCTAAGTTCGGAGGATGTATTGAAGGTCTTGTGCCAAAAGAAATTATATCTGATGTTATTAGAAGGAGTAAAATTTAAGGAGTGGTATTATGGAAAAGATGGATGTAAATATAATGGAGCTATTGGAGTATCTGCAAGATTTAGTAGATAATTCACCTAAAGTTCCTATAAGCGGTAAGGTTGTAGTTGATAAAAAAGAAGTTCTTGAAGTGGTAGATCAAATTATAAATTATTTGCCAGATCAATTTAAAAAAGCACAATGGGTTATGAATGAAAGAGAAAGAATACTTGGAGAAGCTAAAAAAGAATATGATACAGTAAAAAAAGAAACTATGATGATTATGAGACAAAATGTTGAGAGTCATGATATAGTAAAAGAAGCTAAGATAAGAGCACAAGAAATTATAGCTTCAGCACAAAGAGATGCTAAAGCTATAAGACTAGGTTCTAGAGACTATTCAGATGAAATCTTATCACAACTTGATAGAGAAATAGAAGCTAAAAAAGGAGCTTTAATTAAAGGGCTTCAAAATAGTTTTGAAGTAGTGGCCAAAGATATAGATGATAATTTAAGTACGGCCTGCGTAACTATAAGGGAAAATATAAAAGAGTTAAGGGGTATGAAAAAATAATTTATATATTATTTTAAGTACTATTGTTAAAATTAAAAGTAATAATATTGGTAATAAATACATAAAGGGATTTATAGTACAAGTTGTTGGAAAACTAGATGTAACAATGCTTGTAGGTATAATTTTTATTAATGAATATGTTATTACAAAACTGAATATTCCTTGAACTAGCTTTAAAAATATATATTTAAAGTAGGAAATGTTAAAGTCATTCATAAATGAACTTATTTGTGCTATTACGGATAATCCAGAAAAAGAACACAAAAAACTTATAATTCCTAATTTTAATGGAAGTGAAATATTTAAGTTTGAAATTAAATTACAACCATTTGTCATTTCTATACTTCCTAGGAATATAGAAAACAAAGTACCACTTTGTATATGGAATGAATTTTCTAAAAAAACAAATATATTATTTATATAAGCACTATTTTTTATAAGAGATATTATTACGGAAAATATAACGATGAATCCACAAATTGATAATATTGTGTTTACACCATTTCCAACAGCATTTTTTATTGCTTGACCAAAATTTAATTTTTTTTCATTTATAGAACTTTTAGAAAGCGGATTTCTTAAGGTTCTATTTTTTTTTGTGATTAAACCAATAAATATAACAGAAAGATAATTAGCTATAAGTAGTATATAACCTAAGGTAGTATTATTTAAAAGCGCTGTTCCTACAGAACCAATTAAAAACAGCGGTCCTACATTTGAAGCTATATTTAAAAGTCTTTGACATTCATCATCATCGATACTTCCTAGAGACCATAAATCAATAGAATATTTTGCACCTAGAGGATATCCACATAAAAAACTAGCTACTATAGGAAATGAACAGTTTTTAGACAAACCTAGGGGTTTGCAAATTAATGGTCCTAATAATTTAGAATAAAGAGATATTCCATCGTAGGAAATTAATAAATTACAAATAACCAAAAATGGAAATGTTACAGGTAAAACAGCAGTATACCATAATTTGCATCCATCAATAGCTGCAATTGTACACTGTCTTATATTTAATATAAATAACACTATAAATATAGAACATATTATACAAAATAGGATATTGCTTTTTATATTTAATAATTTTATTAAAATAATAGTTAATAATATTATTGATAACCATAAGAAAATAATAGTATAACTCATTAAATCACTCCAATTTTAAAGATTTATAAGAGAGTAAAAATATACTCTCATAAATCTCAGAATAGAAATAAAAATTTATATTATATTTATTAAAAATATCTAATAGTGGTAATCTATAATATTTTCACTTCTACTACAATATGTGTATTAAAGCACTACAACTTATTAGAAATTTATTTATATTCTTATGATTATGTTAAATGTATTTATAATATGATTGGGCTAGTTAAATAATCTTGCATAGGACTTAATTTAGGATTCAAAATAGAGTAAGCTTTTGTTCCAAGAAGATCTATTTCTAAACATTCATTGATGTTATTTTTGGGGATTTTAGTTATTAAATCAATAGTACTATTCTTTTTTATATTTTTTAAAAGTTCTTTTCCTTTTGAATTAAAGCCTAAAACCCTACAATAAGGGCAAGGTTCTTTAGATAGACTAAGCAAATCATATTTTTCAAGACCTAAGAAAAATTGAACTAAGATTCTATTTAATCTAGTGTAAGTATATCTTTTACTTTTAGAGTTTAGTATTAATTCATCTAAAGAATTTGATTTTAATATTTCTTTTAATATCTTGTTATCCAATCCTTCTGATATATCAGGAAGATTTTTTAGTAAGCTACCGTCAGTTATAAGTTTATATTTAACATATTTAAATATATCTTCTTCAAATATAAAAGGATAATTTTCACACCATAATTTATACAATATATTGTAACTTTCTTCGGGTAAAAAGTCTTTTAAATGTTCTAAATTTTTATCTTTCAAATGATTTCTTATAGATGTTGCTGAAGAAAAAGTAGTATTTAGACACTCATCATTATATTTTGAACCTTCTCTTTTTAAAGTTAAAGGCATTATGTTGCTATTAAGAGTTTTTAAAGCTTTAATATATTCTATTCCTAAAATATTATTTGAACTTGAAATAGCTTCCATAATATGATTAGATTTGAAAAAATCACTTAATGCATTAGCCCTACTTAAGTGAAATGGAAGGCCTAAATTTAAATAATTTTTTAACATAATTCTATAATTATTGGGCTCATTTACTAATACAGAAGCTATATCTTCAAGAATTTTTACATTACCTTCTTCACTTCCAAAATATAAATTATCAACAATATTTAGAGAATTAAGTAGGGAAATTGCACCAAAGGCAAAATGCTCAGCTGATGATAAAGAGTATACTAGAGGTAATTCAATTACTAAATCAACTCCATTCTTTAGAGCTATTTCAGTACGTCTCCATTTATCTATAATAGCTGGTATGCCTCGTTGCATAAAATTTCCGCTCATAACACAAACTATATTATCGGCCTTAGCATTTATTTTAGCTTGTTTTAAATGGTATTCATGACCTTTATGAAATGGGTTATATTCAGCAATTATTCCTGTTACCATAATAAAAAAACACTCCTTATAAATGATTTTGTTATGTTATTATAACACAATTAAATGAGAAGGAATTGTTTGTTAAACAATTATCAATATTGTAAAAAAAATATACTAAAAAATATAAATTAATAATATTGATATAGAAAAATAAATAAAAGATAAAAAAGTGTTATCAGATTATTCAGATTATTTCAAATCTAAAGACTTCTATTTTATTAAGAAAATTGGTTGAAAAAATCATATGTATAGGAGTATATTATAAAAAGAGTAACTCATAATTGAAGGGAGAATCATTTATGCCACTTATGGAAAAAATATGGCTTAGAGCCAAATCAGATAAGAAGAATATAGTATTGCCAGAGGGAATTGAAGAAAGAAATATAGCTGCTGCTAGAAAAATAGTAGATAATAGTTTAGCAAATCCTATTCTAATTGGAGATAGGGAAAAAGTGTTGAAAAAAGCAGATGAAATAAATGTGAATTTAGAAAACATACAAATAATAGATCCAAATGATTCAGACAAGCTAGAAATTTATATAAAAAATTTCTATGAACTTAGAAAAAATAAAGGAATGACTATGGTCAAGGCAGAAAAGATAGTAAGAGACCCTCTTTATTTTGCAACTATGATGGTAAAATTAGATGATGCAGATGGAATGGTTTCAGGAGCAATTCATACTA
This sequence comes from uncultured Clostridium sp., assembly GCF_963527835.1. Lineage (GTDB taxonomy): Bacteria > Bacillota > Clostridia > Clostridiales > Clostridiaceae > Clostridium. Next base: position 111,383 of record NZ_CAURTC010000002.1, on the reverse strand, counting down.
CAGGAGATTTATTAAGACCAGGATTACAAATTATAAAAACAATGCCAGGAGTGTCAATAGTATCAAGTTTCTTTATTATGAATGTACCAAGCAAAGAATTTGGTAATGATGGAACTTTAATATTTGCAGACTGTGCAGTTAATCCTAATCCAAATGAAGATGAATTAGCAGCTATAGCTATTGCAACAGCAGAGACAGCAAAGAAGCTTTGTAAAATGGAACCAAGAGTAGCTATGCTATCATTTTCAACGATGGGAAGTGCTGACAATGAACTTGTAGATAAAGTAAGAAATGCTACGGCTAAAGCAAATGCTTTAAGACCAGATCTAATGATAGATGGAGAATTACAATTAGATGCTGCAATAATTGAAAAAGTAGCTGCTCAAAAAGCTCCAAATAGCAAAGTTGCAGGAAAAGCAAACGTGCTAGTTTTCCCAGATTTACAATCAGGAAATATAGGATACAAATTAGTACAAAGATTTGCCAATGCAGATGCAATTGGACCTGTTTGTCAAGGGTTTGCAAAGCCAATAAATGATTTATCAAGAGGGTGTAGTGCTGATGATATAGTTAATGTTGTAGCGTTAACAGCAGTTCAAGCACAAGAAGTTTAATTAGCTGAAAGAGGAGAGGAAAAAAATGAAAGTATTAGTAATTAATTGTGGAAGTTCATCTTTAAAATATCAACTAATTGATATGACAACAGAAGACGCTTTAGCAGAAGGACTTGTAGAAAGAATTGGAATTAATGGATCAATCTTAACTCAAAAAGTTAAAGGTAGAGAAAAGTATATAGTAGAACAACCTTTAAAAGATCACCAAGATGCAATTGAATTAGTATTAAAGAGTTTAATTGATGAAAATCATGGTGTTATAAAATCAATGGATGAAATAAGTGCAGTTGGTCATAGAGTAGTTCATGGTGGAGAAAAGTATTCAAAATCAGTATTGGTAAATGATGAAGTTATGAAAAACATTGAAGAATGTATTAAATTAGCACCACTTCATAATCCACCAAATATAATAGGAATAAAGGCTTGTGAAGAACTTATGCCAAATACTCCTATGGTATGTGTATTTGATACTGCATTCCATCAAACTATGCCAGAAAAGGCATATATGTATCCATTACCATATGAATATTATGCTGAAGATCATATAAGAAAATATGGTTTCCATGGAACATCTCACAAGTATGTAGCTAATAAAGTTGCAGAATTTATGAAAAAAGACGTAAATGAATTAAAAACAGTAACTTGTCATTTAGGAAATGGAGTTAGCATTACAGCAGTAGATGGTGGGAAATCAATTGATACTACAATGGGATTTACTCCACTTGCAGGTACAATAATGGGTTCAAGATGTGGAGATATAGATCCAGCAATAGTTACGTATTTAATTAAAGAAAAAGGTTACTCAGCTGATGAAGTAAATGATATATTAAATAAAAAATCAGGTATATTAGGAGTTTCAGGAGTAGGAACTGATTTTAGAGATATAAGAAGTGCTATGGGAGATAATAATAAAAGAGCAATTCTTGCAACAGATATTTTTGGCTATCAAATAAAGAAACAAATAGGTGCATATGTAGCTGCAATGGGTGGAATTGATACAATAGTATTTACAGCAGGAATAGGAGAACATGCTCCAGAAGTTAGAATAAGAGCTTTAAAGGGTCTTGAATTTATAGGAATAGAACTTGATGAAGAAAAGAATAACAGCCATGATATAGGTGAAGGTATTTTAATTTCAAAGGAAAGTTCTAAAGTAAAAGTTTATGTGATTCCTACTAATGAGGAATTAATGATAGCAAAAGAAACTTTAGCATTAGTATAAAAGTAATTTAATAATAAATTTCTTGACTTTTATCGACACACTTTATATAATAAATTGTGTTTGCTTAACAAATATAATATGTTTAAGGAGTGAGAAAGGACTTATTATAAATAAATAGGTTCTACTGATTATGAAAGTACGAGTTTCAGATCTTATTTCAAGAAAAGAAAGAAGTAAAAAAATTGACTACAAATTTGAAATACCTAAATTTGAATTTGAAGGAGATGTAATCACTCCAGTAAGTAAGTGCGAAGTATCAGGAGTAATAACATCTGATAAAGATATTGTAATAATGAAAGCTAAAGTAAAAATTACTTTAGAAATGAATTGTGCAAGATGTTTAGATACCTTTATCTATCCAATAGATATTGATATAGAAGAGAGGTTTGCCAATAATAATGATCTTCAAGAAGAAGATGTTGTTATTGTGCTTGATGACATTTTAGACATCAGTCAAATAATTGAGTCTAATATAATATCTACTTTACCAATTCAAAGACTTTGCAAGAGTGATTGTAAAGGTCTTTGTCAAGAATGTGGTTCAAACCTTAATAAGCAGCCATGCTCTTGTAATAAGGATGATATAGATATTAGATTTGATGTTCTAAAAGGTTTGTTTGACAATAAGGAGGTGTAGTTATGGGAAATCCTGCAAGAAAGTGTTGTAGCGCAAGAAGAGATTCAAGAAGAGCTCAAACATTTAAAGCTAGCTTACCTGGCATAGTTGAGTGTCCTCAATGTCATGAAATGAAGCTTGCTCATAGAGTATGTAAAAACTGTGGATTCTACAAGAATAGAGAAGTTGTATCTTCAGAAAAATAAAAGAAAGTCTTTAGACTTTCTTTTATTTTTATATTAGAATATTATTAAGTAAAATATTTTGATATATGAATGTAATTTAATTAAAAATGTTTTAGATTAATTAAATTTATTATGATTAATATTTTTAATTAATCTATTTTTTTTATTATTATAGAAAAAGAGGGGTTAAGTTTATGAAGATAGCGATTGATGGAATGGGTGGAGATAATGCACCTAGCGCAGTTGTGGAAGGTATAGTATCAGCATTAAAAGAATATAATGAAATGATTTTTTATATTACAGGTCCAGAAGATAAAATATCATTAGAACTTTCAAAATACGACTACTCAAAGGAAAAAATTGTTATAATAGATGCGAAAGAAGTAATATCAACAAATGAACATCCAGTTATGGCATTAAGAAGAAAAAAAGATTCTAGCATTGTTAAAGCTTTAAATTTGGTTAAAGATGGAACTTGTGATGGCATAATTTCAGCAGGAAGTACTGGTGCCTTTTTGGCAGGATGTACATTGATTGTAGGAAGAATTAAGGGCGTAGAACGTCCAGCGTTAGGTCCTATAATGCCTGGTAGAAGAGGAAGCTTTATGATTGTTGATGCAGGTGCTAATGTAGATAGCAAACCAGAATACTTAGTTCAATTCAGCAAAATGGGAAGTATATACTATAAAAATGTATTTAATGTTAATAATCCAAGTGTAGGATTATTAAATATTGGAGCAGAAGAGGAAAAGGGAAATGATCTTACAAAAGCAACTTATAAATTGTTAAAAGAAGAAAATACTATAAATTTTGTGGGTAATATAGAACCAAGATATATTCCAACTGGAGATACTAATATTATAGTAAGTGATGGTTTTGCAGGAAATACAGCTTTAAAAATGTATGAAGGATCAGCTACTAATATTTTAGGGATGATAAAAGATGAAGTATTAAAAGCAGATTTAAAAAGTAAAATAGGTGTATTGTTATTAAAACCTTTTCTAAAGAAAATTATGAAGAAATTTGACTATAAAGAATATGGCGGAGCGCCTTTTTTAGGTGTAAATGGTATTTGCATAAAAGCACATGGTAGCTCAGATGGTAAGGCTTTTAAAAATGCAATTCGACAAACAAAGATTTTTTATGAAAATAATGTTTTAGATGAGATAAAAAAAGAGTTTGAGAAGAAAAATTAAATCTTATTTATAAAGTTATTTAAATTAATATTGACTATGGAAAAAATATATACTATTATCTAACTGTAGAGTTTGGGAGGTGAAATAAATGTTTGAAAAAATTCAAAATATTATAGCGGATAAATTAAGTATCGATTTAGGTAGTGTTACTATGGAATCATCATTTATTGAAGATTTAAATGCAGATTCATTAGATATAGTGGAACTTATAATGGCATTAGAAGACGAATTAGATATGGAAATACCAGATGAAGATGTTGAAAACTTTAAGACAGTTGGCGACGTTGTTAATTACGTAAAAGCTCATTACGATGAATAATATAATCCCGCGAGTGAGCGGGATTTTCTTTATAACTAGTTTATTCTTGAATTTGTTATGTTTTTATTAAATTTTATTTTTAGCAAGTTGAAGAATAAACTTCAAGGAGTGGATATAAATGAATAGATATAAATTTAATGATATTGAAAACCGCTTAGGAGTTTATTTTAATAATACTTCGTTAATTAAGACTGCATTAACACACAGTTCATTTGGTAATCAATTTAAAGATGCCAAATATAATGAGAGATTAGAATTTTTGGGGGATTCTGTATTGCAACTTTGTATTACAGAGTATCTTTTTAATAAGTTTAAAGATAAATCAGAAGGTGAATTAACTAAGATTAGAAGTTTGATAGTCTGTGAAAATTCACTTTACGAAATAGCAAAGAAGTTAAGTCTTGGAGAATATATAAGAATGAGTAAGGGTGAAGAACTTACTGGAGGAAGAGAAAGAATGTCTATACAAGCAGATGCTGTTGAAGCGGTAATTGCAGCAGTGTATTTAGACAAGGGAATAGGCTTTGTAAATGATTTTATATTACTTCATTTTGAAGAAATGATAAATAAAGCAATAAATAATGAAATAGTATTAGATTTTAAAACTAAATTACAAGAACTATTGCAAAAAGATGGAGAAATTTTAATACAATATGATTTAGTAAAATATGAAGGTCCACCTCATAGAAGAAAATTTTTCACTAATGTAATTATTAATGAAAAGGTTATGGGGATAGGAGAAGGATATAGCAAAAAAGAAGCTGAACAAAATGCAGCAAAAGAAGCTTTAAAGAGGTTAGAAAAGAACTATGAGTAAAAATTATTATATTATCCCTATATTTGTACCTCAGGAAGGATGCCCACATAAATGTGTATTTTGTAATCAAGACAGAATAACGGGGCTTAAAGATATAGTAACTACTGATATAGTAAGAAAAACAATAGATGATTATTTAGAAACAATAAAAAATAAAGAGGCAATTATAGAAGTTTCATTCTTTGGTGGCACTTTTACAGCTGTAAAAGAAGAAAAACAAAGAGCATTTTTAGAAATAGCCAAAGGTTATAAAGATAAAGGCTTAATTGATAAAATAAGACTTTCTACAAGACCTGATGCAATTGATGATTATATACTTACTTATTTAAAGGAATACAAAGTTGATATAATAGAACTTGGTGTACAATCCTTAGATGATGAAATATTAAAAAAATCAGGTAGAGGTCATTACGTTTTAGATGTAGAAAGAGCATCAGCTTTAATAAAACAATATGGATTTGTTTTAGGGCATCAAATAATGCCAGGGTTACCGGGGGATACTTTTGAAAAAGATATTCTAACAACCAAATTATCTATAAAGATGAAACCAGATATTTGTAGGATATATCCAGCTTTAGTTATTAAAGATACTCCTATGGAGAAGATGTATGAAATGGGAACATATACACCATATTCTTTAGATGAGGCAGTTGAGATAAGTAAGGCTATGTATGAACTATACTTTAAAAATAATATTCAAGTAATTAGAATAGGACTTCAACCAACTGAAAGTATAAATGAAGGAGCGGATATTGTATGTGGTCCGTTTCATCCAGCATTTAGAGAACTGGTTGAGAGCAGCTTAATAGCAAACTTAATTAATTCTAATATAAAAGATAAAGAAAGAGTTGAATTAAGGATAAATCCTAAAGATATAAGCAAATTATATGCTAATAAGAAAAAATATTTTAATACTATAAAAAACAAGAATATTATAATCAAGCAAGATTTTGAAGTCTCAAGAGGAAATTTAAAACTAATAACTGAAGAAAAAAATATTAACATTACATATTAGCGAGAGGAAACTCTCGCTTTTATTCTGTAAGTTTTTTAATTAAGAAAACTTTTTAATTTTGAAAGTTGATAAAATATAGGAATAAAAAGCTTTTTGAGCTGATTTATAATTAGAATTTTATTGCATTGATATTTAAGTGTCTTTAAGATAAAATTATTACAAATAAGGAGTGTTGTTTATGAAAAAGAAAACTAGAGAAAAGCTAAAAGTTTTTATGGCTATTTTTATTATTTTAATTTTTATTATAGGATTGTTACCAGCAGTATTTTTATAAGGAGTGGTGTATTTGTTTTTAAAATCCCTAGATATAAGAGGATTTAAGTCCTTTGCAGATAAGACAGAATTAAAATTTAACAATGGAGTAACTGCAGTAGTAGGTCCAAATGGTAGTGGAAAAAGTAATATTTCTGATGCTGTTAGATGGGTTTTAGGAGAACAAAGTATTAAAACTCTTAGAGGTGGAAAGATGGAGGATGTAATCTTTGCAGGGACTCAATATAGAAAACCTGTAGGGTTAGCTCAAGTTTCTTTAACTTTAGATAATAGTGATAAAAAATTATCAACGGAATATAGTGAAGTTACTGTGTCAAGAAGAATATTTAGATCTGGGGAATCTGAGTATTTAATAAATAACAAAAAATGTAGACTTAAAGATGTTATAAATCTTTTCATGGATACAGGCATAGGTAAAGAAGGATACTCATTAATAGGACAAGGAAAGATAGAATCTATATTAAGTGGAAGACCAGAAGAAAGAAGAGCACTCTTAGAAGAAGCGGCAGGTATAGTTAAATTTAAAAGCAGAAAAGAAGAAGCAGAAAAGAAGCTAGCTAATACAGATAGTAATTTGGTTAGAATACGAGACATAATATCTACGTATAGTGAACGTATAGAACCATTGAGAATAGATAGAGAAAAAGCTTTGAAGTTTAATTTGATTTCTGAAGACTTGCGAAAGAATGAAGTTTCACTATTAGTTAAATATATAAAAATAAAAGAAGATGAGTTAAAAGAATTTGATAATGAATTAAGAGATAAAAATACTTTTATTGATGAAAAGAAGAGAGAATTAGATTTACTTAAAGAAAAATTAAAATCATTAGAAGAAAAAATTAATTTATTAGAAAAAGAAACAGAGGAAGAAAAAACATCTTATTATAAACTAAAGGAACTAATTAGTGAAGATTCTAAGGATATAGAATTAAATAAAGAAAGAATTAGAAACTTAAAAGAAAAAATTTCAAAAAATGATAAAGAAATCAAAGTTTTAGTATTAAAGATTAAAGAAGTTGAAGAAGCTAAAACTAACTTAAATGTTTATTTAAAAAGCTGCTTAAAGGACCAAGAAGAAAAGAACGAAGCCATTGTCAACTTGGAAAAAATAAAGTTAACTCTTTTAAAAGAACAAGAGGATATGGAAAAAGAGCTTTCTAAACTTAAAGAAGATGAGTTTGAACTATTAAGGAGTAATTCAGAAACAAAGAACTCTATAACTTTAATAAATAAAGAAATTTTATTAAAAGAAGAGAAAAAAGCTGAATTAGAAAAATCATATGAGTTCATAAAGCATAATGTAGCTATAAATGGGGTTACTTATCAAAACTTATTGAATAAGATAATGAGTGATAAAAAAGATATAACTTCATTAGAAGAAGAAATAAGTAGAGATAAAAGTGATATGGCTTCATTAATGACTAAATTAACTAATAAACAAAAAGAATTAACTAATTTAAATAATTTAGTAACAAAGTTAGAGGCTAATAAAAACATATTAGAAAATTTAGAAAAACAATATGAAGGTTATAATAGATCTGTTAAGTATTTGATGGAAGCTATTAATAAAGGATTAATTAATAATGTGAAAAACACTAAAATTCTTGGCGAAATTTTTAAAGTTGATAAGCAATATGAAATAGCAATTGAAATAGCATTAGGATCAATAATTTCTAATATTATTACTGAAAATGAAGAAAATGCTAAGAAGTTAATTAAATATTTAAAAGAACATCGCCTAGGTAGAGCAACGTTTTTACCTTTAAATATAATAAAAGGTAAAAAGCTAATTTTAGATAATAATATTACTAAAATTGATGGATATCTTGGTATTGCTAGTGAAATTGTTTCTTACGAGTCAACATATACAAATATATTAGATCATGTATTAGGTAGAACAATAATAGCAAAAGATATGAATTCAGCATTGCAGATAGCTAAAAAGGGGAATTATAAGTATAAAATAGTTACATTAGAGGGGGAAGTTATAAGCCCTGGAGGTGCACTTACTGGAGGAAGTATATATGCTAAACACAGTAATGTATTAGGAAGAAAAAGAGAAATTGAAGAGATATTATTAAAGATTGATACAACTCAAAAAAGTTGTATTATTGTAGAAAAAGAAATTTTAGCAATAAGAGAAGACGTAAAAAAATTAGATGAGGAAATATTAAATAAAAGAGATGAGGTTCACTATAAAAATATTGAAATAACTAAAAAACAAGGTGAAGCTGAAAGATTAAAAAATGATACTAACAAATTTAGAGATAATCTAGCGATAACTAAAAACGAATTCCAAAGAGTCAAAAAGGATATAGATAAATTAAATTCTGATCTTGAAAATAAAAAGTCTGAAATTAAAGTTATTGAAGATAAAAATACATTCAATAAAGATAGATATTTAAAATTAGAAGAATCTATTAAAGAAAAGAATAAAGAGATAGATGAGAATACAAATAATATTACAGAGATAAAAATTAATAAGGCAACATTAGATGAAACTATTCAAAATGAAAAAAATCAATTTATTAGATTAGAAAAAGAATTAAATGAATTAAGAGTGAAAGAAAAAGCACTTGTAATTGAAAATAATAATAGTAATGAAAATCTTATAAATTTAGAAAATGATATAAAAAATAAATTGACTGCTACTAATGAAAATAATGTTAAAATAGAAGCGTTAGAAAAACAGTTAAAATATAAGGAATTAGAAAAAGAAAAATTAAAAGAAAACTCTTTAAAACAAGATAACTTAATAACTAGTATGTTTGAGATGATAAATTTAAAAGAACGAGATATAAATAAACGAGAAGTTATTAAAGCTAAGAAAGAGATGGAAAAAGATAATTATTATAAAAAATTAAATGAGGAACTAGAATTAACATATGTAGAAGCTTTAGATATAGCAGAAGACATTGAAAATGAAGAAGAAGTTAAAGAATTAACTAAGAAATTAAAGATGCAAATAACAGCACTTGGAACAGTAAACTTAGCATCAATTCAAGAATATGAAGAAGTTAAAGAAAAATTTGATTTTATGTCTTCTCAAGAAAAAGATTTGGAATGTGCTAAAGAAGAATTAAATTCTGTAATACAAGAAATGACTGTTAAAATAAAAGATTTGTTTAAAGAAAATTTCAAGGTATTAAATAAAACTTTTAATGAAACTTTTAGAGAGTTATTTAAAGGTGGAAGTGCACAATTGATTTTATGTGATGGTGATGAGTTAACTGCAAACATTGATATAAATGTTGAACCACCAGGTAAAAAGCTTCAAAATATTAACTTGCTATCAGGGGGAGAAAAAGTTTTATCTGCAATAGCCTTATTATTTTCAATATTAAAGATGAAGCCAACACCGTTTTGTATATTAGATGAAATAGAAGCTGCATTGGATGATGCAAATGTATATAGATATGCAGAATTCTTAACTAAATTTTCTAAAAATACTCAATTTATAGTTATAACTCATAGAAAGGGTACTATGGAAGTAAGTGATATAATTTATGGTGTCACTATGGAGGAAAAAGGAGTGTCTAAAGTAGTTTCAGTAGATTTAACTGCTAGCTAAAGATAGATACTAAATATATTATGTTATATTAAAATGTTGTTTTTTAATAAAATTTGCAACTTGTTGTTTAGAAGTTTGGAAATATATTATATACTAAAGAAGAGATTAGTTTATGGTGTATAGAAATAAAATAATATATGTAAAACTAAATAATAAAAATATATGTAGACTTAAAGTTTTAGGAGGAATTAAATTTGTTTGGAAATTTATTTAATAAACTAAAAGATGGATTAACTAAGACAAGAGATGGGTTAACAGATAAAATAAATGAAGCTTTAAAAATAGCCATAACAATAGATGAAGATTTATATGAGGAATTAGAAGAAATATTAATAACATCTGATATAGGTATGGATACCACCATGGATATTATTGAAAGATTAAGAAAAAAAATTCGTAAAGAAAAGATTAATGATCCTCAAGAAGTGAAACCAGCATTAAAAGAAGTTATAAAGGAAATATTATTAGAAGGTAATTATGAAGACAATAATGATGAAAAGAAAGTGATGCTTGTAATAGGTGTTAATGGCGTTGGAAAAACTACATCAATTGGTAAGCTTGCAGCCAAAAATAAGAGGGCTGGAAAAAAAGTATTACTTATTGCAGCAGATACATTTAGAGCAGCGGCAATAGATCAATTAGAAGTATGGAGCAGAAGGGCAGAAGTTGACTTGATAAAGCATCAAGAAGGTTCAGATCCAGCAGCAGTTGTATTTGATGCTATAGAAGCATCTAAGGCAAGAAATACTGACTTATTAATATGTGATACAGCAGGAAGACTTCATAATAAGAAGAATTTAATGAATGAATTAGAAAAAATTAATAGAATTATTGATAGAGAATTAGATGGAGTTACAAAAGAAACGTTATTAGTATTAGATGCTACAACAGGTCAAAATGCAGTAATACAAGCAAAACAATTTATGGAGGTATGTCCTATTGATGGAATAATACTAACTAAATTAGATGGTACTGCAAAGGGTGGCGTTGTGATTTCAATAAAACAAAGCTTAAATATACCTGTTAGATATATTGGTGTTGGGGAAGGTATCGATGATCTTCAAGAATTTGATGCTGAAAGTTTTGCAGAGGCAATAATTTAATAATAAAATAAAAAAAATATGACTGTTAAGTAAAAATACTTGACAGCTATATAAAATCCTGTTAAAATCTCTTTTGTGGGTAAGGTGATCTTATGGAAGACCGAGTTGAAATTTCAATGTTAATGGATTTGTATAGTTCATTATTAACAGAGAAACAACGTAGCGTTATGGCATTATATTATGATGATGATTTGTCATTAGCTGAAATAGCAGAATTAAATAAAACAAGTCGTCAAGCAATTCATGATTTAATAAAAAGATGCGATAAACAGCTTCTATCATATGAAAGTAAGCTTAACTTACTTCAAAAGAGTATGAGAAAAGAAAAATATATTATGAATTTTTTAGAAGAACTACAAGAGAAGTATTCTGTTAGTGATAAAGATTACTTAATGTTTAAAGAAAAACTAGAAAATTTATAGGGAGGTAATTAAACATGGCTTTTGAAGGTTTAAGCGAAAAATTACAGGAGACTTTTAGAAAATTAAAAGGTAAAGGAAAGTTAACTGAAAAAGATATAAAGGAAGCCATGAGAGAAGTAAAGCTTGCCTTATTAGAAGCAGATGTTAACTATAAAGTTGTTAAAGGATTTATCTCAACTGTTAGTTCAAAATGTGTTGGGAATGAAGTTCTTGAAAGCTTAACGCCAGGACAACAAGTTATAAAAATAGTTAACGAAGAACTTACTAATCTTATGGGTGGAAGTGAGAGTAAAATAAATTACTCTAGTTCAGGAACAACAGTAATTATGTTAGTAGGTCTACAAGGAGCAGGTAAAACTACAATGTGTGGTAAACTTGCACTTGAACTTAGAAAGAACAATAAGAAACCATTATTAGTTGCATGTGATGTTTATAGACCAGCAGCTATAAAGCAATTAGAGATTGTTGGAAAGCAAATTGAAATTCCAGTGTTCTCAATGGGAGATAAAGTTAATCCAGTTGATATTGCAAAGGCTGGAATAGCACATGGAAAAGATAATGGAAATAATATTATAATAATAGATACAGCAGGAAGACTTCATATTGATGAAGCTTTAATGCAAGAACTTCAAGATATAAAGGAAAATGTTAATCCATCTGAAATACTGTTAGTTGTTGACTCAATGACAGGTCAAGACGCAGTAAATGTTGCAGAAAGTTTTAATAAGGACTTAGATGTAACAGGCGTAATACTTACTAAGTTAGATGGTGATACAAGAGGTGGAGCAGCTCTTTCAATAAGAAGTATCACTGAAAAGCCAATAAAGTATATAGGTACTGGCGAAAAATTAAGTGATTTTGAAATATTCCATCCTGATAGAATGTCATCAAGAATTCTTGGTATGGGGGATGTATTGTCTCTTATAGAAAAAGCTCAATCAGCTATTGATGAAAAAGAAGCAGCTGATTTAGGAAAAAGAATGTTAAATCAAGAATTTAATTTTAATGATTATTTAACAGCTATAGAGCAAATGAAAAAACTTGGACCTTTAAATAAAATTTTAGAAATGATTCCAGGAATGAATTCTAAAGAACTACAAAATGTAGATTTATCTAAAGGCGAAGATGCAATTAACAAAACAAAATCTGTTATTCAATCTATGACAGAAAAAGAAAGAAATAATCCAGCTTTGCTTATGTCAGGTAATACTGCAAGCTCAAGAAAAAAGAGAGTTGCAAGAGGAGCAGGTACAACAATACAAGAAGTTAATAAGCTTGTAAAAAGTTATGAAATGATGAAGAAAAATATGAAGCAGATGAAGTCGCTTCAAAAACAGTCTAAAAAAGGTTTGTTTGGAAAACTACCTTTTTAAATAAATAATATCTTTTGAAGGAGGTGAAATTAAAATGGCAGTTAAAATTAGATTAAGAAGAATGGGTTGCAAAAAAGCACCTTTCTATAGAATAGTTGTTGCTGATTCAAGAAGCCCAAGAGATGGTAGATTCATCGAAGAAATTGGTTACTACAATCCAATAACTGAACCAGCTGAAGTTAAAATCAATGAAGAAAAAGCTAGCAAATGGTTACAAGATGGTGCACAACCAACTGATGTAGTTAAAAAGCTTTTCACTCAAGCAGGTCTTAGCAAGTAATTTTGTGGAGGTGAGTTCTATAATTAGTACATATTAATTATAGAGGTTTATGAAAGAATTAGTTGAGTTTATAGCTAAATCTCTAGTTGATAATCCAGAAGCCGTTAGTATCAATGAGATAATTGGTGAACAATCAATAATCTTAGAGCTAAAAGTAGCTCCTGAAGATATGGGTAGAGTTATCGGCAAACAAGGGAGAATAGCCAAAGCAATTAGAACTGTTGTAAAAGCCGTAGCCATTAAACAAAATAAACGAGTTATAGTAGAAATTATTTAAAAATAAAGAGTTAGGGTTACACCTAACTCTTTTTAAATATTTAAAATAAAACAATATGTAAAGGATGTGAATTTTTTGGAAGAGATATTTAAGATAGGACAGATCGTAAATACTCATGGTATTAAAGGGGAAGTAAAAGTATATCCATTGACTGATGATGTTAATAAATTTAAAAAATTAAAAAATGTTTTAATTGATGGAAAAGAAAGAAATATACAAAGTGTTAAATTCCAAAAAGATAGAGTTATTTTAAAAATAGAAGGAATAGACACTATGAATGATGCTGAAACTTATAAACAAAAATATATTGAGATATTTAGAAGTAATGCTCCTACACTAGAAGCAGATACTCACTATATTGTTGATTTAATAGGTTGTATGGTATATGATACTGATAATATGGAACTTGGAAAAATATTTGATGTTATTAGCACGCCAAGCAATGATGTATATTGGATAAAGGAACCTAAAGAATTATTAATTCCTGTTTTAAAAGATATTGTTTTAGATATTGATATAGATAATAAAAAAATAGTAATAAAACCAGTTAGGCAGTGGCAAGATGAAGATTAGTATACTTACTCTTTTTCCGGAAATGTTTTCAATTTTTAATCACAGCATAATAGGTAGAGCTAAGGAAAATAATATAATAGAATTGGAATTGCTTAATATACGTGATTATACTTTAGATAAACATAAAAAGGTAGATGATTACCCTTATGGTGGAGGTGCCGGAATGGTGATGGCACCTCAACCAATTGTAGATACTATAAGAAAAGCTAAGGAAAATAATAAGGGTAAAGTAGTTTTCTTAGGACCTAGAGGGAAAACATTTAATCAAAAAATGGCAATGGATCTTTCAAAAGAGGAAAATTTAATATTTTTATGTGGTCATTATGAAGGAATAGATCAGCGTGTATATAAACATATTGATGTGGAAGTATCATTAGGTGATTTTATTCTTACAGGAGGAGAAATGGCAGCAATTCCAGTTATAGATTCTATTTTACGATTGATACCAGGGGTACTAGGAAAAGAAGAAAGTTTTATGGAAGAATCTTTTTCTGATGATTTATTGGAATATCCTCAATATACTAGACCGTATGAGTTTGAGGGAGAATGTGTTCCAGAAATACTTTTATCAGGCCATCATGAGAACATAAGAAAATGGAGAAGATTACAATCTTTAAACTTAACTAAAAAGAGAAGACCTGATTTATATAAGAATGTTACTTTAACAAAAGAAGATAAGAAACTTTTGGGAAGAAAAAATAAATAAAATTTATTGAAACAAATAAAAAAATATGTTATGATTAAAAACGTGCTAGTACGGGCGTTCCTCTGTCATGCATATATATTTTGTTAAGAACGTCAAATTATCTTTAAGGAGGGAATGCACAATGAACGAAATAATAAGAGCTATTGAAGCTGAACAATTAAGAACTGACCTACCAAACTTTAAAATTGGTGACAACGTAAAAGTTTATGTTAAGGTTACAGAAGGTACAAGAGAAAGAGTACAAATGTTTGAAGGTACTGTAATTAAGAAACAAAACGGTGGATTAAGAGAAACTTTCACTGTAAGAAGAGTTGCTTATGGATGCGGTGTTGAAAGAACATTCCCAATGCATGCACCAATAATCGAAAAGATTGAAATCTCAAGAAGAGGTAAAGTAAGAAGAGCTAAACTTTACTACTTAAGAGATAGAGTTGGTAAGGCTGCAAAGGTTAAAGAATTATTAACTAGATAATTAGATTAAAAGGTGGACTGATTCAGTCCTCTTTTTTTCTATAATAAATTAATTAGAAGCTTAAGCTTCTTTTCTTTTAATATAGAAAAAAAGAAGCGTAAGGAGGAAATGAAATGGCAATTAACTGGTTTCCAGGGCATATGAAAAAAACTCAAAGAGAAATAAAAGAAAATTTAAAATTAGTAGATGCGGTTATTGAAATAAGAGATGCTAGAATACCAAGAAGTTCTGCTAATCCAGATATAGATAGTTTATTACAAGGTAAGCCAAGAATAATACTTTTAAATAAAAGTGATTTAACAGAAGGCAAAGTAACAAAAGATTGGATTAAACATTTAACTAAAGACGATGTTAGAGTATTAGAGGTAAATTGCTTAAAAGGAGACGGATTAAAAGCAATAAAACCAATGTTATTATCTTTACTTAAAGAAAAACATGATAGATTAAGAGCAAAAGGGATGGTGAATATAACAACTAGAGTTATGGTTGTTGGAATTCCTAATGTTGGTAAATCTACATTTATAAATAAAATGGCTAGAAATAGTATTGCTAAAACAGGAGATAGACCAGGAGTTACTAAAAGTAAGCAATGGATAAAAACATCAATAGGCATAGAACTTTTAGATACACCAGGTGTATTATGGCCTAGATTTGAAGATGAAGAAACAGCATTAAATTTAGCTTTTACAGGTGCTATAAAAGATGAAATAATGGATATAGAAGAACTTTCATATAAACTTGTTGAAAGGTTACAAAATTTTTATAAAGATAATTTAAAGGAAAGATATAAAATAGATGAAGTTTTTGAAGACCCATTAGAAACTTTAAATGCAATAGCTAAAAAAAGAGGTACATTAGTTTCAGGGGGAGAAATTAATTACAATAGAATAGCTGTTATACTATTAGATGAATTTAGAGCAGGAAGAATAGGAAAAATTTCATTAGAACGTCCAGGTAAAATAAATGAATAGTTTCCTTGAGTTAGATATAGATAAATTATCATATAAAGTTATAAAAGAAAAAGCTTCAGAAATATCAATTTTAGATAGCTATAAGTCTGAAGAATTGAAGATGATAATTAATAAATTATTAGATGATAAAAGAAAAAATGTATCATCTTTAGGGAAGACCATGCAAAAGCAATTGGATTCATACATAAAAGAAATGAGTAGGGTAAAATCTATGTATGAATTTGATAAATCTTTTGGAGAATTCAAATATATAGCTGGTGTTGATGAAGTTGGAAGAGGACCATTAGCAGGACCTATTGTAGCTTGTGCAGTAATTTTAGATTTAAATGTTATTGATGAAGAGTTAATATTATATTTAAATGATTCTAAAAAATTAAATCACACCAAAAGAGAAGAATTATCAGCAATAATTAAAGAAAAAGCATTAGCGTATTATATTTCTCTTTCATCAAACAAAGAAATAGATGGAAGAGGAATAGCATTTTCTAATAATAATGTTTTTTTAGACTCTTGCAATAATTTAAGCGTAAGACCTGATTTAGTATTATCTGATGGATACTTAGTAAAGAATATAGATATAGCTAATAAATTTGTAATAAAGGGCGATACTAAAAGTGCTAGTATTGCAGCTGCATCTATATTAGCAAAAGTATACAGAGATAATTTGATGAAGGAATATTCAATTAAATATCCACATTATGATTTTGAAAATAATATGGGTTATGGAACGCAGAAACATATAGATGGATTGAAAAAATATGGAAAATGTGAAATACATAGAAATAGTTTTTTAAATAATATATTATAATAAATACCTTGTGAAATAATATGAAAATTATTTCACAAGGTATTTTTAAGTTCTAAAAGCATCTTTTATATGATTAATTTTATAAGATGAATCAAGCTTATTCAGATATACTTCTATAACATCAAAACGTACATTGAAATTATAAAGTTTTTTATAATTTATAAAGGATTTTGTAACCTTTATAATGTTTTTTTGTTTACTTATAGACACGGACTCTTTTGGAGATCCAAATTCATAATTATATCTGCCTTTTACTTCTATTATTATTAATATAGAATTCTTTATACATATAATATCTATTTCTCCTAGAAAATTTTTAAAGTTACATTCAAGTATTTTAAAATTATTCTCTATTAAATAATCACATGACAATTTTTCACAATAAGTTCCTATGTCTTTATTAAATTTCTTCATTAATATAAGCTCCTTAAAGATATAAAAAATTTTTTATTAAATGTAATATAAAAATTATGTTAAGAATAATAATATACAAAATATAGTAAATATTATTGACATAAATTTTAAAAGTGAATCATTCTTATTAAAAGGATTAATAAAAGTTTATATGTCTATAATGTTAATGGGTGATTTAATATGTCTATAAAAATAATAAGTGCCACACAAAATGGCTTAGAAGGGTTATTAATAGAAGTAGAAGTTGATATATCAAAAGGTTTACCATCATTTTCAATTGTTGGGCTTGCAGATACTTCTGTTAAAGAATCTAAAGAGCGTGTGAGATCAGCAATTTTAAATAGTGGATATGATTTTCCACTAGGAAGAATAACTATTAATCTAGCGCCAGCAGATATGAAAAAAATAGGTTCTCTTTTAGATTTACCTATAGCATTAGGAATACTTATGGAATCTAATCAAATAGAACATAACAAAGTAAATGATTATATAATTTTTGGCGAACTATCATTATCAGGAGAATTAAAAGCAGTAAAGGGAAGTATACCTATAATAATTGAAGGAATAAAAGAAGGGAAAAATAAATTTATTTTTCCTTATGAAAATTTAGAAGAAAGTTACTATTTTGATGAAGGTGAATACTATCCATTTAGAAACTTGAAAGAAGTAATATCATATGTAACATACAAAGATTTATTACCATGTAGAATTTCTAAAGATGACATTGAAAGAAAGGATATATTAGAAAATTTGGATTTTGGTGAAATCATAGGGCAGTACTCATCAAAGCGAGCTTTGGAAATTTCAGCAGCAGGAAAACATAATATTTTATTATATGGGGAACCAGGATGTGGTAAAACAATGTTAGCTAAAGCCATAACATCAATATTGCCACCATTATCAAAAAAAGAATTATTAGAAATAGCAAAAATATATAGTGCATCTGGTCTTATGGAGAAAAATACTTTAATAAATCGTCCTTTTAGGTCTCCACATCATACTACAACTAAAAGTGCTTTAATTGGAGGCGGAAAAGAAGTTAAAGCAGGAGAAGTAACATTAGCACATAATGGAGTGCTTTTTCTTGATGAGGTATTAGAGTTTAAAAAAGATGCTTTAGAATCCTTAAGAGAGCCGTTAGAAGAAAAACAAATCAATATAGATAGAATTAGTGGGAATTATACAATGCCAGCGAACTTTTTGCTTGTTGGAGCATTTAATCCGATTGAAGAAAAAGATGAAAGCATATTAGAAAGTGGTTTGTATTCTAGATATAATGCGAAAAAGTATTTTAGAAAGTTTTCTACTGCGTTATTAGATAGAATGGATATTTTGACTTTTGTTCCAAGACTTAAATATGATGATATTGAGAAAAGAGAGGATTCTTATAATTCTAAAGTAATGAAAGAAAAAGTTCTTAAGGCTAGAGAAATTCAAGAAGAAAGATTTAAAAATACGAGATACAAATATAATTCAGATATAAAAGGAAAAGATGTATTTGACATATGTAAAATGAGTAAAGGATGTAGTGATATTTTAAAACACTATTATAATACATCTAGTGTATCAATGAGAGGATACAGTAAAGTCATTAAATTAGCACAAACAATAGCGGATATAGATGAAAGTAAAGAAATTTTAGAACATCATATAATTGAAGCTTTTAATTATAGAAAAAATATAGATGGAGAGATTATATAGTAAATATAAGGAGAAAGTAAATGTTAAACTATGAGTTATGGTTTATATTGTTAGATATAAGCAATAAAGAAAAAATAAATTTGATAGATGAGTATGAAAATGAAGAAAATATATATAATAATTTTGAGAATATATTAAAAGAAAATAAAAATTTGCAAAAAAAACTTGGAAATTTTGAAAAGAATGATTTGGTTTATCAAATTATATCTGTAAACAATACATTAAACCAAAAAGGTATAGGATATATAACGTACTCTAATCCTTTATATAAAGAGAGATTAAAGCTACTTTCGCCAGCACCATATTATTTATTTTATAAAGGAGATATAAATTTAATAAATGATAAATCCATAGCCATTGTAGGTGCAAGAAAATGTTCGAATTATGCATTGGCTGTGACAAAGCTCTTGACAAAGGAGATTATTACTAATAATATAACGCTTATAAGTGGTGGTGCAAGAGGTGTGGATTCCATAGCTCATAAATCCGCTTTAGAAAATGAAGGAAAAACTATTATAGTTTTAGGATGTGGAATAGATGTTGTATATCCATCAGAAAATAGAGCTTTATTTTCAAAAGCAATTAAAGATGGATTAATTATTTCAGAATTTCCATTAGGAACTAAACCTTTAAGGCATAACTTTCCACTAAGAAATAGAATAATAAGTGGCTTAAGTGATGGCGTTATAGTTGTAGAAGCCAGTGAAAAAAGTGGATCATTAATAACAGCTAGAATAGCACAAGAACAAAATAAAGATGTATTGGTTGTGCCAGGTTCTATTTTATATGAAGGAGCAAAGGGGTCTAATAAGTTGATCAAAGACGGATGTGATGTTTTAAGTAGCATAGATGATTTGAATAAATTTTTTAATACAAATCACATAGATATTGAACCAATGAAAATTAGACCAGAAAAAAGAGAAATATTAGATATGATAACAGATGCACCAATTCATATCGATGACATATTTAAGAAGAGTTGTGTTGACAGAGGGGCTTTATATGCGTTATTATTTGAAATGCAAATAAAAAATGAGATAATTTGCCTTCCTGGTAATTACTATATAAAAATAATTTAAAACAAATTTAGGGGGTGAGTACTTCATAAAATTTTTTATGAAGTTATAAATATGGGTCAAAAACTTGTAATCGTTGAGTCGCCAGCAAAAGCAAAGACAATCGGGAAATATTTAGGAAAAAATTATATTGTAGAAGCTTCTATGGGTCATATAAGAGATTTACCTAAAAGTAAATTAGGTGTTGATATAGAGAATAATTACACACCAAAGTATATAACAATTAGAGGTAAGGGTGAATTGTTAGATAAGCTAAAGAAAGCAGCTAAAAAGTCTGATAAAATATATTTGGCAACTGACCCCGACCGTGAGGGAGAAGCTATATCATGGCATTTAGCTAACATTTTAAAAATACCTGAAAATGAAAAATGCAGAATAGTTTTTAATGAAATTACTAAAAGTGCAGTAAAGGGCGCTATAAAACAAGCTAGAAGTATAGATTTAGACTTAGTTGATGCTCAACAAGCTAGAAGAATATTAGATAGACTTGTTGGATATGAAATAAGTCCAATTTTATGGAAAAATGTAAAATGGGGTCTTAGTGCAGGTAGAGTTCAATCAGCAGCATTAAAATTAATTTGTGATAGAGAAGAAGAAATAAAAGCATTTATACCTAAAGAATATTGGTCTGTTGATTGCGTATTAAAAAAAGATAGAAAGAAATTTCCAATAAGACTTTCAACTTATAAAAGTAAAAAGATTGAAATTAATACAGAAGAAGAAGCTAATAAAATAAAGCAAGAACTTGAAAATGATAAGTTTATTATAAATTCAATAAAAAAAGGTAATAAGGTTAAAAATCCATTACCACCATTTACAACAAGTACACTTCAACAGGATGCTAGTAAAAAGTTGAATTTTATGACTAAGAGAACTATGTCAATTGCTCAAGCTCTTTATGAAGGTATAGAAATTAAGGGATATGGAACTGTCGGTTTAATTACTTATATGAGAACAGATTCTATGAGAATATCTGAAGAAGCTCAAGAAAATACGAAAACATTTATTGAAAGTACTTATGGTAAAGAATATTTACCAAGTGCTCCTAGAATATATAAAGGAAAGAAAAATATTCAAGATGCTCATGAAGCTATTAGACCTACATACGTAGAAATTACACCAGAAGTAGCAAAAGAAAATTTAACTTCAGAACAATATAAACTATATTCATTAATCTGGAATAGATTTGTAGCAAGTCAAATGTCATCATGTGTACTTAATACAAATTCTATAGATATATTAAATGGAGAATATAAATTTAAAGCATCAGGATCAACAATAAATTTTGATGGATTTATGAAAATATACGAATATTTAAATGAAGATGATGAAAAATCAGTTACATTACCTGTTTTAGAAGAAGGGGAAGAACTAAAAGCTGTATCTATAGATGAAAAACAACATTTTACACAACCTCAACCAAGATACACAGAAGCATCTTTTGTTAAATTACTAGAAGAAAAAGGAATAGGAAGACCTAGTACATATGTACCAACAATATCCACATTAGTTGGGAGATCATATGTTATTCGTGAAAAGAAAAACTTAATTCCAACAGAACTTGGATTTATAGTGAATAATATAGTTAGTGAATATTTTACTCAAATAGTAGATGCAGATTTTACAGCTGATATGGAGAAAAAGCTTGATAATGTTGAAGAAGGAAGTGAAAGTTGGACTAAAATAGTAGAAGAATTTTTCACACCTCTAAAGATAGCAATAGAAAAAGCCGAAAAAGAAATATCAAAGGTTGTAATAGAAGATAAAGTTAGTGATGTTAAGTGTGATAAATGTGGTCGCATGATGGTAATAAAAAGAGGAAGATATGGTGAATTCCTAGCGTGTCCTGGATATCCAGAATGTAAGAATGCTAAACCAATAGTAGAAGAACTAGATGTATCATGTCCTGAATGTGGAAAAACTATAGTTGTTAAGAAAAGCAAACGAGGAAAGAAATTTTTTGGATGTTCAGGATATCCAGAGTGTACTTTTGTTAGTTGGTATGAACCAGTAAAAGATAAATGTCCTAAATGTGATTCTTATATGGTACTTAAATATTCAAAAACTAAAGGAAAATATATTAAGTGTTCTAACGGAGAATGTGATTATACTAAAGAACTTAAAGAAGATAAAACTGAATAGATTAATTTATGAATTTTAACAGTTCTATTGTGTCGAAATAAAAAAAATACTGTTGTAAAGCATTATTTTATATGTTAGACTAAAATTAACAAAACATGAGAGAAAATTCATTAAATTAAGAATTTTCTAAAAAGATTATATTCTGTTTGTATAATTCAGAGATTATTGTGAGGTTAACAAGGAGGATAAGAAATGTCATCTCTATTAAGTAAAACAAGAAGATTAAATAAAATCTTGCAAAAGACGGGGACTGAACCAGTTGCTTTTCAAGATATATGTACACTTTTAAGCGAAGTTCTTGAATGTAATGCTTATATAGTAAGCAAAAGAGGTAAAGTTTTAGGATATACTTTTTCTCCAGGCTTTGAATGTGAAGCTATGAAAAAGAAAGTCATAGAAGATAAAAAATTCCCAGAAGATTACAATCTTACCCTTTTAGAAAGTAATGAAACATTAGCAAACTTATCTAATCAAGGCAGATGTGTATTTGCGGAAATTGGTGATTGTAAGACAAAAGATAAAATTTCAACTATAATTCCAATAATAGGTAGTAGAGATAGACTAGGTACATTAATATTAGCTAGATTTGGAAAAGAATTTACTGATGATGATTTAGTTTTAGTAGAGTATAGTGCAACAATAGTTGGAATGGAAATGCTTAGAGCATTGCAAGAAGATTTAGCAGACCAAACTAGAAAAAAAGCTGTTGTTCAATTAGCTATAGGAACTCTTTCTTATTCTGAATTAGAAGCAGTAGAGCACATTTTTGAAGAATTAAATGGAAATGAAGGTTTATTAGTTGCTTCTAAGATTGCTGATAAAGTAGGAATAACTAGAAGTGTTATAGTAAATGCTTTAAGAAAGTTTGAAAGTGCTGGGGTCATTGAATCTAGATCACTAGGCATGAAAGGTACTTATATTAGAGTATTAAATGAAAAATTATTAGATGAATTGAAAAAAATAAAATAGTAGTTTTATTTCAAAATTAGACGAGCTATAAATAGAAGAAACCAATAAATTTGGTTTCTTTTATTTATTTTTAGAGAAAAAGTAAATTTTTTATTGATAGGTTAAATACCTTATGTTATACTGTTTAAGGTAACAAAATACACACATCATCCAATTTGTAAATTAGGTGCCCTATTAAGGGATTATTTGCAAGAAGAAGATGATGGAGGTAAAAACCAAGGAGGTAACAAAATGTCAGTAATATCAATGAAACAATTATTAGAAGCAGGTGTACACTTTGGACACCAAACAAGAAGATGGAACCCTAAGATGGCTCCTTACATTTTCACAGAAAGAAATGGTATATATATCATAGACCTTCAAAAAACAGTTAGAAAAGCTGAAGAAGCTTACAACTTCATTAAAGAAGTTTCTACAGAAGGAAAAGATATATTATTCGTTGGAACAAAGAAACAAGCTCAAGATGCTATCAAAGATGAAGCAATAAGAAGCAGCATGCACTTTGTAAACAACAGATGGTTAGGTGGAATGTTAACAAACTTCTCTACTATCAAGAAAAGAATAAGAAGACTTTCTGAAATAGAAAAAATGCAAGAAGATGGAACATTTGAGGTTCTTCCAAAGAAAGAAGTTATCAAATTAAAAGGCGAATTAGAAAAATTAGAAAAAAATCTTGGTGGTATCAAAAACTTAGATTGTGACAACATAGGTGCTATGTTTGTAGTTGATCCAAGAAAAGAAAAGAATGCTATATCAGAAGCTAAGATTCTTGGAATTCCTGTAGTTGCTATAGTAGATACTAACTGTGATCCAGAAGAAGTTGATTACGTAATTCCTGGTAATGATGATGCTATAAGAGCTGTTAAATTAATAACTGCTAAAATGGCTGATGCTATCATGGAAGGAAGACAAGGCGAAGAATTAGCTGAATAGTTTATATATACTATTTTAATAGAAGACAAAACAATTTTGTTTTGTCTTCTAGCTTAGAAGCCACAATTATTTAAAATTTAATATTTTATATTAAGTTTTAAATAATTTCTTCTAAATATTTAATTTATTATAAATATAATAGATTGATAAAATGCAATATATAATCGAGGAGGAATTTAATAATGATATCTGCAAAATCAGTTAAAGAATTAAGAGAAAGAACTGGCGCAGGAATGATGGACTGCAAAAAGGCATTAACAGAAACAGATGGTGACATCGAAAAAGCTGTTGAAGTATTAAGAGAAAAAGGACTTGCGGCTGCAGCTAAGAAATCAGGAAGAGTTGCTGCAGAAGGTTTAGTTAAAACATATATTTCAGAAGATAAAAAGAGCGGAGCTATCGTTGAACTTAATTGTGAAACAGATTTCGTTGCAGCAAATGAAGATTTCATTGCTTTTGCTGACGCTTTAGCTAAAATAGCAACATCAACAAGTGCTACAACAGTAGAAGAACTTGTTAATGAAAAATTTGATGAAGAAGCTACAATACAAGAAGCTTTAACAGGACTAATCGCTAGACTTGGTGAAAACATGACTGTTAGAAGATTTGTTAAATTCGCAGTAGATAATGGAGTAGTTAAGAGCTATATCCATGGTGGCGGAAGAATTGGTGTTTTAGTAGAAGTAGCTTGTGATGTTGAATCACCAGCAGTTGAAGAAGTTGCAAAAGAACTTTGTATGCAAATAGCTGCTGCAAACCCATTATTCTTATCTAAAGAAGAAGTTGATCAAGATTCTATAGAAAAAGAAAAAGAAATCTATAGAGTTCAAGCTTTAAATGAAGGAAAACCAGAAAAGATAGTTGAAAAGATGGTTATGGGAAGAATCCAAAAGTACTACAAAGAAGTTTGTCTTCTTGAACAACTTTGGGTTAAAGATGGCGATAAGACTATAACTAAGTTTATAGATGAAAAAGCTAAAGAAGCAGGTTCTGCAATCAAAGTAAATAGATTCGTAAGATTCGAAAGAGGCGAAGGAATCGAAAAAGTTGAAGAAAACTTTGCAGAAGAAGTTGCTAAACAATTAGGAAAATAGTAAAATATAAAAACTAAAGAGGACACTCTGTGTTCTCTTTTTTTAAAGAAAATAATAGAAGATAAGGCATTGTTTTCTTCTAATGCCACATTTAGGAGGTAGTTTTGAATGACAAATTGTAAATATAAAAGAGTAATTTTAAAACTTTCAGGTGAAGCTTTAGCTGGAGTTAATGGTTTTGGACTTGACTTTAATGTAGCTAAAAGAATAGCTCTAGAAATTAAAGAACTAGTTGACATGGGAGTAGAAGTTGGAACAGTTGTAGGTGGAGGAAATATCTGGCGTGGAAGAAGCGGCGAAGGTATGGATAGAACAACTGCTGATTACATGGGAATGATGGCTACTTGTATAAATGCATTAGCACTACAAGATTCTTTAGAGCAAGTAGGTGTAAAAACTAGAGTTCAAACTGCCATAGAGATGAAAGAAGTTGCGGAACCTTTTATTAGAAGAAGAGCAATGAGACACTTGGAAAAAGGTAGAGTGGTTATTTTTGCAGCAGGAACAGGAAATCCATATTTCTCAACTGATACTACTGCAGCTTTAAGAGCAGCAGAAATAGAAGCAGAAGTAATACTTTTAGCAAAAAAAGTTGATGGAGTTTATGATAAAGACCCTATGAAGTTCCCAGAAGCAAAAAAATATGATACACTATCATATATAGATGTTTTAGATCAAGGACTACAAGTTATGGATTCTACAGCAACTTCATTATGTATGGATAATAGTATTCCAATACTTGTATTTGGTTTAGATGAGCCAGGTAATATTAAAAGAGCAATAACTGGCGAAAATATCGGAACATTAGTAACTAAAAAATAGGAGGATAATCATGATTAAGGACATCATTAAGAATGCAGAAGAAAAAATGCAAAAAACTGTAACTGTATTAAAATCAGAGTTAGGAACTATGAAAGCAGGAAGAGCTAATCCAAGTATGCTTGATAAAATTCAAATTGATTATTATGGAAGCATGTGCCCATTATCACAAGCTGCAAATATTTCTTCACCTGAACCAAGAGTATTAATGATAACACCTTGGGAAAAGCAATTATTAAAAGAAATTGAAAAAGCTATTTTAAAATCGGACTTAGGTTTAAATCCTTCAAATGATGGTTCAATAATAAGATTAGTTATTCCAGAATTAACAGAAGAAACAAGAAAAGATCTTGTTAAAAAAGTTAAAAAAACTGGAGAAGAATCTAAAGTAGCAATTAGATCAATTAGAAGAGATGCTAATGATAAAATTAAAGCATTAAAAAAAGATGGAGATTTATCTGAAGACCAAGTTAAAAAAGGCGAAGATGATGTTCAAAAGAAGACAGATGCTATTATAAAAGATATAGACAAGATAATAGTTGATAAAGAAAAAGAGATTCTAGCTATTTAATCTCAAAACCTGCTATTTAGCAGGTTTTTTTCCTTAAGTTCATCATTTAAATGTTATTTAATCTTATTTATATTATAAAACGAGAGAGGGGATGGGAAATTTGTTAAGTATATTCAAATCAAAAAAAGATTCGACAAATGAAGTTGCATTAGATATGAATAAAATACCGCAGCACATTGCAATAATAATGGATGGAAACGGTCGTTGGGCTAAAAAAAGAAAATTACCAAGAAGCATGGGACATAAAGCAGGCGTTGAAACAATAAGAAAAATTGTAAAAGAGTCTAAAAGATTAGGAATAAAATATTTAACTTTATATGCTTTCTCAACTGAAAATTGGAAAAGGCCTAAAGAAGAAGTAGGTGCATTAATGCAGCTATTAGTAGTTTATCTTAAACGAGAAGTTGCAGAACTTAACAAAAATGGTGTTAAAATCAATATATTGGGTGATATGTCAAAATTTCCAGCAGAATGTAAGGAAGAATTAAATAAAGCTATAGAAATAACAAATAATAATACTGAAATAAATTTAAATCTTGCACTAAATTATGGTGGAAGAGATGAATTGGTTAGAGCTATGAAATTAATTATAGACGATTTAGAAGACAATAAAATAAAAAAAGAAAATATTAGTGAGGATTTAATATCAAATTACATATATACTAAAGGAATGCCTGACCCAGATTTGATTGTTAGACCCTCTGGTGAGCAAAGAATTAGTAATTTTTTATTATGGCAATGTGCTTATTCAGAATTTTGGTATTCAGACATAGCTTGGCCAGATTTTAAAGAAGAAGATTTACAAAAGGCCATATTGGACTATCAAAATAGAGATAGAAGATTTGGTGGAGTAAAGTAAAGGGGTGACTGTTTTTGAAATCTAATAATAGATACTTAGGTGCACTTATGATTGCTCCATTTATAATATTTATTTTTCTTGGAGGAATTTATCTTAAATCATTTGTTATTTTATTATCAGCAATGGGACTTTGGGAATTCTACAATGCTCTGAAAAAGAAGGAATTTAATCCAATATCAGTTTTTGGATATGCATTATTAATTATGTATTATTTATTAAATAATGATTTTAATATAATGATGTATGTAATAGTTCTTGCCATGTTTATATTGTTGATTATTCCAGTAATAAATTTAGATTATACATTTATAGATGTTTCTTTAACATTTTTAGGTTTTATATATGCTGGTATTTTATTTAGTTTTGTATATTTAGTTAATGCAAAACATCATGGAGAATTTTTAGTTTGGCTTATATTTATAGGATCATGGATGACAGATACAAGTGCATATTACTCAGGAAAGTTTTTAGGTAAACATAAACTTTGTCCAAAGGTTTCTCCAAAGAAAACAATTGAAGGATCTATCGGAGGACTTTTAGGAGCAATTTTATGCTGTGGTATATTTGGAATTATAGTTAATAAATATGTATATGTCATGCCTTTATATCATTATTTTATCATAGGCGCTTTGTGTGGTGTGTTTAGCCAGTTTGGAGACTTAGTAGCCTCTTCGATAAAAAGATACGTAGGAATAAAGGATTATAGCAATTTAATACCTGGTCATGGTGGAATCTTAGATAGATTTGATAGTATAATTTTTTCATCAACAGTAGTATTTTATTATTTAACCTTTATAGTTGTAATTTAATATTTATTAAAAAATCCGTGGATTTAAATTTAAATCCACGGATTTTTTTATTTTTATAGAAAATTAAATTTATTTGCTAAGGCTATGTTTTAAATAGGTGTTGATATATGCAATAGGTAAAGTGACATTTCTAAGTTCAATTACTCAATCAACTTTGATTACGTACATATAAATACTCTACTAAAATATAGGATTTGTTAAAGATAAATAATAATTAAATTGTTACTTAGAGCATATATTATAAAAAGTGATTTTAGGGTGGTGTATACTATTTTTGAAAAATACAAAAAGATAATATCTTTAACAATCTTACTTTTTATAACACTTATAATTACATATACTATAAAATATTATTTTAAGCCTTTTTTAGCTATGATATTTATATTTATAATAGCCAGTCCTCTATATAAAATTATGATAAAATTTAATATTCCAGATAAAATTTCAGGGGCTTTAAGTATTGTTTTAGTTAATATATTTTTAATATTAATTATATTATACCTAGGCAATGAAATATTCAATGTATTTCAAAAGATATATTTAAGTAATGTAAATACAATAAATAAAATTATACAAGATATATCATTAGAACTTGATTTGCAATTAAAAAAGCTTGATTTAGGAAAGAGTGTGATTTCTATAATAAATCAAGAAAGCATAAGACGAGGAGCATTAACTACAGGTGAAGGAATAATAGCCTATTTTATAGGGAATATATGTGCTTTTTTTATATTAGTTGATGGTGAAAAAATAAAAAAAATAATTTTAATGTTATTTCCAAGTGAAATGATTAAAAAAATAAAAAAACAAAAAGAAAATTTTAGCCAAATGTTTATTATAGAAATAATCTTAGTATTAATATCAACACTTGAGATTATAGGGGGATTTTGGATATTAAATGTATCTAATTATTTTATATTAGGAATACTTTGTGGTATTTTAGATGTGTTACCTTATGTAGGAACTATAATTGTATTTATTCCAATTATAATATACAATATTGTAATGAAAGAGTATCTTACTGCATTTGGACTTATGTGCTTATATATATTAGTTCAAGTCATAAGAGAAATTTTAGAAGCAAAATTTTTGAGTGATAAACTAGATATACATCCTTTAATTATATTGATTTCTATATATATTGGGGTAGAGGTATTTGGAATTTTAGGAATACTAGTTGGACCTATGTACAGTATTTTGGCAAAGGAAATAGTATATAGTTCTAGTTAAACAATTTATAAAATTAGTAGCATTTTATAATATACTTTAGGAGGAAAGAAATGAAAAAGCTATCTATATTAGGGGTTACAGGTTCAATTGGAACTCAAGCCTTAGACGTAATAAAAAAATCGAATGGAGAATTAAAACTAATTGGGGCAACTGCAAATTCTTCAGTAAATAAAATGATTGAAATTATTGAAGAATTTAATCCTAAATATGTAGGTATGATGGATAAAAATTCTGCAGATAAATTAGAAAAATACTGCAAAGAAAGAAATAAGCAAACAATAGTTTTATCTCAAATGGAGGGCCTTAATAAAATAGCATCTTTAGAAGAAATTGACATAGTTTTGACATCTTTAGTTGGTATGATAGGCTTAGAGCCAACGTTAGAAGCGATAAAAGCAAAAAAAGATATAGCACTTGCAAATAAAGAGACATTAGTTGTTGCAGGTGAACTTGTTATGAGTGAAGCTAAAAAAAATAATGTTAAAATACTTCCTGTTGATTCAGAGCACAGTGCTATTTATCAATCTTTAAGAGGAAATGATTTAAAGACTTTAAATAAAATAATACTTACAGCGTCAGGTGGACCTTTTAGAGGCAAAAAATTATGTGATTTAAATGATATAGGTGTAGATGATGCATTAAATCATCCTAAGTGGAATATGGGTAGAAAAATTTCTATAGATTCTGCTACTTTAATGAATAAAGGTCTTGAAGTAATAGAGGCACATTGGCTTTTTGATTGTGATTATGATAATATACAAGTTGTTATTCATCCTCAAAGCATAGTACATTCTATGGTTGAATACTGTGATGGAAGTATAATAGCACAACTTGGAGCAGCAGATATGAGACTGCCAATACAATATGCTTTTAATTATACAGAAAGAAAAAATTTAATAGCAAAAACATTAGATTTTTATGAAATATCACAGTTAACTTTTGAAAAGCCGGATTTAGAAACTTTTAAGCCATTAAAATTAGCATTTAAAGCAGGAAAACAAGGTGGACTTATGCCAACTATATTAAATGGTGCTAATGAGGCTGCAGTGGCATTATTTTTAGAAGAAAAAATTGAGTTTTTAGATATATTTAATATTATAGAAAACTGTATGAATACATTTGAAGAAGAAACTAAAAAGCCTTTAACTTTAGAAAATATAATTGAATTAGATAAAAAAGTTAAAAAATATGTAGTAGATATGAGATAGGAAAGGATGAACAATATGAGTCTAGTAGCTATACTAGGGGCTATTTTAGCGTTTAGTGTTTTAATAATCGTACATGAACTTGGTCATTTTACATTAGCAAAATTAAATGGAGTAAGAGTAGAGGAATTTGCTATAGGAATGGGTCCTAAGGTGATTTCTAAAAAAGGAAAAGAAACAACATATTCATTACGTCTATTTCCTATTGGCGGTTTTGTAAATATGATGGGTGAAGAAGAGGCAGTTCAAGATGATAGAAGTTTTTCAGAAAAATCGCCTCTTAGAAGGATAAGTATTATAATAGCTGGAGCTGTAATGAACTATATATTGGCAATGGTAATATTTGCGTGTATTGCAGGAAAATTTGGATACAATGTGCCAGAGATAGCAACTGTTATTCCTGACTATCCAGCAATAGAAGCAGGACTTCAAGAAGGTGATAAATTCTTAAAAATAGATGGTTCAAAAGTTTTTACAGTAGATGATGTTACAACAGGAATACTTATGGCGAAGGGTGAATCAGTAGATCTTACAGTAAAAAGAGGAGAAGAAATTAAAAACTTTACTGTAAAACCTAAGCTAAGTGAAGAAAATCAATATATGGTAGGTATAGGCTTTGGGGCAGAAACTAATCCAAGTATAGGTGCTAGCTTGAAACATAGTGTTAATCAAACAGCTTCTTTAGTATCTCAAACATTTAAAGGTCTTAAAATGATATTTACAGGAAATGCAAATTTAAAAACAGATGTTGGAGGCCCACTTACCATAATAAAGATGTCAGCTAAAACTGCTGAAAATGGTATATGGACTTTAATGAGATTCGTTGGATATATAAGTGTTAGTTTAGCAGTATTTAATATGTTACCATTCCCAGCTTTAGATGGAGGCTGGACAGTAATACTATTAATTGAATTAATAACAAGGAGAAAAGTTCCAAATAAGATAGTTGAAACTTTAAATTATGTAGGGTTTATGTTGCTTATAGGTCTTATGGTTTTAGTAACCATAAAAGATATCATTTTCCCTGTTAAGTTTTAGGAGATGAAAAAATGGAAAGAAGAATTTCAAGAAAAGTTAAGGTTGGAAACATTTATGTTGGTGGAGATGCACCAATAACTATTCAATCAATGACTACTACTGATACAAGAAATGCAGAAGATACATTAAATCAAATAAATGAATTATACAAAGCTGGATGTGATATAGTTAGATGCGCAGTGTTAGATATGGATGCAGCTAAGGTGTTAAAGGAAATAACAACTAAATCGCCAATGCCAGTAGTTGCTGATATACATTTTGATTATAGATTAGCACTTGAGTCAATAGAAAGTGGTGTATCTGCATTAAGGATAAACCCCGGAAATATTGGTAGCGAAGAAAAAGTAAAAATAGTTGCAGAAAAATGTAAAGAAAAAAACATACCTATAAGAATAGGCGTTAACTCTGGCTCTTTAGAAAAGGACATTTTAGTTAGAGATGGAAAACCTACAGCACAAGGTTTAGTTGAAAGTGCTTTAAGACATGTTAAAATTTTAGAAAAATTTAATTTTTATAATATAGTTATTTCAATAAAATCATCGGATGTTAGGATGATGATAGATTGCTATAGACTAATAGGAGATAAATGTGACTATCCACTTCATTTAGGTGTTACAGAATCGGGAACTGTAACTAAGGGAACAATAAAATCAAGTATAGGAATAGGAACTCTCTTAGCAGAAGGCATAGGAGACACTATAAGAGTATCTTTAACTAGTGATCCTGTTGATGAAATTAAAGTTGGAATAGAGATACTTAAGTCATTAGGATTAAAAAAAGGTGGAGTAAACTTTGTATCTTGTCCTACATGTGGAAGAACTCAAATTAACCTTATTAATATAGCAAATGAAGTTGAAAAAAGGTTAGAAAATTGTAATAAAGATATTAAAGTTGCTGTTATGGGATGTGTTGTAAATGGTCCAGGAGAGGCAAGAGAAGCAGATATTGGAATTGCAGGAGGTAAAGGTGAAGGAATCATCTTTAAAAAAGGCGAAATAATTAAAAAAGTTAAAGAAGAAGAGTTAATAACTGCTTTGATGGAAGAAATAAATAATATTTAGTTTAGAAGATAAAAAGGATATTTTGTGATTTATAAATTAAGCATTATAATATAAAAAGAAGTGTAGGGGGATGAAAATCCCTCTATTTATTTCTTTAGAGAGGAGAGTGGTTCTTATTAGTCAAGACTTTATAAAACAATTAACAAAAGAAATTAATAAGAATGAAATTTTAGAAAATAAAGAAATAAGACTATTAAGATTTCAGTTTTATAAAAAAAGTCAAATATTAAAAATAGTGCTGAAATCATTGGAATCACTTACAAGTCAAGAAGAAGAATATTTGAAAAAGTTAATTATAGATAATTTGGGATTTAATATAGATATAGAATTTTTATGTTATTTAGATGTTAACAATACATCATTAGAAGAAATTAACTCAAAATATTGGATTAATGTTGCAGAAGAAATAGCAAAGAAACATCCTCTATGTCGTTCTATATTGTATTCAAAGAACAGAAAAGTTGATGAAAAAGTTATAAATATATATTCAGGAAATGAAACTTTAATAAATCATGCTTTAAACAAGAAAATAGATAAATTGCTTCAAAATAATATAAAAGATATTTTTAGTATTTCAACAAAAGTTAATTTTAGTTTTGATTCTAATTTAATGATTGGTGAAGAATATGAAACAAGCAAAAAAGAAGAAAATATTAAAATAATAAAAGAAGTTATGAATAATAGAAGTGTAAGTTCAGGTGGTTCTAGTTCACAAGTATCTAAAGCACAAAAATCTGGTGAAAATAATTATAGAAAAAATGATAATAAACCAAATTATGCTTCTTATAAGAAAGAACCAAAGGATGAAAATACTATTCTTGGAAGAGGTATAAGGATGGAATCTACCCCTATAAAAGATATAGATGAAACAACGGGATATGTAGCTATTATAGGTGAAATTTTCAAAACAGATATTATAGAAACTAAAACAGGAAAAACCATATTAACCTTTTATATTACAGACTATACAAGTTCGATCACTGTAAAGTGTTTCTTAAAACCTCAAGAAAAAGAAGCGGTATTAGATGAAGTCAAAAAAGGGCTTTATTGTAAAGTTAGAGGTGAAGCTGTATTTGATACTTATGCAAGAGAAGTAGTAATAATGGGTAGAGATATAGCTAGAATGAAAAAAATTCATAGAATGGATGGAGCTCAGGAAAAGAGAATAGAACTTCATCTTCATACTAATATGAGTAGTATGGATGGTATTACATGTGCATCTAAAATAATAGAAACTGCTGCAAAATGGGGGCATGAAGCAATTGCAATAACAGATCATGGTGTAGTGCAGGCATATCCAGAAGCACAAATTGCTTCTAAAAAAAATAAAATAAAGATATTATATGGAGTTGAAGGTTATTTAGTTAATAACGGGGTTCCTCTTGTAATAAATGAAAAAGGTTATACATTGGATGATACATTTGTTGTTTTTGATTTAGAAACAACAGGATTTTCCCCAATTAATGATAAAATAATAGAAATTGGAGCAGTTAAGATTAAAAGTGGTGAAATTATAGATAAATTTAGCTGTTTTGTTAATCCAGAAAGAGATATTCCATATAAAATAACACAACTTACAAGCATTGATAATAATATGGTTAAAGATGCAGACATAATAGAGAACATACTTCCGAAATTTATGGAGTTCTGTGAAGATACTGTAGTAGTTGCACATAATGCAGCATTTGATACTGGTTTTATAAAGAAGAATTGCAGAGATTTAAATATAAACTTTAATCTTCCAATATTGGATACAGTTACATTGTGCAGATTTTTATATCCTGAATTAAAAAAGGTTAAACTAAATATAGTTGCTAAATTCTTGGGAATTTCTCTTGAAAATCATCACAGAGCAGTAGACGATGCAAAAGCAACAGCAGATATACTTTTAAAATCTTTTGAGAAGATAGAAGAGGAGTTTGAAATAAATGATTTGAAATCCTTAAATGATTTGTTTTTATCAAAAGTGGATATAAGAAAGCAACCAACTTACCATATTATTATTTTAGCTAAGACGCAAGCAGGATTAAAAAAATTATACAAATTAATATCTAAATCTCATATAGATAATTTCTTTAGAAGACCAAGAACACCAAAGACTCTACTTTCTGAATTTAGAGAAGGCCTAATTATAGGGTCTGCATGTGAAGCAGGAGAAGTATATAAAGCTGTATTAGAAGGACGAAGCGATGATGAAATAAAAGAAATTATAGAGTTTTATGATTATGTTGAAATTCAACCTATAGCTAATAATAATTTCCTTATTGCAAAAGGGTCAGTTAAAGATGAAGAAGAATTAAGAGAGATTAATAGAAAAATATATAGATTAGGTAAGGAATGCAATAAACCTACTGTTGCTACAGGTGATGTACATTTCTTAAATCCTAATGATGAAGCTTTTAGAAAAATAATTATGGCAGGGCAAGGCTTTTCTGACGCAGATAATCAGCCACCACTTTATTTAAAAACAACAGAAGAAATGTTAAAAGAATTTTCTTATTTAGGAAAAGATATTGCAAAAGAAGTTGTTATTGATAATCCAAAAAAAATATCTGATAGTATAGATGTGTTAAAGCCAATACCCGATGAAACATATCCACCTAAAATCGAAGGTGCAGAAGAAGATATAAAGAATATGACATTAAATAAAGCTCATGCTATTTATGGAGAAGTTCTTCCAGAGGTAGTTCAAAAAAGACTAGATAAAGAGCTTAACTCTATAATAAATAATGGATATGCCGTATTATATCTAATAGCGCAAAAGCTAGTTGCTAAATCTACGGAAGATGGTTATTTGGTTGGATCAAGAGGATCAGTTGGATCTTCATTTGTAGCAACAATGTCTGATATTACTGAAGTTAATGGATTACCACCGCATTATGTATGTCCTAGGTGTAAGAAATCTGAATTCTTTTTAGACGGTTCCATAAGTTCAGGAGCAGATTTACCGGATAAAAATTGTCCTGATTGTAATGTACCATATATAAAAGATGGTCATGATATACCGTTTGAAACATTCTTAGGCTTTGAAGGTGATAAAGAACCTGATATTGACCTTAACTTTTCAGGAGAGTATCAAGGTGTAGTACATAGGTATACAGAAGTACTATTTGGTAAAGGTCATACATTTAAAGCAGGAACAATTGGAACAGTAGCAGAGAAAACAGCCTATGGATATGTAAAAAAATATTTAGATGAAAGAGAGATTATAACCTCTTCAGCTGAAATAGAAAGACTTACACTGGGTTGTACAGGGATAAAAAGAACTACAGGACAGCATCCAGGTGGAATAATGGTTGTACCAGCTGATAATGAAATTTATAATTTTTGTCCTATACAACATCCAGCTGATGATAATGATACAGATGTTGTAACAACACATTTTGATTATCATTCAATTAGTGGTAGACTATTAAAATTAGATATACTTGGTCATGATGATCCTACTGTTCTTAGAATGTTACAAGATTTAACAGGACTTGATCCGAAAACAATACCTTTAAATGATGAAAAAGTTCTTAGTCTTTTTACATCGCCAGAAGCATTAGGCGTTACAAAAGAGGAACTAGAATGTGAAGTTGGAAGCTATGGACTTCCTGAATTTGGCACTAAATTCGTAAGAGGAATGCTTGTTGATACACAGCCTAAGACTTTTGCAGATTTAGTAAGAATATCAGGACTTTCACATGGTACAGATGTTTGGCTTAATAATGCTCAATATTATATAAAAGAAGGCTTTACTACATTAAGAGATTGTATAGCAACAAGAGACGATATTATGGTTTACTTAATGTATAAAGGACTGCCACCAAAGAACGCATTTACAATAATGGAAAAAGTAAGAAAAGGAAAAGGTCTTTCAGAAGATGATGAAAAACTTATGAAAGAACATGAAGTACCAGAATGGTATATTGGATCATGTAAAAAGATAAAATATATGTTCCCTAAAGGTCATGCGGTTGCATATGTAATGATGGCTGTTAGAATAGCATATTACAAGGTATATTATCCAGAAGCATATTATGCAACGTATTTTACAGTTAGAGCTGATGATTTTGATGCGAATTTAGTATGTCTTGGAGACGGTGCTGTGCATACAAAACTCCAAGAATTATATGAGCTTGGAAATAATGCAAGTGTAAAAGACAAGGGATTAATAACTGTATTAGAATTATGCTTTGAGGCCTATAAAAGGGGAGTGAAATTTTTAAGAGTAGATTTATATAAATCAGAAGGAATAAAATTTAAAATTGAAGATGGAGCACTTCGTTTACCATTAAATTCTTTGCCTGGAGTTGCGGATAATGCAGCCAAAAATATAGTGGAAGCAAGGGTAAAAGGTGAATTTATATCTAAAGAAGATTTAAGAATAAGAGCAGGGGTTTCAAAAACCGTTATAGAAAGTTTAAGCAGTCATGGATGCTTAGATGGTTTATCAGAAACAAATCAATTATCTTTATTCTAGAAATACTAAGACTTAAAAATATACCTTTAGCTTAAAATAAAAGAATGAATTAATATCTAAAATTCAAGCTTTTATTTATAACTCTTGTATTTATCTATTATTTATGATATTATGTACTTAGTTTTTAATGTCAATAGGCTATAAAAGTGGAGTGGGAAATTACCCGCTCTTTCTATTTGTAACGCAACTACTTTAATATAGTTGCGTTTTTGATTATGATTTTATAATTAAAAACGAATGCATTAATTTTAAAACTGAATATAGCAGAGGAGGTTTCATAAATTTGAGAAAAGATATGTTACTTGAAAAAGTAGAAGAATTAGTTAAACCAATAGTAGAAGAATTATCATATGAGTTATACTATTTGGAATATGTAAAAGAAAATGGCGAATATTATTTAAGAATTTATATTGATAAAGAAGAAGATAGTATATCACTAAATGATTGCGAAAAAGTTTCAAGAAGAGTTAGTGAAATGCTAGATGTTGAAGATCCAATTGAAGATTCATACTATTTAGAAGTTTCTTCACCTGGATTAAATAGAGGACTTTATAAAGAAGAACATTTTAAAAAGTTTATTGGAAGAGAAGTTTTAGTAAGATTTAATGGATCTTTAGAAGGTATGAAGAAAATACAAGGTATATTGAAGGAAGCGGACAATGAGTTTATAACAGTTGAGGGAGAAAAAGAATTAAAAATTCCAACTGAAAAAATAAAAGGGGCAAACTTAGAGGGAGAAATATAAATAAGGAGGAGATTAAAATGAATGAGGAGTTTGTAGGGGCTCTTAAAGAGATAGTAAAGGAAAAAGGAATATCAGAAGATTTACTTTTTACTACTATTGAAGATGCAATGGTTGCTGCGTATAAAAAGAATTATGCAAATTTAAATACATCAGCGCAAAATGTTAAGATAAGTATAAATAGAGAAAATGGGGAAATTCACGTATATGCTCAAAAAATGGTTGTTGATGAGGTGTATGATGAAGTAACAGAAATTTCATTAGAAGAAGCCAAAGCAATTAATCCTAAGTATGAAGTAGATGATATTGTGGATTTAGAAGTAACTCCTAAGAACTTTGGAAGGGTAGCAGCTCAACTTGCAAAGCAAGTAGTTACACAAAGAATTAAGGAAGCTGAAAGAAATATAATTTATAGTGAATATAAAGAAAAAGAATTTGATATAATAACAGGTACTATATTAAGAAAAGATAAAGGTATGGTTTTTGTTAGTTTAGGCAAGATTGAAGGTATAATAGGTCCTAATGAACAAATGTCAAATGAAGACTATAGATTTAATGAAAAGTTGAAATTATATATAGTTGAAGTTAAAAATACTTCAAAAGGAGCTCAAGTTCATGTCTCAAGAACACATCCAGGTTTAGTTAAGAGATTATTTGAATTAGAAGTTCCAGAAATATTCAATGGAGTAGTTGAAATTAAGAGTATTTCAAGAGAAGCAGGATCAAGAAGTAAGATAGCTGTGTATTCTAATGATGAAGAAGTAGATGCAATGGGAGCTTGTGTAGGTCCTAAAGGTGTTAGAGTTCAAAACATAGTAAATGAACTTAAAAATGAAAAAATAGATATAATAAAATGGAGTAAAGATCCAGCAGAATTTATTTCTAATGCATTAAGTCCAGCAAAAGTAATAAGTGCAGAAGTAAATGAAGAGAGCAAATCAGCTAAAATAGTAGTTGCTGATGATCAACTTTCATTAGCTATTGGTAAAGAAGGCCAAAATGTAAGACTTGCAGCAAAACTTACTAATTGGAAAATAGATATAAAAAGCAAGTCACAACAAGAAGCTTTAGAAGCAGAAGAAGAAAAGGCCATGGATCAAGATATAGATATGTCAGAAGAAGCTATAGAAAATGTAGCTGAATTAGATCTTAAATGTGAAGATATAGAAGAATAGGCGAGGTGTTTTTAATGAAAGTTAAGAAAATTCCTCTAAGAATGTGCACAGGTTGCATGGAAATGAAACCTAAAAAAGAACTAATAAGAATAGTAAAAAGTCCAGAAGGTGATATATCAGTTGATTTAACTGGTAAAAAATCAGGTAGAGGTGCTTACATTTGTAGAGATATAGAATGTTTCGAAAAAGCATTTAAAGCTAAAAGATTAAATAGAAACTTAGATAGCTCTATAAGTGAACAAATATATGAAAGACTAAAGGATGAAATAGAAAATGAATAAATTCTATAATTTTTTAGGTATTGCAAAAAAATCAGGAAATTTGTTAGAGGGTTATAGTAAATGTGACGATTTAAGAAATAAACTTGATATTTATTTATTTATAATATCTAATGATTTATCACAGTCTTCAAAAGAAAAATTTATAAAACATTGTATTCAAAGAAATATACCATATATTAATAGTTTCTCCAAAGAAGAATTAGGAAGTCCTATTGGTCGTGATCAAATTATGATACTAGGAATCCTAGATAAAAATATGGCAAAAAAATTGCTTAAAATATATGAGGAGGAGAAACAATATATGAGTAGATAATAATAACGGGGGTGACTTTATGTCAAAAATAAGAGTATACGAATTAGCAAAAGAACTTAATGTGAGTTCAAAAGATTTAATAACATTATTAATGGATGAGTTTGGTGTGGAAGTTAAAAATCATATGAGTGCCATTGAGGATGAAGAAGCTCAATTAATCAAAGAATTATTAGCAACTAAACCAGAATATGCTCAAGGAAGTTCAGAAGAAGCAAAAAGTTTAGTTGATGAATATGAAGAAATTCTACAAAACGAACTTAACAAAGCTAAAAAGAAAAGAAAAAAGAACAAAAGAGAAGATAAAGATGATGAAAATGAAGAACTTGAGACTGAAGTAATTGAAATTGGAGAAACTATTACAGTTAAGGAATTAGCTGAAAAATTAAATAAACCTTCAAATGATGTTATCAGAACATTAATTTTCTCAGGCGTTATGGCAGCAATAAATCAAGAAATAGATTTTGCAACAGCTGAAAAAGTATGTGAAAGCTATGGTGTAATACTAGAAAAGTTAGAAGTTACAGAAGAACTTGAAGCAGTTGAAGCTGAAGAAGATGATGAAGAGAATCTTGAAAAGAGACCACCAATAGTAACTGTTATGGGTCACGTTGACCATGGTAAAACATCTTTACTTGATGCTATAAGAAAAGCAAAAGTTACTGATACAGAAGCAGGTGGTATAACTCAACATATAGGAGCTTACACTATAAATATAAATGGTGAAGAAATTACATTCTTAGATACTCCAGGCCATGAAGCTTTTACAGCAATGAGAGCACGTGGAGCACAAGTAACAGATGTAGTTATATTAGTTGTTGCAGCTGATGATGGAATCATGCCTCAAACTAAAGAAGCAATTAATCACTGTAAGGCAGCTGGCGTACCAATGGTTGTTGCTATAAATAAAATTGACAAACCAGGTGCAAATCCAGATAGAGTTAAACAAGAATTAACAGAACATGGATTAGTAGTAGAAGAGTGGGGCGGAGATACTATATGTGAAGAAGTATCTGCAAAGAGCAATTTAAATATTGAAAAACTACTTGAAATGGTATTACTTACAGCTGAAATGCTTGAACTTAAAGCTAACAAAGAAAGAAAAGCAAAAGGAACAGTAATCGAAGCTAAGCTTGATAAGGGTAGAGGTCCAGTTGCTACATTATTAGTTCAAAATGGTACTTTACATGTTGGTGACGCAATTATTGTAGGATCTACATATGGTAGAATAAGAGCAATGTTTGACGATACAGGTAAAAAAATCAAATCTGCTGGTCCATCAATTCCAGTTGAAGTTTTAGGTCTTTCAGAAGTTCCAGAAGCTGGAGATAGATTTAATCAAGTGAAAGATGAAAAAACAGCTAGAATAATGGCAGATAAGAGAAAAGATAAAGAAAAATCTGACTCATTAATGAGTGGTAATAGAGTTTCTTTAGAAGACTTATATAGTCAAATTAAAGAAGGAAAAGTTAAAGAACTTGGTATAATAGTAAAGGCTGATGTTCAAGGATCAGTTCAAGCTATTAATCAATCACTAGAAAAACTTTCAACAGATGATGTTAAAGTAAGAGTAATTCATGGTGGTGTTGGTGCAATAACAGAAACTGACATAACTTTAGCAACTGCTTCAAATGCAATAGTTATTGGATTTAATGTAAGACCTGATAATAATGCAGTAGCACAAGCTGATAAAGAAAATGTAGAGATAAAAACTTATAGAATAATTTATGATGCCATAGATGATGTTAAATCAGCTATGATAGGAATGCTTGAACCAGAGTATAAAGAAGTGATTTTAGGATCAGCAGAAGTAAGAGAAACTTATAAGATTTCAAATGTCGGAACAATTGCTGGTTGTTATGTATTAAATGGTAAGCTTCAAAGAAATGCTGAAACAAGAGTTATAAGAGATGGTATAGTTATTTTTGAATCAAACTTATCATCATTAAAGAGATTTAAAGATGACGTTAAAGAAGTAAATACTGGATATGAATGTGGATTGACAGTAGAAAAATTCAATGACGTTAAAGAAGGCGATATCCTTGAGTGCTTTATGATGGAGGCAATCAAGAGAA
This sequence comes from uncultured Clostridium sp., assembly GCF_963527835.1. Classification (GTDB taxonomy): domain Bacteria; phylum Bacillota; class Clostridia; order Clostridiales; family Clostridiaceae; genus Clostridium. Next base: position 69,601 of record NZ_CAURTC010000002.1, on the reverse strand, counting down.
AAGAGCTATAAAGAGGTGATGTAAATGCCAAACTATAGAGGCGGCAGAATTAACGAAGAATTTAAAAGAGAAATAAGTAACATTATTCAAAATGAAATTAAAGACCCTAGACTTACTGCTATGATTTCTGTTACAGATGTTAAAGTTACTAAAGACTTAAGATATGCTAAGGTATATGTAAGTATATTCTCAACAAAAGAGGAAGAAAAGAAGGATAACTTTATGGCTTTAAAGAGTGCTAGTGGATTTATAAGAAAAATCTTAGGTCAAAGAATAAATGTAAGACACAACCCAGAAATATTATTTGAATTAGATGACTCAATAAATTATGCAATGCATATTGATGAGTTAATTCAAAAGGTAAAAGATAAATAATGTCTTTACAAAGTATAAAGGAAGAGATATTAAAAGCTAAAAAGATTGGATTATCTTTTCATACATCTCCTGATGGAGATGCTATAGGAAGTACTTTATCATTGCTTAAAGCACTTAGAACTATAGGAAAAGATGCTTATATTATTTCAAGAGATGTTATCCAAGATAACCTCTCTTTCCTTTCTTTATCTGAAGAAGTTGATGGAAATACACTAGAACCAGACCAATATACTGATTTAGTTATAGTAATGGATTGTGGTAATGTAGAGAGAATTTCTGCAAATTTAGATAATTATAATGGAAAAATTATAAATATTGATCATCATTTATCAAATGAACAATATGGTTATATAAATTATGTAGATCCTAAAGCAGCAGCCACAGCGGAAATATCATATTTACTTATAAAAGAATTAGGTATTGATCTTAGTAAAAAAGACGAGAATAATTTAGAGATGGCAAAAGCAATTTATACATCTTTAGTTACAGATACAGGTTCTTTTAGACATTCTAATGTTACAAAGAGAACACACACAATAGCTTCAGAACTTATAGAGTTAGGATTAGACAATAGTAAAGTACACAGCAGTCTTTTTGATAATAGGGAATTTAATAAAATAAAATTAATGGGTTATGTGTTATCAAATTTAGAATTAGCATTAAATAATAAAGTAGCAGTAATGGAAATACCGTATCATATACTAGAAAAATTTAATTTATTAACAACAGATACTTCAGATATAATTTCTTTTGGTCTTGGAATAAAGGGCATAGAAGTTGCTATATTATTAAAAGAATCAGAAAAAGGAATTAAAACTAGTTTAAGATCAAAAAACAATGTTGATGTAAGAAAAGTAGCAGAAGTATACGGTGGTGGTGGACACATTAAAGCAGCAGGTGCCCTTCAAAAAGGTGTAAATTTAGAAGAAGCTAAAAACAATTTACTAAAAACAATAAAAGAAGAGATGAAGCTATGAATGGTGTATTAAACGTATTTAAAAACAAGGGAATGTCTTCTTTTGATGTAGTTAGAAAAATAAAATTTACAGCAAAAGAAAAAAAAGTTGGACATACAGGAACTCTTGATCCAGAAGCTGAAGGTGTTTTACCAGTTTGTTTAGGAAAAGCAACTAAAATTATAGATTATATAATGAATTCTAGAAAAGTATATAAGGTAAAATTGTTGCTTGGTAAGAATACAACTACCTATGATTTAGAAGGTGAAGTTGTAAAAGAAAGAGATACCTCTCATATAAAAGAAAATGATGTAAAGGAAACCATCCTTTCTTTTTTAGGAGGATATGATCAAGTTCCACCAATGTACTGTGCATTGAAGCAAAATGGAGTGAGACTTTATCAACTTGCAAGACAAGGGATTGAAGTTGAAAGAGAAGCTAGACGTATTACTATTTATGATATTTGTGAGATTGAATATGATTTGCCTTATGTGTCTTTTAAAGTTACATGTTCAAAAGGTACATATATAAGAAGTTTGTGTTATGACATTGGTGAAAAACTAAATGTAGGAGCAACAATGGTTGATTTAATAAGAACAGAAACTTCTGTATTTAAAGAAGAAAATAGTGTTAATATTGAAGACTTAACACCAGAAAATATTAAAGACTATATAATAAGTATAGAAGATGCACTTTCATCTTATCCTAAATTAACAGTAAATACTTCATTTACAAAATTATTAGTAAATGGAGTAAAGGTATATGATAGAAGATTAAGCGATGAAGTTATAGAAAATGATATTTTGTATAGAGTATACGATAAAGAAAATACTTTTATAGGACTTGGTAGTAAAGACAGCAAAGGATTTAAGATACAAAAGTTATTATTTTAAAGTGGGAGTAATAAAAATGATTATTATAGAAAACAACTTTGAAGATGTACAAACTTATGATAATTATGTTGCTCTTGGAAGTTTTGATGGATTACATATAGGGCATTTATCATTAATAGATGAAGTTACTAGGATAGCAAGAAAAAATAATGGTAAAAGTATGGTCTTTACATTCAAAAATCATCCAAGAAAATTTATAAATCCAAATAATACTCTTAAACTTTTGATGGAAAATGATGACAAGATAAAAATGTTAGAAGATAAGGGTATTGATATAGCATATTTTGCAAATTTTAATGAAGAATTTATGAAAATAACACCAGAAGAATTTATAAAATTTTTATGTGTTAATTTAAATATAAAAGGAATAGTAGTAGGCTTTAATTATAAATTTGGATATAAAAATTTAGGTGATACTAAACTTTTAAAAGAACTTGAGAAAAAATATGGATATGAAGTACATGTTATGGATTCATGCACATATAAAGATGAAGTTATAAGTAGTACTAGAATTAGAAAAAAATTAGAAGCAGGTAATGTTTCAGAAGCTAGTATCATGCTAAATAGACCGTATTTTATAAAAGGTGAAATTGTACATGGTCGAGAGATTGGAAGAAAAATGGGGTTTCCGACAGCTAATTTAAAATATAATAAAGACATTATTTTACCAGAAATAGGTGTATATTATACTAATGTTAGAGTCAATAATAAAATATATAGAGGAATCACTAACGTAGGAAATAATCCAACAGTTAATGGCAAAGAGATTACTTTAGAAACTAATATTTTAGGTTTTGATAATGACATTTATGGAAAGACCATAGAAGTTCACTTTATAAAAAAAGTCAGAGATCAAAAGAAATTTGATTCTGTAGATGATTTAGTAAATGAACTTAAAAATAATAAATTATTTGCAGAGAAAGAAGAAATAGTTGTTAAATAATATTTATTTACAATAATCATTAGTTTTGATATAATACACATTGAACCTACTTCTAAGTTTGAAGGTGCCATCTTTTTACTTGGAAATAAGGGGATAAAATACACGGAGGTGCACTTATGGATAAGGCAAGAAAATTAGAAATTATAAACCAATACGGAAGAAGTGAAGGAGACACTGGTTCACCAGAAGTTCAAATCGCTTTATTAACAGAAAGAATTAACTCATTAACAGGACATTTAAAAGTTCACAAAAAAGATCATCATTCAAGAAGAGGTCTTTTGATGATGGTTGGACATAGAAGAGGTCTTCTAAACTATTTAGCTGATCAAGATATCGAAAGATACAGAACAATAGTAAAACAATTAGGTTTAAGAAGATAATTTTTAGAGCGGATCTTCCGCTCTATTATTTTAAAGAAATTATAAAAAATATAAAGAGAGTTTGAAAGGAGGGTTTCAAAGATGAATAACGTTTTATCAACTAACATTGCTGGAAAAGAAATGAAAGTTGAATTCGGGAAAATAGGTATGCTATCAAATGCAGCTACATTCATGAGCTACGGAGATACTGTTATTTTAACTAATGTTAATGCATCAAGTGAGCCAAGAGTAGGAATTGATTTTTTCCCGCTAAGTGTTGAATATGAAGAAAGATTATATGCGGTAGGTAAAATACCAGGTGGTTTTATAAAGAGAGAAGGAAGACCATCAGAAAAAGCTATATTAAATGGTAGAGCTGTAGATAGAACTCTAAGACCTTTATTCCCAAAAGGATATAGAAATGATGTTCAAGTAGTTTGTACTGTTGTTTCTGTAGAAAAGGATAATTTACCAGAAATATTAGCTATTAATGCAGCATCAATGGCATTATGCTTATCAAGCATACCTTTTACAATGCCAGTTGCAGCAGTTCAAGTTGGACTTATAGATAATAATTTTATAGTTAACCCAAATGCAACTGAACGTGAAGAAAGTACTCTTCATTTAACAGTTTGTGCAACTAAAGAAAGAGTAATGATGATAGAAGCAGGCGGAAATGAAATTCCTGAAGATACTATGATTGCTGCTATTAAATTTGGATTTGATGAATGTCAAAATATAATCAATTTCCAAGAAGAAGCAGTTAAGAAGTTTGGTAAGGAAAAAGATGTTCCAACATTATTTACTGTTGATGAAGAAGTAGAAAAAGATATAAAAGAATTTGCTTCAGATATGATAAAAGAAGCCATGTATATAACTGATAAAGATGAAAGAAATGCAGCTATAGATGCTGTTAATCAAAAAGTTAAAGAAGAATTTGGCGAAAAATATGAAGATAAATTCGGAGATATCAAAGAAGTACTTTATAACATGCAAAAGAAAGTCGTAAGACATATGTTATTAAAAGACAAGAGAAGACCTGATGGAAGAGCTTTTGATCAAGTAAGACCTTTAGGTTGTGAAATTGGATTACTTCCAAGAACTCATGGAACAGGATTATTTACAAGAGGATTAACTCAAGTAATGACAGTAGCAACATTAGGAGCTGTAGGAGATATACAAATCTTAGATGGAATAGATGAGGCTCAATCAAAGAGATATATGCATCACTATAACTTCCCAGGATATAGTGTAGGAGAAGTAAAACCTTTAAGAGGACCAGGTAGAAGAGAAATAGGTCATGGAGCTTTAGCAGAAAGAGCACTTGAACCATTAATCCCATCTGAAGAAGAATTCCCTTATACAATTAGATTAGTATCAGAAGTATTAAGTTCAAACGGATCTACTTCACAAGCATCAGTTTGTGGTTCAACATTAGCATTATTAGATGCAGGTGTTCCACTAAAAAGACCAGCGGCAGGTATTGCTATGGGATTAATTACTTCAGAAGACTTATCAGAAGAACAAGTATTAACTGATATTCAAGGAATAGAAGATTTCTTTGGAGATATGGACTTTAAGGTAGCAGGTACTACTGAAGGAATTACATCAATTCAAGTTGATACTAAGCTTAAAGGATTTAGTTTTAACGTAGTAGAAAATGCAATTCGTGATGCAAGAAAAGCTAGAATGACTATACTAGATAAAATTAATGAATGTATATCATCACCAAGAGAAGATGTTTCTTTATATGCACCAAAGACTGAAACAATTCAAATAGATCCAGATAAAATAAGATCTGTAATAGGTGCAGGTGGTAAAGTTATCAATAAGATAATTCAAGATACAGGCGTTAAGATTGATATAAAAGAAGATGGATCTGTATTTGTAAGTTCAAGCGATCATGAAGGTGTAAAAGAAGCAATAAAGATAATCGAAGGATTAACTAAAGATGTTAAAGCTGGAGAAATTTATTTAGGTAAAGTAACTAAAATAACTACATTTGGAGCTTTCGTTGAAATTCTTCCAAATAAAGAAGGATTAGTTCATATATCTAAATTAGATAAAGAAAGAGTTAATAAAGTAGAAGATGTTGTTTCTGTAGGAGATGAAATTTTAGTAAAAGTTACTGAAATTGATTCACAAGGCAGAATAAATCTTTCAAGAAAAGATGTTCTTTTAGACCAAGAAAACAAAGAAAACAAAGAAGAAAAATAAAGGGCAATTAAATTGCCTTTTTGTTCTTTTATTAAATTTTTTCATAGTTTTTATATAAATATATATATAAATTAATGACTATAAAATCGCTTTGGCGATTTTTTTATTACAATCATTTAAAAATTCCCCTTAACATAGAGCATGAATTGAATTGTTAGTATATAAATATAATAAGAAAAAATATAATAAAAAAATTTCATATTAAAATTTATTATGGGAAAAATATTTTTATAACTACACGATTTAAGCAATTCATAGATGGAAGGAGAGCAATAATTATGTATAATACGTATACTTTAGATAATGGACTTAGAGTTATAACAGAAAAGATAGATGCCTTAAATTCAGTAAGTGTTGGAATAATGATACAAAATGGTTCTAGAAATGAGACTGAGGAAGTAAATGGAATATCTCATTTTATTGAACACATGTTTTTTAAAGGAACTAAAAAAAGAAGTGCAAAACAAATAGTAGAGGAAATAGAAAATGTAGGTGGACAAATAAACGCATTTACTAGTAAAGAAGCAACCTGTTATTATATAAAAGCCTTAAATACCCATTTAGATTTAAGTTTAGATGTACTTTCAGATATGATATTAAATTCGAATTTTGATGAAGAAGAGATAGAAAAGGAAAAAGGTGTAGTAATAGAGGAAATCAATATGAGCCAGGATTCGCCAGAAGATGTATTAGATGATGAGCATTCAAAAGCTGTTTTTAGAGAGAATTCATTATCATATCCTATACTTGGAACTATACCTAAAATAAAATCTTTTACTAGAGAAAAAATTTTAAATTTCATATGTGAAAAATATACTCCTTATAATTCAGTAATATCAGTTTGTGGAAAATTTGATGAAAAAGAATTAAAAAAATTAATAGAAAATTGTTTTGGTAGTTGGAAAAGCAAAAAAAAATACATACCTGAATATAATAAACCAATAATACATTGTGAATCAGGCTATGTTAATAAAGAAATAGAGCAGCTACATATTTCTTTAGGGCTAAAGGGGTTACCATATAGAGATAAAAACAGCTATCCATTAGTGCTTTTAAACAATGTTTTGGGTGGTGGAGCTTCTTCTATACTTTTTCAAAAAGTAAGAGAGGAATTAGGTTTATGTTATACAATTTGTTCTTATTTGCAACCGTTTCAAGGAACAGGAACTATAAATATATATACAGGGCTTAGTAAAAATTATGCACATAAAGCACTTGAAGTTATAAATAGAGAAGTAATAGAATTCTCAAATAAGGGAATAACAAAGAATCAATTAGAAATTAGTAAAGAGAAAATAAAAGCTACTTATATTTTAGGACTAGAAAGTACGAGTTCAAGAATGTTTGCAAATGCTAAAAGTTATCTTTTTACTAATGAGGTATTTACAGAAGAAGATGTTATAAGGAAGATAGATGCTATAAATCAAAATGACATACAAAGTGTTTTAGATGAGTGTTTTAAACCAGGAATATTAAATGCTGGTTATGTAGGTCAAGAGGTAAATCACAATGAACTAAGTAGAATAATATTGGCAGATACAAAAGCATATAATAATTCTTTAAATAAAGATAAAGTTAACATATAAATTTATTTTGTAATAAATATACTTCTTTAATCATATTATGTTATGAGCAAACAAGGAGGATATATATTATGGATGAATTAAATAATGTAAAATATTTAAGTGATATAGAAAAATATGAGTTAATAAATATTAATGATGGCGAAAAATATGATTATTTGGTGAATAATGATTTAATAATAGATGATGATGGAAATTTTAAATTTTTAATTATTAACACAAGTACTAGTAAATTTAGCATGTTTGGTAGCAAAGAGTTTTTAGAGATTCCTTGGGAATGTGTAAAAAAAATAGGATCTAAAACCATAATACTTGATGCGGATGATGAAATAGTAAAAAAAGTTAAACTTTAATAAAGTTAAACTTTAAAATGGTATGCAAATATTATATTATTAAGAATGTAATATTTGTAATCATGAAGGGAGGATATTTATTAAAATAAATTAAGTATAAAGAGTTATATTTAACTATTTTGATAAATAATTAAACACGTGAAGATAGTTGTTCAAAAATTTGGGGGGACTTCGGTTTCAACACCAGAAAAAAGACAAAGAGTAATTGAAAAAGTGAAACAAGCAAAAAAAGAAGGATATAATCCAGTTGTAGTTGTTTCTGCAATGGGAAGAAAAGGTGAACCATACGCAACTGATACATTATTATCTTTAGTAAATGAAAATTTTAAAGTATCAAATAAACTAGCTCAAGATCTACTTATGTGCTGTGGTGAGTTTATTAGTTCAGTTGTAATGAGTAATGATTTATATGCTGAAGGAATAGATGCAGTTCCATTAACAGGTGGGCAAGCTGGAATTATAACTAATAACAATTTTACAGATGCTAAATGTATAGATACTAATTCTAAAAAGATATTAAATTTAATATCTCAAGGAAGAGTACCGGTAGTTACAGGATTTCAGGGAATATGTGAGGATGGTTACTTTACAACTTTAGGAAGAGGTGGAAGTGATACAACGGCATCTATACTTGGAGCTGCTCTTCAAGCGGAAAGTATAGAAATTTATACTGATGTAGATGGTATTATGACGGCTGATCCAAGACTTGTAGAAGATGCTAGCTTAATAGATGTAATAAGCTATAATGAAGTTTTTCAACTAGCTGATCAAGGCGCTAGTGTTATTCATCCAAGGGCAATAGAACTAGCAATGAAAGCTAATATTCCACTAGTTATTAAAAACACTATGAGCAATTGTAAAGGGACGTTAATAAATAATTTCGGTGATAAAGAGAATGAAAGAATTATAACAGGAATAACACATCAAAAAGATAGAATTCAAGTTCTAATTAAACTTTCTGAAAATGAGGGGAATATAAAATATCAAGATGTGTTGGATTTATTAGCTGCTAACAAAATAAGTTTAGATTTAATAAATATATTTCCTGATAGACAAGTATTTACAATAAATTCTAAAGTTAAAGGAACTGTAGAAAATATATTGACTAATTTTAATTTAAAATATCATTTGATAGAAGAATGTAGTACTATAGCAGTTATAGGATCTAGAATGAATGGAAGACCAGGTGTTATGGCTAAAATAATTAAATCTTTAATTACAGCTAATGTAGAAGTGTTACAGACAGCTGACTCTAATATGACAATTTGGTGTTTAATTCACTCAGAAAACACTAAAAAAGCTATAAATGTACTTCATAAAACTTTTAATTTATCATAGTAAAAATAAGTAGGTATATAATCATTCCTTCGGTACAAAATAATTGTATGGGAGGAATGTTTTTATGAACAATATATTTAACGGTGAAAATAATAATGAAAAAAATCATAATAGTGAAGCTGAAAATAAAATGGAATCTATAAAGGAGTTTGGAAATACAGCTCCTGTAACACCAAACAAAAGTATACAAGTCTTGTCTATAATAGGGCAAATAGAAGGTCATATGGTATTGCCACCTCAAACTAAAGCTACGAGATATGAGCATATTATACCTCAATTGATAGATTTAGAACAAAACGATAATGTTAAAGGCATTTTAATTGTCTTAAATACTGTTGGTGGAGATGTAGAGGCAGGGCTTGCTATTGCAGAAATGATAAGAAGTATGTCTAAGCCAACTGTATCAATAGTAACAGGTGGAGGTCATTCGATAGGAGTACCTCTTGCAACAGCTGCAGATTATTCTTTCATTACTCCATCTGCAACAATGATAGTTCATCCTGTGAGAATGAATGGATTTATAATAGGAGTAGCACAAACTTTTGAGTATTTTAAAAAAATGCAAGAAAGAATAAATGAATTTATTATAAGGACATCACATATCAAAGAAGAAGAGCTAGAGAAATTCATGCTACAAACAAATGAGTTATTAAATGATGTGGGAACTATATTAATTGGTAAGCAAGCCGTTGATTGTGGACTTATAGATGAAGTTGGTGGAATAAAAGAAGCTTTATTAAAATTAAAGGAATTAACTGAATAATAATTAATTATTTAAACAGCTATAGAAAAAAATCTATGGCTGTTTTTTATTTTTAGTGGTATCTTATTAAAGGAGAAGTTTTATCTATGTAGAAATAATTAACAATGAGGTGATTAAATGTGAGCAGAAGTGGAACGAAAAGAAGTAATAAAAAAACTAAAAAAGAAAGTAATATAAATAATGATATATTAGGAATAATATATATGGCAATAGGCGTAATACTTGCCATAGCTATATACACTTCTTTAGCAGGATTACTATCCTCTTTAGCACAAAATTTTTCTTATTTATTAATAGGTGTAGGTTCTTATGTAATACCTATATATCTAATATATTTTGGTTTTCAATATATCAAAACTAGAGGTAATGTAAAGTTTGGGAAAAGATTTTTAGGAATTTTAATGTTAGTATTAATATTAATATTAACTTGCTCAATTATAAATATTCAAATGATGAATGATACAAATAGTTTTGGAGACAACATTAGGTTTATTATTGATAATAAGGGAAGTTTACATGGTGGATTAATAGCTTATTTTATATGTTACCCTTTATATAGGTTTATAGGGGCAATAGGGACTTATATATTATTTTTTACTTTATCTATTATTTCACTTATATTAATATTTGATATCAATTTATATGATTTAGTGATTGTAGCTAAAGACAAAGGGAAAAAAATGAAAAGCGAGAGAAATGTAATATCTAAATCTAAGAAAGAAGTTAAAGTTTTAGATAATACATTTGTAAACGTCGTTGAGAAAGATGAAGAGGCTCCAATAATCAGTAAAGAAAAAGATGCATTTTTATCAAGTGTAGATAAAAAAATAAAGATTTTAGATTTTATGAAAAACGACAATATTAAAGATGATGTAGAAGGTGAATTTTCTTCTGATATAGAAAATCAAATTGCTGAAAATACTGTAGAAGAGAAGAAAGCTACTCATAAAAAAATAAAATTGAATAGTGAAGAAAAACAAAATATGAGCAGTGAAATAGAAGAAAATCTTTATCAAGAACAAGATAAAGATGAGATGCCATATTCTTATCCGGGGTTAGAACTTTTAAAAATCAATAAAAAACTTAAGGGTTCTGATAAAAAAGAATTAATAGAAAATGCTAGTAAGCTTGAAGAAATATTATCAAATTTTGGAGTAGATGCAAAAGTTACTCAAGTAACAAAGGGTCCGTCAGTTACAAGATTTGAATTACAACCAAGCCCTGGTGTTAAAGTTAGTAAAATAGTTAATTTATCAGATGATATAGCTCTTGGATTAGCAGCGTCAGGAATTAGAATAGAAGCACCTATTCCAGGAAAGGCAGCTATAGGGATAGAAGTTCCTAATTCACATCAAGTAGCAGTATTTTTAAGAGAAGTTTTAGAATCAAAAGAATTTATTAATTCAAGTAAAAGATTAGCTTTTGCTCTTGGAAAAGATATTTCAGGGAAATGTGTTGTAGGAGACTTAAGTAAGATGCCACATACATTAATTGCAGGGGCAACGGGTTCAGGAAAAAGTGTATGTATAAATTCTTTAATAATAAGTCTATTATATAAATATAGTCCAAATGAAGTGAAACTTCTTATGGTTGATCCTAAGGTTGTTGAACTTAATGTTTATAATGGAATACCACATCTTTTAATTCCAGTAGTTACTGATCCTAAAAAGGCAGCAGCAGCGCTTAACTGGGCAGTAAATGAAATGACAAAAAGATATAAGCTTTTTGCTGAGATGGGTGTTAGAAATATGGAATCATATAATGAATTATTTAATAAAGGAGTAATAGAAGAAAAACTCCCTTATATAGTTATTATAGTAGATGAATTAGCAGATTTAATGATGGTTTGTCCAAATGATGTAGAAGATTATATAGGTAGGTTAGCACAAATGGCTAGAGCAGCAGGTATGCATTTAGTAATAGCAACTCAAAGACCATCAGTAGATGTAATAACAGGTGTAATTAAAGCCAATATACCATCTAGAATATCATTTGCAGTTTCGTCTCAAATAGATTCTAGAACAATACTTGATAGCTCTGGTGCAGAAAAACTTCTTGGTAAAGGAGATATGTTATATTATCCAGTTGGTGAAAGTAAACCACTTAGAGTACAAGGTTGCTTTATATCAGAAGAAGAGGTAGAACAAGTTATATCCTTTATAAAATCAAGTCAAGGCACTAGCAATTATGAAGAAGAAATAATAGAGCATATAAACAATGAAGCTCAATCATCAATATCAGAAAATGGTGATGATGTTGATGAACTACTTAATGATGCCATAAATGCGGTAATAGAATACGAGCAAGCATCAACTTCTTTTCTTCAAAGGAAACTTAGGATAGGGTTTAATAGGGCTTCTAGAATAATGGATCAGTTAGAAGAAAGAGGTATAATATCTGAAAAAGATGGAAGTAGACCAAGAAAGATATTAATTACTAAAGAAGAATTATATGATGAAAAAGATGAGAATTAAAAAAGAAAACTTAAATAATTAATTATAGTTGATAATATAGCTATAAATATTATAATTAATTTGGTATAATTAAAAACATTAAAATACAGGAGGACAAAAACTTGACTAAGTACAAAGTTGGAATGGTGAGTTTAGGATGCGATAAAAATAGAGTGGATTCTGAAATCATCCTTGGAAAAATGAGTAATGAATATGAAATAACTAATAATGCAAAAGAAGCAGATGTTATAATTGTAAATACATGTGGGTTTATAGGGTCGGCTAAACAAGAATCAATAGATACTATTTTAGAAATGGCTGAATATAAAAATAATTATAATTGTAAGCTTCTTATAGCAACAGGATGTTTAATACAAAGATATGGTGATGAATTAAAAAATCTTATACCTGAAATAGACATAATGTTAGGAGTTAATGATTATAATAAAATAGATAAAGTTATCACAGAATTTATTGAAGGAAATAAAGAGGCGTCTAAATTATTAAATTATTCTGATGAAAACATAAATGAAGGAGACAGAATTCTTACAACACAAAAAGAAAGTGCATATATAAGAATTGCAGAAGGTTGTAATAATTTTTGCACATATTGTATAATTCCTAAAATAAGGGGAAAATTTAGAAGTAGAAGAATGGAAAATATAATAAGTGAAGCTACAGACTTAGCAAGCCAAGGTGTTAAAGAATTAATATTAATAGCTCAAGATACAACACAATATGGTAGTGACATTTATGGTAAGAAGAATCTACACATATTATTAAAAGAGTTATCTAAAATAGAAGGAATAAAGTGGATTAGAGTTTTATATTGTTATCCGGAAGCAATATATGATGAATTAATAGAAGAAATCGCAACAAATGATAAAGTAGTAAAATATTTAGATATACCTATACAACACATAAGTGATCATGTGTTAAAACTTATGGGAAGAAAAACCAGTAAGAAAGATATAACTGATAAAATAGAAAAACTTAGAAAGAGTATACCAAACATTATAATTAGAACAACTTTCATAGTAGGATTTCCACAAGAAACACAAGAAGATTTTGAAGAAATTTTAGAATTTTTACAAGAATATAAATTAGATAAAGTAGGAGTTTTTAAATATTCGAGAGAAGAAGATACGCCAGCTTCTAAAATGGATGGTCAAATAGATGAAGCCATAAAGGAAAAAAGAGAAGAAAAGTTAATGTTATCTCAAGAAAAACTTTCTAATAATATAAATAAATTGAAAGTTGACAAAAAATATGATATTCTAATTGAAGAATATGATGGTGAATTCTACAAAGGTAGAAATTTTGAGATGGCACCTGATATAGATGGAAATGTGTTTTTTGAATCTCCTAAGACATTGGAGATAGGTGAATTTGTTAAAGTAAAAATAATCAAAAATATGGATTACGATTTAATAGGAGTTGTTGAAGATGAATCTTGCAAATAAGTTGACTTTAATTAGAATATTTTTGGTACCTATTTTTCTGATATTTATAGTTGTTAAAGGAATACCATATGGTAATTTTATAGCTACGATAATATTTATCTTAGCTGCCTTAACAGATAAGCTTGATGGATATATTGCAAGAAGTAGAAATCAAGTCACTAATTTTGGAAAGTTTATGGATCCTTTGGCTGATAAACTATTGGTGACAACTGCACTAATTACATTAGTTGAAATGCAAATAGTTCCAAGCTGGGCTGCTGTTATAATAATAGCACGTGAATTTGCAGTATCAGGGTTAAGAACATTAGCTGCTTCTGAGGGAAGAGTTATAGCAGCAAGTTGGTGGGGAAAGATAAAAACAGTAATACAAATAATAGCTATAGTATTACTACTATTACAAATTAGTATAGGTGATTCGAAGTATTTAACTAATTTAGTTATTAATAGTGGATTTTGGAAGGGGTTCTTTAGTGCAGTTCCAAATATAATGCTAATAGCGGCTGTTATAATAACTATAATTTCAGGATATGAATATTTTAAGAAAAACAAAGATTCAATATCTACTAACAAATAGATACGTTTAAAATTATATAATATGGATATAATTATAATAAATTCCTTCTTTAAGATGTATTTTAAAGGGGGAATTTTTATCAATACTGTTGACTAATAATAATAGTTAAATTATAATTATATATAGAACATAAGTTCGATGAGAGGAAGGTAACATTATGGCTAATATAGATGTAAATAAATTAAAAGCAATTGAAAATGCTATGGGACAAATAGAAAAGCAATTCGGTAAAGGTTCAGTTATGAAGTTAGGCGAAGATAGTGTATTAAATATTGATGCAATTTCAACTGGATGTTTAGATTTAGATATAGCACTTGGAATCGGCGGTGTTCCAAAGGGAAGAATTATTGAAATTTATGGACCAGAAAGTTCAGGTAAAACAACAATAGCTCTTCACATAGCAGCAGAAGCACAAAAAAAAGGTGGAGCAGTAGGATTTATAGATGCAGAACATGCACTAGATCCATCTTATGCAAGAAACTTAGGAGTAGATACAGAAAATCTTATAGTTTCTCAACCGGATACAGGAGAACAAGGTCTTGAAATAGCAGAGGCATTAGTTCGTTCAGGAGCAATTGATGTAATTATAGTTGACTCAGTTGCAGCATTAGTTCCTAAAGCGGAAATTGAAGGGGAGATGGGAGATTCTCATATAGGACTTCAAGCAAGATTAATGTCGCAAGCTTTAAGAAAATTAGCAGGTACAATTAGTAAAACAAACTGTATAGCAATTTTCATTAATCAATTAAGAGAAAAAGTTGGAGTAATGTTTGGTTCACCTGAAACAACAACAGGAGGAAGAGCATTAAAGTTCTATGCTTCAGTAAGACTTGATGTAAGAAGAATAGACTCTATAAAACAGGGTGATGGTATTGTTGGTAATAGAACAAGAATAAAAGTAACAAAGAATAAAGTGGCACCACCTTTTAAACAAGCAGAATTTGACATAATGTATAACGAAGGTATTTCAAGAGAAGGTAACATAGTAGATGTTGGTGTTAAGGAAGAAATAGTACAAAAAAGTGGAGCATGGTTCTCATATGGAGATATAAGATTAGGTCAAGGTAGAGAAAATGCTAAACAATACTTAAAAGAAAATCCGGAAGTTGCATTAGATATAGAAAATCAAATAAGAGAAAAACACAATCTTCCGTTAATGAATGAAGTGATAAAAGAAACATCATCAGAAGTGAAAAGTAAAGAAAATAAGGAACAATCAGATAAATAAATAGATAATTATGAAAAGCAAAAGGAGGATTTCTTTTGCTTTTTTTGATAATAAAAAGGATGATATATATAAATATTGTTATATGAAAATATTTTTATGATTATATATGGTGTTATTACTAAAATTTTATAGCAAATGCAAATAAAAAAAGCTCTTGTAACTCAGTAAATATCAGCATGATAACAATATCATAGCAAGCTTGACATAATTTTATTTTTAATATAGAATAAAAAGGAATACTGGTTTATCATATTCCCAATACAGTGAGAATAATATGACACCTACTACGATTTCTTGTTTACAAAAATAGATAGCTTAACAAGCTAGGAGGTGTTGATATGAAATTTTGGATTTCAATAATAATAGTAAATTTAATTATATTATTAGTATTAGGAATACTACTTTATAAAATGATACAAAAAGGATCAAAGGACAAGATTGAATCTCTTGAAAAGGAAGCACAAGATGTTTTGGAAAGAGCTAAAAGAGAAGCAGAAGCTCTTCAAAAAGAAACAATACTTGAAGCTAAGGAAGAGGTTCATAAGTTAAGAAATGATTTTGAAAAAGAATCTCGTGAAAGAAGAAATGAGATTCAACGACTTGAAAGAAGAGTTATTCAAAAGGAAGAATCACTTGATAAAAAGAGTGATGCGCTAGAGAGAAGAGAAGAAAAAATTAATCAAAGAATGCTTGATATAGATCAAGTAGAAGCCAATGTAAAAGAAATATACACTCAAAGAAGAGAAGAATTGGAAAGAATTTCATCTCTTTCTAGTGAAGAAGCTCGTAAAATTCTTTTAGACGAAGTTAAAAGAGAAATTTCACATGATGCTGCATTGATGATAAAAGAAATCGAAAGCAAAGCAAAAGAAGAAGCAGACAAAAGATCAAGAGAAATAATCACGACTGCTATTCAAAGATGTGCTGCAGATCATGTGTCTGAAACTACTGTGCATGTTGTTGCGCTACCAAATGATGAAATGAAGGGTAGAATAATAGGTAGAGAAGGAAGAAACATTAGAACTCTAGAAACATTAACAGGAGTAGATTTAATAATAGATGACACTCCAGAAGCAGTTATTCTTTCAAGCTTTGATCCAATAAGGAGAGAAGTTGCAAGAATAGCACTTGAAAAGTTGATAGTGGATGGTAGAATACATCCAGCAAGAATCGAAGAGATGGTCGAAAGAGCAGTTAAAGATGTAGAGAATGATATAAAAGAAGAAGGGGAACAAGCGACCCTAGAAACTGGCATAAATGGATTACATCCAGAAATTATAAGACTACTTGGTAGATTGAAGTATAGAACTAGTTATGGTCAAAATGTATTAAAACATTCCATAGAAGTTTCATATTTAGCTGGTTTAATGGCTTCAGAATTAGGTTTAGATGTTACTCTAGCTAAAAGAGCAGGATTACTACATGATATCGGTAAAGCTGTAGATCAGGAGCAAGAAGGTCCTCATGCACTAATTGGAGGAGATCTTGCTAAGAAATATCATGAGCAACCATTAGTGATAAATGCTGTAGCAGCCCATCATGGAGATGTGGAAATGCAATCTTTAGAAGCAGTATTGGTTCAAGCAGCAGATGCTATATCAGCAGCTAGACCGGGAGCAAGAAGAGAAACATTAGAAGCATATATTAAGAGATTGGAAAAACTAGAAGAAATCGCAAATTCTTATGAGGGTGTAGAAAAGTCATATGCCATTCAAGCTGGAAGAGAAATAAGAATTATTGTTAAACCAGATAAAGTTGACGATGCTGGTACTGCTGAATTAGCTAGAAATTTAGTGAAGAGCGTAGAAGAACAACTTGAATATCCAGGACAAATTAAGATTAATGTAATAAGAGAAACTAGAACGGTAGATTTTGCTAAATAAAATTAAAAGATAAAATGTATAAGAACTATGCATTTTATCTTTTTTTATTTATAAAATATTATAATAAATAAAGGGATTTTCATAGATTATATAGAATATATATTAATGTAAACGATTTTGTATAATGATTCTAGGAGGAATAATAAAAATGGAAGTATTAAAGGTATCAACTAAATCAAATCCTAATTCTGTAGCAGGCGCATTAGCGGCAATAATAAAAGAAAAGAATATAGCGGAAATACAAGCAGTAGGAGCTGGAGCAATAAATCAAGCAGTTAAAGCTATAGCAATAGCTAGAGGTTTTGTAGCACCGAGTGGAAAGGATATTATTTGTGTACCAGCTTTTACAGATATACTGATAGATGGAGAAGAAAGAACAGCAATAAAACTTATAGTACAACCTAGATAAGATAAAAAACATTTAGTAATATGCATCTTAATTATTTTTAAGTTGAAATTACTCATAAAACAGTATATACTAAAATAGTTGGATGCTATATTTATTAATTAATTTTTTGTAAAGAGGTGGATATAATGGTATCAAAAGAAGTTATAGTAAAAAGTTCATCAGGTCTTCATGCTAGACCAGCAACATTATTAGTTAAGAAGGCTTCAGGATTTAAGTCAGACGTTAGCATAGAATACAATGGTAAGAAAGCAAACGTTAAGAGCTTAATAGGAGTTTTATCTTTAGCCGTAACTAAAGATGCTGCAATAAAAATTTCAGCATCTGGAGATGATGAAGCACTAGCAGTTGAAGAATTAGTTAGTTTAGTTCAATCTTTAGACGATTAATATTTATTAAAAAGAGATGTCCCTAAAACGTATATAAATTTAGGCGACATCTCTTTTGTTATGTATAAAATTCTAATTACAATAGAATTTTTCCAATAAGCAAATATAAGAATAATATTATTTACTTATTGGAAAAATATAATAATAACTATCTTAATTAATTTTTTTATTTAAATTACTATCACATTTAAATAGCAATGAAACTAAGTTTAATGATGATAAGAAGATCATTATATATATTATTCTTTGAATTATAGGTATTCCAAAAGAAAATATAGTTACTAAATTAATATTTAGTAACCCTATTAAGCCCCAATTAAAGGCACCAAGAATAACTAAAATAAAAGCAATTTTATCAAATATATTTAATTTATACATTTTGTTCACTCCTAACTTAATATACATTATGTTTATATATATGATTGAAGATAAAAAATAATAACATTAACTAAATTTTTAAATAAAATACTATCAAAATATAAAAAATATGTTATAATACGAATGTTGAAATAAAAAAAATAAAATATATTCGTGTGGAGGTTTTTGTATGAGAAATTTATATAGCACACCATTAAATTCAAGATATGCATCTAAAGAAATGAGTTTTATTTTTTCAGATGATATGAAATTTACAACTTGGAGAAAATTATGGGTAGCTCTTGCTGAAGGTGAAAGAGAGCTAGGCTTAAATATAACAGAAGAACAAGTAAATGAATTAAAATCAAATGTTAATAATATAAATTATGAAGAAGCTATAAAAAAAGAAAAAGAAGTAAGACATGATGTAATGAGCCATGTGTACGCATATGGGTTACAATGTCCAACTGCTAAGGGTATAATCCATCTTGGAGCTACTTCTTGTTACGTAGGTGATAACACAGATGTAATAATAATGAGAGATGCACTTTTATTAATAAAAGATAAGATAGTAACAGTATTAAATCACTTAAAGAATTTTGCTACTCAATATAAAGATTTACCTACATTAGGATTTACACATTACCAACCAGCTCAATTAACTACAGTAGGAAAAAGAGCGACTTTGTGGATGCAAGATTTAGTTATGGACATTGAAAATATAGATTTTGTAATACATAATTTAAAACTAAGAGGAGTAAAAGGAACAACTGGAACTCAAGCTAGTTTTATGGAATTATTTGATGGTGATGAGGAAAAAGTTAAAAAATTAGATAAAATGATAGCAGAAAAGATGGGATTTGATAAGAGTTTTGGAGTTACAGGTCAAACTTATCCAAGAAAACTTGATTCAATAGTTTTAAATACATTATCAGAAATTGCACAAAGTGCTTATAAGTTTAGTAATGACTTAAGATTACTTCAAAGTATGAAAGAAATGGAAGAACCTTTTGAAAAAAATCAAATAGGATCATCAGCAATGGCTTATAAGAGAAATCCTATGAGAAGTGAAAGAATTAGTGCACTAGCTAGATATGTAATAGTAGATGCTTTAAATCCAGCAATAACAGCAGGAACTCAATGGTTTGAAAGAACATTAGATGATTCAGCTAATAAGAGATTATCAGTTGCAGAAGGATTCTTGGCTTTAGATGGAGTATTAAATCTTTATATGAACATAGCTGAAAATATGGTGGTATATGATAAAGTAATAGCAGCACATGTAGCTAGAGAATTACCATTTATGGCTACTGAAAATATAATGATGGAAGCAGTAAAAAGAGGTAAGGATAGACAAGAATTACATGAAAAAATAAGAGTTCATTCTATGGCAGCAGCTCAAAGAGTTAAAGGTGAAGGATTAGATAATGATCTAATAGAAAGAATAATAAGTGATGATTCCTTTGGACTTACTAAGGATGAAATACTATCAATAATAGATGCTAAGAAATTTGTTGGTAGAGCACCAAGTCAAGTAGTAGAATTTATTGATGAATATGTAAATCCTATTATAGAGAGTAATGAAAAATCTTTAAAAATTAAAAGTGAAATAACAGTTTAAATAATTTAAATATATAGGATATCTTAGTTTGAATCATTCTAAGGTATCCTATATTATTGAGAAATCAAATCTCATAATATTACTAAATCTAATATATATATATCATCTCATATTTAAAACATAGCACAAAAATTTAAAGAAGAGATTCTAATATATTTCAATTCCCCTTATTTTAGGGTACATTATAGGGTAGGTTAAACTTAATGGATAGTTTAATTTGTTATAGCTATGACAACAATAAAGGTAATCTCCATCTGGAAGTAAATGAGTTATTATTCCAGAATGAAAAAACCTACCTATTTTAGGTGTATAAAATTGTACTATAGTACCTTTTTTAAAAGGGGAATTTTTATTAACTTCAAATCCGAGTTTATTTTTTATAATATATGAATATAGGTCTTCAACTCTAACCCAAGCATTACTATAAGGCTTCCATGAATTTGAAGTCTTTAGCCCTCCAAAATGAATTGATTGAGAAATAAAATTAGTACAATCGCCACCTATACCCTCAAAAGATGTATAATCTTTATTAGGAGTCAAAGCAAATTTTTCTGCGTATTTACAAGCTTTTAATGGATCATAGGAAAAACTTCTATCAGAAGTATAAGGTGTTCTGTAACAATTATTATTTTCTAGATATTTTTTATATAAACGATCTAAAACTTTTATTTTAGAACTCCAAATACCTATTTTATTAGAAGAAATAATATTGATTATTTGCAGAAGATCTTTTTTTAGCATATCTTCATATAATTCAGGTGATTCTTCTTTATTAGCTAGAAATATTATTTTAAATTTATGATCACTTTTATTTAATATAAGTATATACTCATCTAAGGAAGATGATATTACACCTTTTGGTGAATTGTTTAAAGTAAAGGATTGTAGATAGTTGAATTTTATTTTAAGTAAGTTATGATTTTTTTCAATTATGTTAAATTTATATTTATATTTTATATTATTTATTTGGCTATTTAGTTTTTTTAACCATAAAGAATTAAAACATTTTTTTAAGTACAAGTCTTCAAAAATATTATCACTTACATTACATTTCTCTTTTGAAAGTAAATTGAATTTATCATATGGAGTAGATAAGATTTTAAAAAAATAGTACAAATCTATTGATAACAATATATCACCGCCTAATGAAAGTAATTTTTTATAAATCATAATTAATTTATAAAAATACGTTTACAGATATATATGAATAAAGTTTATAGATATTGCTAAAAAGTATTAAAATATATATTTTAATATAATGTGATATAATTAAGTGGTTCTATTACGTATAATACTTGCTGATAATATAATTAAAATATATAATATAAAGGTATCAAAAATAAAGAGCAATATTTTAATTATAAGATATTTTAATTATATTAGTGAATAATGAAACCTTATGAGAGATTTTAAAAAAGGAGTTATAAAAATAATGCAAAATTTACCTAACTCAATAGTTGAAAAATATGAAGAAATTCTTGGAAAGATAAAAGTCTTTTCAAATCAATATCTTAATGAACAATATGAAAAAATTTGTATAAAAGCGTTACATGACTTAGAAATGAATCATGAAGATTCATTAAAAAAAGGAAAGA
This sequence comes from uncultured Clostridium sp., assembly GCF_963527835.1. Classification (GTDB taxonomy): domain Bacteria; phylum Bacillota; class Clostridia; order Clostridiales; family Clostridiaceae; genus Clostridium. The sequence goes on along the minus strand of NZ_CAURTC010000002.1, from coordinate 47,852 downwards.
GCTCTTCATGGGCAGCAGGTGTTGTTCATGCAATTGGAACAGTGAATAATTTATTTGATGTTAAAGACGAGCCGTATATTAAAGCTCTTGATTTATATAAAGAATTTGGAGTAAGTAATAGTACTGGCTCTATGAAATCAAAAGAAGTAAGAAATTTATTGAATATAACAAAAGATGATGAAATATGGATAGTAAAATCTAATGACAAAAGTGATGCTTTAAATGACAAAGAAGAAGTAGTAGTTGAAAAAGAAGAAACTAACGCATCAGAAGAAAATATTAGAATTACTGAAGAATTTATAAAAGCTCAAAAAATAATGAGAAAAGCGTGGGCTGAAAAGAATTTTAATAAAAAAGTAAAACTTGCAAAAGAAGCCTTAAGTGTTTGTGAGTATTGCTCAGATGCATACATAATTTTATCTAAAGATTTAAGTTTAACTAATAATGATAAGAAAGAGTTATTAGTTAAAGCAGTTGACTCAGGTAAATATATATTAGGTATTGATGACTTAAAAACTGCATCTAAAGAACAGTTTAATAAGAAAGAAGCGCAACCATTCTTCGGAGCTAAATATACTTTAGCTATTCAATTATGGAAAATGGGTGAAAAAAATGAAGCTATAGATAATGCGTTTGAAATATTAGAATTTAATGAAAAAGACAACTTAATGGCAAGAGGGATATTATCTAGTTGGCTATTAATTGAAAAAAGATATGATGATGCAGAAAAATTATTTGAAAAATATGATAATGATTATTTAGCAGCGGTATCGTATAATAAAGCTTTATTACTTTATGAAACAGGAAAAATAAAAGAAGCAGAAGATGCTATAAGAAAAGCATATAAGAAAAATTCATTTGTAATACCATATATATTAAAACAAAAGAAAATTCCTAAAGTATTACCTAGAATCTCTAGATTTGGCAGTGATGCAGAAGCTATGCATTATATGAAATATAGTTTAGAAGCATGGAATGAAACTAAAGAAACTATTAATTGGATAAAGGAAATGAACGTAAACTTTAAGATCCAAAAATCAAATTAATAGATTATTGTAAAAATAGGAAAAAAAGATCGCATGTTGACCTTTACATAATTAAAAAAATGTGATAGTATGAAAATATAAATTAAATATTAATCTTCAGGGCAGGGTGAAATTCCCTACCGGCGGTAAAGCCCGCGAGCTAGAGATAGCAGATTCGGTTAAACTCCGAAGCCGACAGTAAAGTCTGGATGAAAGAAGAAATTACTTATTTGATCTAATGATTATTAGATTTTAATTCGTATTAATTAAATTGATTTGTACCCTGAACTTATGTTTTAGTTCAGGGTTTTTTAATTTATAAGAGAAAATATGATTTTTAATTATATATAAATAATATTAAAATCATATATCTTTATTTTGATACGTTAAAATCATAATTCATATAGAAAAGATTATTATTGTCCCTGAAGTATTTTACTTCAGGGACTTTTTTATTCTTTAGGAAATTATATCGCCTGAAAATCTGTGGATAACTTATAGAATACTGTATTTTAGAGGCATGATGATTACATCTAAAGAATAAAAAATAATCATATGCCACACCATTATTCCTACATTGCATTTGGAAAGGGTGCATGGCTAAAAAAATTATGATGATTTTTATATTAAGAAGAAGGTGAGTTTAGTGAATGAAGAGTATATGGATTTAGCTTTAGAATTAGCTAAAAAAGGAATAGGTAAGGTTAATCCCAATCCTTTGGTTGGAGCAGTAATAGTAAAAGATAATGAGATAATTGGAACAGGGTATCATGAGAAGTATGGAGGAGCACATGCAGAGGTAAATGCCATTAAGAACGCTACTAAGCCATTAGAAGGAAGTACAATATACGTAACATTAGAACCATGTGCACATTATGGGAAGACTCCTCCTTGTGTAGATTTGATAATAGAGAAAAAAATTAAAAAAGTGGTAATAGGAATGTTAGATCCAAATCCAATAGTATCAGGAAGAAGTATAAAAAAACTGAAAGGAAATGATATAGAAGTTATAGTTGGTATAGAAGAAGAGAAATGTAAAAAAATAAATGAGTCATTTATTAAATATATAACATCAAACTTACCATTTGTTATTTTAAAAAGTGCAATATCATTAGATGGGAAAATAGCAACAACAGCTGGAGAATCAAAGTGGATTACATCAAAAGAATCAAGAAGAGATGGACATTTATTAAGAAATAAATTATCAGCTATTATGGTAGGGATAAATACAATTATTGAAGATGATCCAGAGCTTACATGCAGAATAGAAGATGGAAAAAATCCAATAAGAGTAATTGTTGATAGTACTTTAAGAATTCCGTTAGATTCAAAGATAGTAAATAATCCTGATAAATTAACAATAGTAGCAACAACCCAATATGCTGATAAATTAAAAAAACAAGAATTAATTAATAAAGGTGTAAGAGTAATAGAGATAAATGATAAAAATAAAAAGGTTGATTTGAAAGAATTAATGAGGTATTTAGGAACTTTAAAAATAGATTCTATATTAATTGAAGGTGGAGGAACATTAAATTTCTCGGCTTTAGAAGAAAATATAGTTGATAAGGTAAGATTTTATATATCACCTAAAATATTAGGTGGTGAAACAAGTAAGAGTAGTATAGGTGGACAAGGTTTTTCTAGATTAAGTGATGCTGTAAAACTTAAAGATTTAAACTATGAAAAATTATCAGAGGAGATAGTTATAGAAGGCTATATAAATAAATTGAAGTAAAAGGATGTGATTAAGTGTTTACTGGAATTGTTGAAGAAGTAGGTAGTTTAGAAAAACTTACATTAGGGGGAGGCTTTGGAGTAATAGAAATAAGAGCCAACAAAGTATTAGAAAATACTAAAATAGGTGATAGTATTGCATCAAATGGTGTATGTTTAACAGTTTTAGAAATGACTAAATCTTCATTTAAAGCTAATGTAATGGGAGAAACTTTAGAAAAAAGTTCACTGGGAAGTTTGAAATCAGGAAATAAGATTAATCTTGAAAGAGCAATGAAATTAGAAGATAGATTTGGTGGACATATAGTAAGTGGACATATAGATGGAGTGGGTAAAATAACTGATATAGAGAAAAAGGTTGATGGTACATGGTTTACTATATCTGCATCAAAAGAAATTTTAAAATACATTATATATAAAGGTTCAATAGCCATTGATGGCATAAGTCTAACAGTTGCATATGTTGATGATGAAAAGTTTAAAGTATCTGTTATACCGCATACTTTAGAAAATACAATTTTATGTGAAAAAAAAGTTCAGTCAGTTGTAAATTTAGAATGTGATGTGGTTGGAAAATATATTGAAAAACTAGTAAATAACAAAGATGAAGAAATAAAAAATGAAAGCAATGTAACCATGGAGTTTTTAAGAGAAAATGGTTTTTAATAATAGAATGTGTCTTAAGGGAGTATTGATGTTTTAGTCTATAGCTCGCGGACTGACAAATTTACTTTAATAACACTAAATGTCTACTAGTCTAATTAATGCATGCTCCCAATGAAACATTGTACTGTGTGAAAATTCGTGTATCCAAATGTAAAATTTGGACACTTACTTTTGACAAGCAATTAATTAGACTATTTAAAGGAAACTCGACTTCGCTGAGTAAGTTCGAAAAGCTAAATATAAAATTTATATTCTCACTTAATGGTTATAAAAAGCAAATTTCAATGCCACTGCGCCATTATACTAAAACATCAAAAGTTACTTAAAACAAATCCTAAAATAAAATTATGTATGAGGTGAGAGAAAATGAAATTTAGTACTGTTGAAGAATGTGTAAAAGATATAAAAAATGGAAAAATGATTATTATTGTTGATGATGAGGGAAGGGAAAATGAAGGGGATTTAGTTATTCCAGCAGAGAAAGCAACTCCTGAAAATGTGAATTTTATGATTAAATATGCAAGAGGATTGTTGTGTGCACCTGTAGAAGAAGAAATAGCATTAAAATTGGGGTTAAATCCTATGGTTGAAAAAAATACAGACAACCATGAAACAGCATTTACAGTAGCTGTTGATTATATAGATACAACTACTGGAATTTCAGCATTTGAAAGATCTGACACTATAAAAATGTTAGCACAAAGTGAAAGACCTGAGGACTTTAGAAGACCTGGACATGTATTTCCTCTTATAGCAAAGAAAAAAGGTGTATTAGAAAGAACAGGGCATACAGAAGCATCAGTGGATTTAGCTAAAATTGCAGGCTTTAAAGGAGCTGCTGCAATATGTGAAATAATAAAAGATGATGGAAGTATGGCAAGAAGAGATGATTTAATAAAATTTGCTAAGGAACATGATTTGAAAATATTAACTATAGAAGAATTAATAAGATATAGACTAAGAAATGAAAGCAGTGTTACTAGAGAGGTGGAAGCAAAACTTCCAACTAAGTATGGAGACTTTAAGGTCATAGGCTTTAAGGAAAATGATAGTGAAAAATGTCATTTAGCTTTAATTAAAGGAGATATTTCAGGTGAAGAACCAGTGCTTGTTAGAGTTCATTCAGAATGTTTAACTGGAGATAGTTTAGGATCAAAAAAATGTGATTGTGGAGAACAATATGATGCAGCTATGAAAATGATAGCAAAAGAAGGAAGAGGCATTTTACTATACATGAAACAAGAAGGAAGAGGCATTGGTCTTTTAAATAAATTAAAAGCATATGCACTTCAAGATGAAGGATTAGATACTGTTGAAGCTAACTTAGCCCTAGGTTTTGCACCGGATTTAAGGGAGTATAAAGCTAGTGCAGATATGCTAAAAAATTTAGGAGTAGAGAAAATTAAACTAATAACAAATAATCCAGAAAAAATAGATGGACTTAGAGAAAGTGGTATTAATGTAGTGCAAAGAATTCCAGTAGAGATGACAGTAAATAAAAATGATGAATTTTATTTGAAAATTAAAAAAGAAAAAATGAATCATTTGTTGAATATTTAAATTAAAAAATAAAAAAGCTCATACTTAGTAGAGCATGAATATATGAATAAAAAAACTACTCATAGGAATTAAATATATTACACATATTTAAAATAAATCTCAAAATAAAAACAATTTAGCTTATATTTAGTGATTATTAAAAGTTTTATATAAAATTTTGAAGAGGTAATGTACTTTTTATAATAGTTTTACTTTGATAATTTAATTCTTTAACTCAATAAGTCATTAAAATGTAATAGCTATAAAAATATAAAATTAGGAGGAATTAATAATGAATATTTTTGAAGGAAAATTAATTGCAGAAGGATTAAAGGTTGGAATAATAGTAGGGAGATTTAATGAATTTATAGGTAGCAAGCTTTTAGATGGAGCTTTAGATGGACTTAAAAGACATGGAGTAAATGCAGAGCATATAGATGTAGCTTGGGTACCAGGAGCATTTGAGATGCCGTTAATAGCAAAGAAGATGGCGAAAAGTCCTAAATATGATGCTGTTATATGTTTAGGCGCAGTAATAAAAGGATCAACATCACATTATGATTATGTTTGTTCAGAAGTTTCTAAGGGAATTGCAAATGTATCATTAGAAACTGGAAAGCCAGTAATGTTTGGAGTACTTACAACGAATAATATAGAACAAGCTATAGAGAGAGCAGGAACTAAAGCAGGAAATAAAGGTTATGAATGTGCAGTAGGTGCAATTGAAATGGCTAATTTAATAAAAGAACTATAATGAGATAACAAATTAATATATACAGAGCAGAATAATTCAGCCTCGTTAAATAGATATAAGCTAAAAATAAAAAGCTTAATGTATTACATTTAACGAGGTGATTTTTATTCCCTAGAATTTTCGAAGCCTGAAAATCTGATGAAATCTAGGTTTATGCTAGAATAAATTGAGAGTGGAAATTGGAGAGATAATGAAAAATCTATTCTGAAATTTAAAAAATATATTTTTTTAGAAAGTCATGAAGAATTTCAACCACAACTGTTAACTATCATCTATCCATTTTTAACTAACAAAGCGTGGCATAGCTACTTTTTATTAACCTGTCTAATAATATTTTTTAATTTAATTAGGAACTATAAGTTCAACATTATAATTATTAAAATAATCTATATATTTAGCTGAAGGATACTTATCTGTAATTAGATAATCTAAATCTTTTACATCACAAAATGTCATTAAAGAAACTATATTAAATTTTGAACTATCTGCAAGTAAAAATGTTTTATGACTTTTAGAAACAGCTACTTTTTTTATTTTAAATTCATTAGGCGAGGTGTGAGTAACGCCATTATCTAATGAGATTCCAGTACAGGCCATAAAAGATTTATTTATATTATAAGTTGATAATACATCACTAGAAGTTAGTCCTGTAAAAGAAAAAGTAGTTCTATTAAATCTACCAGATAAACATATTATGTCAATATTATCATGAGGAATTGCTTTTAAAATAACATTAATGCTATTGGTGAATAATGTTATATTATCTTTATCATTTAAGTAATCAACTATATTCAATGTGGTAGTACCAGAATCTATGAATATAGAATCTCCATCTTCAATAAATTCAGCAGCTTTTTTAGCAATATCTATTTTAGCACTGTTATTTTTTATTGTTCTCTCTTCAAATGGAAGCAGTTCATTACTTTGAGTATTTACTGTAACGCCCCCATATACTTTTTTTATTACGCCTTTATCAACTAAGGCGTCTACATCTCTACGAATTGTATTTTTTGACATCTTAAATTCGTCACAAAGCTTATCTAGTGATATAGTTTTATGCTTATAAATAAATTCTTCTAATAAATCAAGCCTTTTTAAACGCATCTAAATACCCCCTTTTTATTTAATTTCAAAAATATGGAATCTAATATTTATTATAAACTATCAAATTATAAAGTAAAAGACATTATCATAATTATACCATAAATATCCTTAAAATTAAAAAAAAGTAAAAAACATACAAGGAAAATATTGACAATTGGAAAATAGGTACTTATAATATAACCATAAGATAACAAAAAGTTAATCATAAAGTACCTGAAAGGAGGAGAGGATATGTCAAATGAATTTATAATGCCAAATAAAATTTTAACAGGAAAGAATTCATTAGAAGATAGTAGAGAAGATTTAAAATCATTTGGTAAAAAAGTTTTAATTATTACAGATAATATTATGGTTAAGCTAGGTAATGTACAAGCTGTAATTGATATTTTAGATAAAGAAAAAATTAATTATTTTATATATGATGAGATAAATGGTGAACCAACGGATGTGATGATAGATAAAGGTGTAGATTTATATAAAAAAGAAAATTGCGATTTTTTATTAGCTGTTGGAGGCGGAAGTGCAATAGATTCAGCTAAGGCCATAGCAATGATGATTAGCAATAGTGGCAATATTTCAGATTATATGGGAAAGAAAATTGAAAATGAATTGCCTAAAGTTGTAGCGATACCAACAACTGCTGGAACAGGTTCTGAGGTAACAAAGTTTACTATAATTTCTGATACTAAAACTGATGTAAAGATGTTAATAAAGGGAAGTTCATTAATGCCCACATTAGCAATTATAGATTCAAGATTTACGATGACAGCACCACCTAAAATAACAGCTGCAACAGGATTAGATGCATTAACACATGCAATAGAAGCTTATACATCTAAAAAGTCTCAATCACTTTCTGACACATTTGCATTATCAGCAATAAAAAAGATATTTAAATATTTGCCAATAGCATTTAATGAAGGAAATAATGAAGAGGCTAGAATTCAAATGGCCATTGCAGCATTAGAAGCAGGAATTGCTTTTAATAACTCATCAGTAACAATAGTACACGGTATGAGTAGACCCATAGGAGCATTATTTCATGTGCCTCATGGTATATCAAATGCAATGTTATTAAAGGAATGTTTTAACTTTGTATTAGATGGTGCTTATAAGAGATTCGCAGATCTTGCAAGAGCAATCAATATAGTAAATGATAATGAAACTGATAAAATAGCTGCTAAAAAATTTGTTGATGAAGTAGATAATCTATGTAACACATTATTAATACCTACTTTAAGGGAATACGGAATAGATAAAGAAAAGTTCTTTAATAATTTAGACAAAATGGCGAAGGATGCACTAGAAAGTGGAAGTCCCCAAAATACTTTAAAAATAGTTACACATGATGATATTGTTGAAGTTTATAAATCACTTTGGAGGTGATCAAGATGCCATTAGTAAATATGAAAGAGATATTAGTAAAAGCTGACAATGGAAATTATGCAATTGGAAGTTTTAGTGTAGCTAATATGGAAATGATAATTGGTGCTATAAAAGCAGCAGAGGAATTAAATTCTCCAATTATATTACAAATAGCAGAAGTGAGATTAAAACATTCACCATTAGATATAATAGGGCCAGCAATGATAAAAGCAGCAGAAAAAGCTAAAGTACCTGTAGCTGTACACTTTGACCATGGCTTAACAATAGACAATATAAAAAAAGCATTAAGTTTAGGATTTACTTCAGTAATGATAGATGGATCATCACTAGATTTTTTAGAAAATATAAAGATAACGAGTTTAGTAGAAAAATTGGCTAGAGATTATGGGGCTGCTGTGGAAGGCGAAATTGGCCATGTTGGTGGAAGTGAAGATGGTAGTGAAAATGTAGATATAAAAGTTACGGATTTAGAAGAGGCTAGGAAATTTATAAATGATACTAAAATAGATGCCCTTGCAGTAGCAATAGGAAATTCTCATGGGGTTTACAAAGGTGAACCTAAATTAAGATTTGATATTTTAACAAAACTACATGATAACTTAAAAATACCATTAGTATTACATGGTGGCTCAGGAATATCAGAAGATGACTTTAAAAAATGTGCAACTATGGGAATAAGGAAAATAAATATAGCAACTGCAACTTTTAATAAAGTAAGAGATTCTGTAAAAAATCTAAATAGTAATTCAAAAGGCTATGATTACTTTACTTTGCATGAGACTGAAATACAAGGGGCATATGAGAATGTAAAGAAACATATAAAAATTTTTGGCAGTGAGAATAAAGCATAATGAATGTAATTTTAGTTAGAAATAGAGAATGTTTATATTAAGTATTATAGAAACATTACACAAGGAGGTTTAAAAAATGGGATATATTAAATTCCAAAAAGATAGAAAATTTGAGATAGTTCCTATTGGAAGAGTAGCAATTGATTTTAATCCAATAGATATAAATAGACCACTTTCAGAAAGTAAGAGTTTTAAAAAGTATTTAGGTGGATCACCAGCTAATATAGCAGTTGGACTTTCAAGACTTGGAAAAAAAGTTGGTTTTATAGGTAAGATTTCAAAGGATCAATTTGGAAAATTTGTAGTCGATTACTTTGATAATGAAGGGATAGATACTTCACAAATAAAGTATGCAGAAAACGGAGAATCTTTAGGATTAACTTTTACAGAAATAGCAAGTCCAACAGAAAGTAGTATCTTGATGTATAGAAATGGAATAGCTGATTTAGAGTTAAATGTTCATGAGATAGATGAAGAATATATAAAAAATACAAAGGCAATAGTAATATCAGGTACAGCACTTGCTAAAAGTCCATCTAGAGAGGCAGCTCTTAAGGCATTAGAGCTTGCTAAAAAGAATAATACAGTTGTAATTTTTGATGTAGATTATAGAGAATACAATTGGAAAAATAAAGATGAAATAGCCATTTATTATTCAATAGTTGGAAAGCAAAGTGACATTGTTATGGGATCAAGAGAAGAATTTGATTTGATGGAAAGTCTAATTGTTAAGGAAAAAAGCACAGATGAAGAAAGTGCTAAAAGATGGTTAGGTTTTGGTAATAAAATAGTTGTAATTAAACATGGAAAAGAAGGCTCTACAGCTTATACTAATGACGGAAAATCATATAATATAAAGCCATTTCCAGTAAAACTCTTAAAATCATTTGGTGGTGGAGATGCATATGCTTCAGCATTTATATATGGAATATTAGAAGAATGGGATATTATGGACGCTTTAGAATTTGGAAGTGCTTCAGCAGCTATGTTAGTAGCAAGTCATAGTTGTTCAGAAGATATGCCAACTGTAAAAGAGATAAATGAATTTATAAAAGAGAAGAAAGAACAATATGGAGAAATGATAGCAAGAGGATAAGGGAGGGAGAATCAAATGGTTCATGAATTACATGATTTACAATATGGTGAAAACGTATTATGTGAAATTAGCAGTAAAAACAAAGAAATGCTAATGGATATCGTAGTTGAAAAATTAAGAAAAGATGAAATAAAAGGGTACCACAATGCTGATAAAGAAATAGCAGTACTTCTTTTAATAGGAAAGGTTAAAATAGCTTGGAATAAAGACTCTGAAATAATAGAGAGAAAATCTGTTTTTGATGAAGATCCATGGTGTTTACATGTCCCTAAGAATATAAAAGTAACAGTTGAATGTTTAGAAGAAAGTGAATTAATAATACAAAGTACAGATAATAAAAATGATTTTGAAGCAAAATTATATTCACCTGAAAACTGTAGAAGTGATATTTTTGGTGAAGGAACTTGGAATGGAACTGCAAGAAGAATTGTAAGAACTGTATTTGATTATAATAATGCACCTTATTCTAATATGGTAATTGGGGAAGTTATAACATTTCCTGGGAAATGGTCAAGCTACCCACCACATTATCATCCACAACCAGAAGTGTATTTTTATAAGTTTAACAAGGAACAAGGCTTTGGATTTTGTTTAAATGGTGATGATGCTTATAAAATTTCTAATAATAGTTTTTCCACAATAACAGGTGGAGATGTACATCCACAAACATCAGCACCAGGATATGCAATGTACTATTGTTGGATGATTAGACATCTTGAAAATAATCCATGGACTGACAGGATAGATGTAGAAGAGCACAAATGGCTTTGGGATAAAGACGTTAAAATATGGCCGGATAAATAACAAAGAGAAGGTGAATTTATGAGTAATATAAAGATGACAACAGCACAAGCGTTAGTAAAGTTCCTAGATAATCAATATGTTTCATTTGATGAAAAAGAAGAAAAATTTGTTCATGGAATATTTACTATATTTGGTCATGGAATAGTGGTTGGTTTAGGGCAGGCACTAGATGAAAATCCAAGAAGTCTAAGAGTTTATCAAGGAAGAAATGAGCAAGGAATGGCACATGCAGCAACAGCTTTTGCCAAGCAAAATAATAGAAGAAAGATCATAGCTTGTTCTTCATCAATAGGACCAGGAGCTGCAAATATGGTCACAGCAGCAGCAACGGCTACAGTAAATAATATACCATTACTTTTACTTCCAGGTGATTCATTTTCTACTAGACAACCAGATCCAGTACTTCAACAAATTGAGCAATCTTATAACCTTGGAATCACTACAAATGATGTATTTAAGCCCGTATGCAAGTATTGGGACAGAGTAAATAGACCTGAACAATTAATGTCTGCGATGATTAATGCAATGAGAGTATTAACTGATCCAACTGAAACAGGAGCAGTATGTATAGCACTTCCACAGGATGTTCAAGGAGAAAGTTTTGAGTTCCCAGAATATTTCTTTAAAAAACGTGTTCACAAAATTACTAAACCTTTAGCTGTAGAAGAGGAATTTTATGAATGCTTAAATATAATGAAAAACAAAAAGAAACCTATAATAATTTGTGGTGGTGGAGTAAGGTATTCAGAAGCAGGAGATGCCATGTCTAAATTTGCTAATAGATTTAATATACCTATAGGTGAAACACAAGCTGGTAAAAGCTCAATAAAATCAAGTGATCCTATGAACTTAGGTGGTATTGGAGTTACAGGAAATCTAGCTGCAAATATGATAGCTAAAGATGCTGATTTAGTAATTGGAGTTGGTACAAGATTTTCAGATTTTACAACTGCATCAAAATCATTATTTAAAAATCCTGATGTAGAATTTATAACAATTAACTTATCAAAATTTCATGCTAGTAAATTGGACTCATTTAAGATGGTTGGAGATGCTAAAGAATGTTTAGAATATCTTCATAAATTACTTAAAAAAGAAAATTATATTTCTTCATATAAAGATGAGATAAAAGATGCAAAAATGGCATGGAAAGAAGAAATGAAAAAACTAACTAATATAAAATATGAAGATAATTTTGAGCCATTAATAAAATTTAGAAATAAAGAAAGCTTAGAAGAATTTAAAAAATTAACTGATACAACAATAACGCAAACATCTGCATTAGGATTAATTAGAGAATGTATTGATGATGATGCAATTATTGTTGGCGCATCAGGAAGTTTACCAGGAGATCTTCAAAGAATGTGGGAAACAGAATCTTTAAATTCTTATCATATGGAATACGGATATTCATGTATGGGATATGAAATAGCAGCAGGATTTGGTGCAAAATTAGCAGCTCCAGAAAAAGAAGTTTATTCAATTTTAGGTGATGGAAGTTATTTAATGTTACATTCAGAACTTATAACTTCAATTCAAGAAAATAAAAAAGTAAATGTATTATTATTTGATAATTGCGGTTTTGGTTGTATAAATAATTTACAAATGTCTAATGGTATAGGAAATTTAGCAACTGAGTTCAGATATAGAAATAGTGAAACAAATAAACTGAATGGTAAATTAATACCAATAGATTTTGCAAAAGCAGCTGAAGGATATGGCTTAAAAACATACACAGCTAAAAACTTAGAAGAATTAAAGAATGCATTAATAGATGCAAAAAAACAAAAAATTTCTACTTTAATTGATATTAAAGTATTACCTAAAACTATGACTGATGGATATGAATCATGGTGGCATGTAGGATTAGCTGAAGTATCAGAAAAAGAATCTGTTAATAAGGCTTTTAAAAATAATAAAGAAGTATTAAAAAGTGCAAGAAAATATTAAAAGGGAGATGTTTTTTATGTTAAAAGTTGGAATCATTGGAGCAGGAAGAATAGGTAAAGTTCATGGAGAAAGTATTTCTAAATACGTTAAAAATGCAGAAGTAAAGGCAATAGCAGATGTATTTTTAAATGATGATACTAAAAAATGGGCTAAAGAAATGGGAATAGCTAATGTTTATAATGACTACAAGAAAATTCTTGAGGATTCAGAAATAGATGCAGTTCTTATCTGTTCATCAACAGATACTCACTCATCAATTTCTATAGAAGCTATAAGAGCAGGAAAGCATGTATTCTGTGAAAAACCAATTGACCATGAATTAAGTAGAATTAAAGAAGTTATAAATGAACTTAATAAATCAAATGTTAAATATCAAGTAGGATTTAATAGAAGATATGATCATAATTTTAAAGCAGTTAGAGAAGCTGTTGTAGAAGGTAAAATTGGAGATCCACACATTCTAAAAATAACTTCAAGAGATCCAGAACCACCATCAATAGATTATGTTAAAGTTTCAGGTGGACTTTTCCTTGATATGGCTATTCATGATTTTGATATGGCTAGATATCTTTTAGGAAATGATGTTGAAGAAGTTTATGCAGCTGGAAATGTATTAGTAGATAAAGCTATTGGAGAAGCAGGAGATATAGATACTGCAATAGTTACATTAAAAATGGAAAATGGAGCAATGGCTGTAATTGATAACTCAAGACAATCAGCTTATGGATATGACCAAAGAGCAGAGGTATTTGGATCACTTGGACAAGTAGCTGTAGCTAATGATAGTACTTCAAGTGCAGTTGTATCAACAAAGGATGGAGTAAATGGAGAAAAACCACTATTCTTCTTCTTAGAAAGATATATGCAAGCTTATGCAGAGGAAATAACTGAATTTATTGATGCAATTGTAAATGACACAGAAGTTGCAGTAAATGCTGATGATGGATTAAAGGCTGTACTAATAGGTAAGGCAGCAACAAAATCTTTAAAAGAAAATAGACCTGTTAAGATATCAGAAATTCAATATTAATATTAAAAGAAAATAGATTTTTAACATTTAAAAATTCTGTAGATAATTTATGAAAGAATAGTTTAATATTTCGTGAAATTTTAGGGGGAATTAATATGTTTAATAGCGATAAAGTGAAAATAGGAATATGTCCAATTGGTTGGACTAATGATGATATGCCAGACTTAGGTAAAGAAAATACATTTGAACAAGCTGTGAGTGAAATGGCTCTTGCAGGATTTAAGGGTACTGAAATCGGAAATAAATACCCTAAAGATGTAAAGGTTTTAGAAAGAGCTTTAGAAATGAGAAATCTTCAAATTGCAAGTGCTTGGTTTAGCTCATTTTTAACTACTAAACCATATGAAGAAACTGAGAAAGAATTTTTAGCTCATAGAGATTTTTTACATGCAATGGGCTCTAAAGTAATAGTAGTTTCAGAACAAGGTCATAGTATTCAAGGACAAATGGAAACTCCTATATTTGATGGAAAGTATCATTTTAATGAAGAAGAATGGAAGCTATTAGCGCATGGACTTAATAAATTAGGACAATTAGCAGCTGATAAAGGAATGAAGGTAGTTTATCATCACCATATGGGCACTGGAGTACAAACAACAGAGGAAATTGATAAGTTAATGAGTGTTACTGATGAAAGCTTAGTATATTTATTATTTGATACAGGGCATTTAGTATATTCAGGTGAAAATCCAATTGAAATACTAAAAAAGTATGTTAACAGAATAAAACACGTTCACTTAAAAGATATAAGACCTGAAATTGTAAATAAAGTTAAGAATGAAAAGTTAAGTTTCTTAAAAGGTGTAAGGGCTGGCGCATTTACTGTTCCTGGAGATGGATCAATAGATTTTCAACCAATATTTAAGATATTAGCAGAAAATAATTATGAAGGATGGTTAATGATAGAAGCGGAACAAGATCCATCTATTGCAAATCCTCTTGGATATGCAATCAAAGGAAGAAAATATATAAAAGAAAAAGCTAATATTTAAGCATTTAATTTATCATTTTATCTTTGGGATTTCATGTTATATTTTATAAGAATGAGTGTTTTATAAATAAATATAATATGGAATCCTTTTATTCTAAATAGAAGGAGGATTGAAAATGTTTACATTGATTACCTTTATATTTTTTGTAGTTTTAGTAGGTGCAATATCATTTTATAAAACTAGAGGTTCTAACACTGAATCAGCAGATGGATACTTTTTAGCTGGCAGGGGATTATCAGGCGTTGTAATAGCCAGTTCAATAATGCTTACTAATTTATCAACAGAACAAATAATAGGATTAAATGGACAAAGTTATATGACTAATATGGGGCCAATGGCATGGGAAGCTACGGCATGTGTATCATTAGGAATCTTAGCTTTAATATTTTTACCTAAGTACTTTAAAAGTGGAATTACAACAATACCAGATTTTTTAGAGGAAAGATATGATTCAACCACAAAAAGAATAGTATCGTTGTTGCTTCTTTTAGGATATATAGTAACATACATTCCTACAGTATTGTATTCAGGTGCTATAGTTATAAATAAAATATTTGGAATATCAGATATTTTAGGAATAACAACTTTTCAAGCAATAGCAATAACTGGATTTATGATATCAGTAATAGGATGTATATATGCAGTATATGGTGGATTAAAACTATGTGCTGTATCAGATACCATTAATGGAATAGGCCTGCTTGTGGGTGGCTTAATGGTACCTGTACTTGGAATAATATCAGTTGGACATGGGAATTTTGTAGATGGATTTAATGTTTTACTAGCCAATCCTCAAAAATTAAATGCAATAAATCCAGCAAATTCCCTTTCTCCACTAGTTCCATGGCCAGTTTTAATGACTGGATTATTATTTAATAATTTATTCTATTTTTGTACTAATCAATCAATTGTTCAAAGAGCTTTGGGTGCTAAAAATTTAGAAGAAGCACAAAAAGGCGCTATATATGCAGGATTTTTAAAATTAATAGGACCTTTCTTTTTAGTATTGCCAGGTGTAATTGCATTTGCTAAGTATGGAACAAGATTAGAAAATGCAGATATGGCATATCCTACATTATTGATAGATGTATTACCAAAATCATTATTAGGATTTTTCGCAGCAGTTTTATTTGGAGCTATTATGAGTTCATTTAATGGAGCATTAAATAGTTCAGCTACGTTATTTACATTAGATCTTTATAAACCACTTTTAAAACCAAAAGCTAGTGATAAAGAATTAGTTCATATTGGTAGAAAATTTAATATAATAGTTGCAATAATAGCTACATGTGTTGCACCATTTATATTATATGCACCTACGGGATTATATGGATTTTTACAAGAATGTTTTGGTTTTTATAATGTACCGATTTTAGCAGCTGTAGTTGTAGGATTTTATTCCAAAAGAGTTCCAAAGATTGCACCTAAAATTGCATTTTTTGTTCATATAGCTTTATATACATTATCAAAATTTTTAATAAAAGATGTTCATTTTCTTTACGTATTGGGAGTTTTATTCCCAACATGTGTAATCGTTATGCTTATAATTGGAAAATTACATCCTAGAGAAACTGATTTTGTACAAGAAAATAAAGCAGTAGTTAGTTTAACGCCGTGGAAACATGCTAAATTAGCAACTGGAATTATGGTGGGAACAATGTGTTTAATATACTTAATTTTCTCACCACTAGGAATAGGTAAGTGGTAAAATATTAATTAAAATAAATAGGTATGAAATTTATCTAAAAAGATGTATTTCATATCTATTTATTTGAAGTTAAAAAATTATAAAATTTAAAAACATTAGGCTGTGTTTTAGCAGAGTGTTGATATATGCATAAGTAAAGCTGGACAGGTAATTGAACTTAAGAATACTAAAATGAGTATAGTCCCATTTTAGCTTGCTCCAAATATAAAAATTGAGACAAGCAGTAAATGTGACAATACTCATTAAGTGTTCTAAAAGTTAAATTACAATGCCACTTTCACCTTATGCATATATCAACACGCATTTAAAACAGAGCCAAACATTAAATAAAACTTAAAACTAAAAAAAATATATTTAAGTAAGAGTTAAAGGAATAGAGTATAAAGTTAAGAAGAAAATTTATAGGTAGAATTTTAAATTCAAAACTTTCAACTCTCATATCTGCACTTTAAACTAAATGTGCGTTATAGATCATCAACATCTTGCTCTTCACCATATCTAACAGTTCCTTCAGCACTAAAACTATCTTTCGAGTTATATTTAATAAATGAACCATCATTTGGTTCTTTGGAGTTTTGAGAGCATTTACTGCAAGATTCAGCTTGAGTATGTAATAAATCAACAAGTCTTTTTATATTATCCATATTAAAAATTACTCCTTTCTATAATAGTTTTAGTATTACCAAGTATTTAAATTATAGTATTATAAGATATATAATTTAAACATATAAAAATATGTAAATAATAAATTTTGCCATTAGTAAATTTCATATGCTATAATTGAAATATGTAAACAGAGTTCTTAGCCTTAGATGAGGCTGTGGTTAATCTTAAATTAAAAAAATCGTTATGTAAAAGCATATAGTTAATACTCCTACTTGTAGAAGTAGGAGTATTAACAGAGTCTATTTTCTGAATAAAAATTATCATATAATTTGACCATACACATTTGATTGGAGAGATATTATGTCTTATGAGAAAAACAGGGGATGTTTAGAAAGAATAACTAATATTTATAGTGAATTAAAAGGCGCAGAAAAAAAAGTTGCACAGTATGTATTAGAAAATCCTAAAAATATAATTCATTTTTCAATAACAGAATTAGCTGAAGTAAGCAAAGCTAGTGAAGCAACTGTATTTAGATTATGTAGTAAGCTTGGTTATAAGGGATATCAAGATTTAAAAATTAATCTAGCTGGCTCTGTAATAGAACCAATAGACAATATTTATGAAGAAATAAAAGAAAATGATGATACATATATCATTATGAGAAAAATAATGAGTTCTAATATAAATAGTATTGAAAGTACATTGAAAATAAACAAAACTGAAGATTTAGATAAAGCAATTGCTATAATATTGAATGCTAAAAAGATAATGTTTTTTGGAATGGGCGGATCGTGGACTATTGCAAATGATGCTTATCATAAATTTATTAGAACAGGAATAGATTGTGTTGCTTCATGTGATTCACATTGGCAAGTTATGTTTTCTTCTATGGCAAATAGTGGTGATGTTATTATAGCTTTTTCAAATTCAGGAAGTAATAAAGAACTGGTTGAAAATATTAATTTAGCAAAAAAAGGAGGTATTAAAATTATAGCCATTACTGGAAATGAAAAGTCACCTCTTGCTAAAGTTTCAGATTTACACTTAATAGCATATGGAAATGAATCTATGTTTAGAAGCGAAGCAATGGAATCTAGACTTACTTCCTTAATGATAGTTGACTGGCTTTATGTAGGAGTAGCAATTAAAAGAAAAGATAAGACATTAGGCAATTTAGAACGTATAAGAAATGGTATAGCTAGCAAACGATTTTAGTTAACTTTGTTATTACATTACAAAATTAATAGTTATTTTAAATGAATAATAAATAATAAATAAATGGCTATCTCAAATTAATAAATATATTTTTTGAGATAGCTTTTGTTTTTATATTTTGATGAAAAAAAGTTTCAAAAAAATAAAATTTAATATATCAATATATTAAAATAAAAAAAAGTTTCAAAAAATTCATATTTTTTATTGTATTACTAAATAATAGGTGCTATAATTTCATTAAAGAAAATTTTCTTTATAAATAACAAAATAACAATAAAAAAATAAATATATGAAAAAAATTTTCTTAAAATGTATTATAATTTGAGAAGAGGGGAAGAGGTATGAAGTACTTAATTGGAGTTGATATTGGGACAACTAGTACTAAATCAATAGCATTTGATATGGAGGGGAATGTTTTAACAAAATGTAATATAGAATATCCTTTATATAATCCACATCCATCTTGGAGTGAGCAAAATCCGGAAGAAATTTTCAGAGCAGTGTTAAATGGGATTAAACATGTAGTTCAAGAAAACGATATCAAAAATAATAAGTTATTAGGAATATCATTTAGTAGTGCGATGCATAGCGTAATAGCAATAGATAAGGCAGGAAATCCTTTAACCAACTGTATAATATGGGCGGATACAAGAAGTAATAAGTATTCTGACGAATTAAAAAATAGTGACATAGGACAAGAAATTTACATGAGAACAGGTACACCAATACATCCAATGTCACCATTATGTAAATTATGTTGGTTAAGAGATAATGCTAAAGATGTATTCAATAATACAGAAAAATTTATATCAATTAAAGAGTACGTATTCTATAAATTATTCAACCAATATATAGTGGATTATTCTATAGCTTCAGCAACAGGTATATTTGATATTTATGATCTTAAGTGGAATAAAAAAGCGTTAGAATATATAGGAATTTCAGAAGAAAAACTTTCAAAACCTGTACCGACAACTTATGTAATTAATGGATTAAGTGATATTTATGCAGAATATATGAAAATATCAACAGAAACTAATTTTATAGTTGGAGGAAGTGATGGCTGTCTTGCCAATCTAGGTGCTAATGCAATAAAAGATGGTGATGCTGCTGTAACTATAGGTACCAGTGGAGCAATAAGAGTAATATCTAAGAATCCTAAAAATGATATATCTAGAAGAATATTTAGTTATATTTTAACAGAAGAACATTATGTATTAGGCGGTGCAGTGAATAATGGAGGAATAATTTATAGATGGTTTAGGGATAACTTTTCATCAGTAGAAACTGAGGCTGCAAGATCATTAAATATAGATCCATATGATATTTTAAATTTAGAAGCTTCAAAAGTTAAACCAGGAGCAGAAGGACTTATATTTTTACCATATTTACTAGGAGAAAGAGCACCACATTGGGATGCAAATTCTAAGGGAGTATTTTTTGGTGTTAACATTAAGCATAAAAGAGAACATTTTTTAAGATCAGTTCTTGAAGGTGTAATGTATGGAATATATGATGTTGGAAAAGCTCTAGAAGAAACAACAGGACCAATAAATACAATATATGCAACTGGTGGATTTGTAAGATCAGAGTTATGGGTACAAATATTAGCTGATATATTTAATAAAAAAGTTGTTATTGCAGAAAGCTATGAGAGTTCTTGCTTAGGTGCAGCTATAATTGCTATGAAAGCTTTAAATATGATTAATGATATTGAGAAAATCGAAAGTTTGATTCCAATATCAAAAGTGTTCCAACCTAATATAGAAAATCATAAAGTTTACATAGAGAATTTCAAAATTTACAAAAAATTATATGAGAAGTTAAAAGATGAATTTTTAGAAATAAATAATTTACAAGATTAAAGTTTTGAAATGGAGGGATTTATATGCCATTATTAATAGTTGCTATAGGAGTTGCATTATTACTATTATTGATGATTGGATTTAAATTAAATGGTTTTATATCACTAATTTTAGTTTCACTTACAGTTGGTATAATGGAAGGAATGCCGATAGTTAATGTAGTAAGCTCTATAAAATCAGGTGTTGGAGGAACTTTGGGAAGTTTAGCTCTTATAATTGGATTTGGAGCTATGCTAGGTAAACTTATGGCTGATAGTGGAGGAGCACAAAGAATAGCTATAACATTAATAAAGAAATTTGGGAAAGAAAAAATACAATGGGCAGTAGTTATTACAGGGTTTGTTGTAGGATTCGCATTATTTTATGAGATAGGTTTTGTTTTACTTATACCACTTGTATTTACAATAGCAGCTGAAGCTGAGATACCGCTTTTATATATAGGTGTACCTATGGCTGCAGCGCTATCAGTAACTCATGGATTTTTACCACCGCATCCAGGACCAACAGCTATAGCAGGAGTTTATAATGCTGATATAGGTAAAACTTTATTGTATGGTGCAATACTTGGAATTCCAACAGTAATACTTTCTGGACCAGTATTTACAAAGTTTTTAAAAGGAATGGAGCATCCTATCCCTAAAGGGTTATATAATCCAAAGATATTTACAGAAGAAGAAATGCCGAGTTTTGGAATAAGTGTATTTACAGCATTAATCCCAGTTATTTTAATGGCTGTACAGGCTATAAGTAAAATGACTCTTTCTGGTGATTCACAAATAGTTAAAATAACAGGCTTTTTTGGAGATCCAGTAATTGCATTATTAATTTCAGTTATTGTGGCTATATTCACTTTTGGATTAAACAGAGGCAAAAAAATGCCAGAGGTTATGAAAACCGTAAGTGAATCAATTAATACAGTGGCAATGATAATATTAATCATTGGTGGTGGTGGTGCTTTAAAACAAGTACTTGTTGACAGTGGAGTAGACAAATATATTGCAAGTATAATGCAAGGTAGTAGTATATCACCACTTTTACTAGCTTGGTTAATTGCCGCAATATTAAGAGTTGCATTAGGATCAGCTACAGTGGCAGCTATGACAGCAGCTGGAATAGTAGCACCACTTATAAGTGCAACTGGAGTTAGTCCAGAGTTAATGGTAATTGCAACAGGAGCAGGTAGTTTAATATTTTCTCATGTTAATGACCCTGGATTTTGGATATTTAAAGAATACTTCAATTTATCTATTACTGAAACATTAAAATCTTGGTCTGTAATGGAGACTATAATTTCAGTATGTGGACTTGTAGGAGTTTTAATTTTAAATGTTATTATTTAAAATGTTATTATTAAAAAATATAGTAAATTAAATATAAGAGGAGCGATAGTTATGAACGTAGGAATAATTGGACTTGGAAAGATGGGATTTAATATAGCATTAAATTTGCTAAATCATAATCATTCAGTAGTGGCATATGACTTAAGTGATGAAAGTGTTAATAATATTTCAAAAGAGGGAGCAAAAGGTGTTAATAGTATTGAAGATTTAGTTAAACAGCTTCCAGAAAGAAAAATAATATGGTTAATGATTCCATCAGGAAAAGCAGTTGATAGTACAATAGAAGAAATAATAAAATATATAAATCCTAATGATATAATAATTGATGGAGGTAATTCAAACTATAAGGATACCCTAAGAAGATATAAATTTTTTAAAGAAAAAGGAATTGACTTTATTGATTGTGGAACTAGTGGAGGAACTAGTGGTGCTCTTAATGGTGCATGTACAATGATTGGAGCAGAAGAAGATGCGTTTAAATATTGCGAGGAGTTATTTAAAGACTTATCTATTCAAGATGGATATTTACATGTTGGAAAACCTGGAAGTGGACATTTTACTAAAATGGTTCACAATGGAATAGAATATGGAATGATGCAATCAATAGCAGAAGGATTTGAAATTCTTTCTAAAAGTGAATTTGATGTAGATTATGAAGAGGTAGCTAAATTATGGAATAATGGCTCAGTAATAAGAGGATGGCTTATGGAATTAGCACAATCAGCTTTTAGTAAAGATAAAGACTTAAGTAGTATAAAGGGAATAATGAATTCTTCAGGAGAGGGAAAGTGGACAGTAGAAACTGCATTAGATTTACAAGTACCTGCACCTGTGATAGCATTATCATTAATGATGAGATATCGTTCGCTTGAAGAAGATACATTTACAGGTAAGGTTGTAGCAGCTTTAAGAAATGAATTTGGTGGACATGAAGTAAAAAAGAATAAATAAAAATATATTAGGAGGTTTCACATAATGATTTTTTAAATCATTATGTGGAATCTCTTTTTTAATTAAAAAATTATTATTGTTATATTTATTAGATTAGTAATATTTATAAAATATCATCATAAAATTATATAGGTATAAATTTAATTAGGAGAGAATGATATGGATTTTAAATATTATGATAAAAAGTTTTTAGAAAATAAAAAAATAATATTAGAAAAAATAGAACAAGGAAAGCAAGCAGGAATAAACAAGGTGTCAGCAGTGTTTGCTACAAATGAAAATGATGAAATGAAAAATAAAATGGTAAAAGAAATAGCCACATGGCTAATGGAAGATGGATATAAAATATCTCTTAAAGAAGATGAATTAAAGATATTAGTAATAGAATGGGACTAGTATTATATTTATATAAATATAGTAGTATAATTATATTATTAAAAG
Organism: uncultured Clostridium sp.; assembly: GCF_963527835.1. Taxonomy (GTDB): domain Bacteria; phylum Bacillota; class Clostridia; order Clostridiales; family Clostridiaceae; genus Clostridium. Next base: position 24,789 of record NZ_CAURTC010000002.1, on the reverse strand, counting down.
TTTAAACTTTTATGAAAAAAGAATTATATGAGGTAAATAAAATGAAGAAAAGCAAAATAGTAGATTTAGAAAAGATGTCATCATCAAAATTTTTAAATATGTATAAAATACAATACCAAAACAAATTAGGGAATATAAAGGACTGGATTGTTGCATCTAGAAAAAGCGAAGAAACATTAAAAGATCGTTATTTAAATGGTACAGAAGATAAGATAGATGGGGTAGTTATAGCAGCTTTTCATAAAGAAGAAAAAAAGCTAGTTATAATAAAGCAATATAGAGTTCCAATAAATGATTATGTTTATGAACTTGTAGCAGGTCTTGTAGATAACAATGAAGGAATAAAGAGCACTGTTGAAAGAGAATTAAAAGAAGAAACAGGATTAAGACTTTTAGAGATAACAGAAAAGGGAAGTAATAAGCTTTATATATCACCAGGTATGACAGATGAAGCATTAGCATTTGTTTATTGCATTTGTGATGGCGAATTTTCAAAAGAATATTTAGAAGAAGATGAAGATATAGAAACAATGCTTGTATCTCAAGAGGAAGCAAAAGAAATTATAAAAAGTAAGAATAATATAGATGTGAAGTGCTTTTTAATTCTACAAAGTTTTGCAGAATTAGGGGAGAAGATGTTTCTATAAGAATATTAAGGTAATAGAAGGTTACATAGTGTTTATTATATAATTAATAGCTTGAGTTGACAAAACTAATTGAGATGGTTAGAAAAGTTATGTTTATGATATAATTACCAATATATGGTGTAAGTGAAGTTATGATAATTAAAGTAAAACAATAAGAAGTTAATCCAATGATTAGCTTCCTTAATCCAACTAGATGTAAAAACTAGTACTTTTATAATGATTAAAAAAATCAAGTAGATATAAATACAAGAACAAAAAATTTTGCGTGATTGAATGCTACTTGAGGAGAGAATCTTAGAAGAAGGGCGATGAAGTAATATGAATGTAGAAAAAGTTAAATATAATGGTCACGAAATACTTAATGATTTAGAGATAGATTTTAAAGATAATAATGGTAATATACTTAACACTATTGTTATTATTGGTGAAAATGGTTCGGGAAAGACTACTTTATTAAAGAGTATTTATGATTCATTTGATATAGATGAACGTGGATACAAAGAGATTGAAGACAATAAGGTAGAATTGACACCAGCATTATATAAAGTAACTGTGAAGTTAGAGGATAACGAAATTGGAATGTTACACCCAAATGTTGTTTTTGAAATAAGTGAAAGTCCTAATGCACCTAAAGTTGTGTATATGCCAACGGAAATTAACTTTGAAAAGATTAATAAGGTGGACAATACTTTAAATTTCACACCACATTTTCAAAATATAATTGATCAAAATATGACACAAAATATACCATCACTTATAGCAACTAAAATAAATAAAGAGATATTTAGAAATAGAAATAAGACCATAGGTGAAGTAATAGATAAGGTTTGTGAAGATATAAATAGTATTTTTTCAGTTATGGATTTAGATGTTAAATTAGTTGGTTTATCTGAAACAAGTGAGACAAAACCTATATTTAGAAACAGCTTAGGTAAAAAATTTGATATTACAGGTTTATCATCAGGCGAAAAGCAATTATTTTTAAGAGCATTATCACTAAAGTTCTTGGAGGTAAACAATTCAGTAATATTAATTGATGAGCCAGAAATATCCCTTCATCCACAGTGGCAAAAAAAGATAATTGATGTATATGAGAGTATAGGAAATAATAATCAATTAATTATTGCAACACATTCACCACATATTATAGGAGATATAGAATCAAAACAATTAAGAGTGATAAAGAGAGATAAGAGCGGAATTAAGATTGTTGATAATAATGAATTGACTGAAACTTATGGCAAAAGCATAGGTGATATTCTAAGTACAACTATGAAATTAGATAGTTTAAGAAATGAAGATATTACTAATAAGTTAAATAAAATATATGAATTGTTAAATAAAAACTTATATGATACAACAGAATTTAAGGAAACATTTGATTATTTAAGAAAATATTTAGGGGATTTAGATAAGGATATTATGAGAATAAGATTGGATATATCAGTTAGGAACAAAAAGAATGCTAAAGGTTAATAAAGAACAAGAGCCAGACTTTTTATTGGAGTACAAGAAAAGATATTCTCCTAAATCATGGACTGATTATAATAAAGATGGTATAAAAGCTAAAATTAAAGAAAATATTTTAATTATAGAACAAGAAGAATATTGTCATTATTGTGAAAAGAGAATATATACAAATGATGATGGCCACATAGAACATATTAAACCTAGAGATCTATACCCTAAAGAGTTTCAATCATATGACAATATTTTAGTTTCATGCAATGAAAAAAATAGTTGTGGAATGCATAAAAAGAATAATTATAATGATAAATTCATAAATCCAGTCATTGATAATCCTAAGGATTACTTTGATTATAATATTGCTAATGGTGAAATAATTCCTAAGAATAATAATGAAGAGAGCAATGAATATGTAAGAGCGAGCTATACAATTGATACGTTAAATTTAAATAGCTACCAATTAAAAGAAGCTAGAAAATCTTTAATCGATATATTAGATGTCTATAGAGAAAATTATGACGAATATAATGAATATCTACAATTTTTCTTAGATGATGGTCATAATTTTCCAAGTTTAATTAAACTATATATGGAATTGTAAAATGGGGGGAAGAGAATTGTTACCTAAGGAGAGAAATCTAGAAAAAGCAATAGAAAATCATATTGTTTCATCAGGATATGAGCAAGGTCATTCACAGGAATTTGATTTACAGTATTGTCTATTTAGTGATGATTTATTTAGATTTTTAGTGGATACACAAAAAGATTTGATTAATGAGTTTAAATTTAATGAAAGAGTTTTAAGAAGTTTCTATGAATAAAGAAGTGTTGCTCCAGATTGGTTTTAATCAGGAGCAACACTTCTTTGATATATTAATGAATAAAACCTTGGATTAAGAAGTAAATAAAGAAGATAGCAGATGTTATGCACATAGTTACTGATAAATCTTTCTTTTTATTACTAAATAATTTACATATAGGATATAAAATAAATCCAAAGGCTATTCCATCTACAATACTATAAGTTAATGGAATTAATATTATTACTATAAATGCTGGTATTAACTCTGTTAAATCATCAAAGTCTAATTGTTTTAAGTTTTGGAACATTAAACTTCCTATGATAATAAGAATTGGAGCTAATGCTGCATTTGGAATTATTGATATAAATGGTATGAAGAATAATGAAAGTAAAAATAATAATCCAGTTATTATTGATGTTAATCCAGTTCTTCCACCAGCTGCAATACCCGCTGCTCCTTCAACTGTAGAAACAGGAGGACAAGTTCCTAAAAATCCATATGCAATAACAGAAAATCCTATTGATGTTAAAGTTTTTCCAGATTTTTCTGGAGCCTTTAACATTCCATTTACTTGACCATGCAATAATCCTATATTTTCAAATATTAAAACTAATGTTAATGAAAATGTAGAAATCCAAAAGTTTGGAGTTAATATAGCACTAAAGTCAGGATTAAAGAATATATCTTTATATGCTCCGAAATTAGGAAGAGAAAATGTGAGATTGCTTAAATCTACAATTCCCATAAATATAGAAATAATTGTACCTACGATAATTGAAATTAAGAATGCACCAGGTACATTTCTAATAAATAATATTAATGTAATAATCATAATAATCATGAATGCGATAACTTCAGGACTAGTTATATCTCCAATCTTTAACAAATTAGAAGGATCAGATACTATAAGACCTGATTTTGCTAATCCAATAAGTGTAATAAAAAGTCCAATGCCAACTGTAATAGCTTCTTTTAAATTATTTGGAATAGCTTCTGTAATTGTCTTAGCAAGTGGAGTAAGTGCAACTATTGTTAATAAAATTCCTGATACTATTACTGCTGCTAGAGCTTGATAAAATGTAAGACCTAAAGTCTTTACAACAGTATAAGTAAATAGTGCATTGATTCCCATACCGGGCATAATGATTAGAGGAGCGTTACTAACAAAACCGACTATAAGACATCCTATTAATGAAGATAGAACCGTTGCAATAATTAATGGTTCTAAAGGTATGCCAGAATCACTTAATATGCTAGAGTTTACGATAATTATATAAACAGCAGCAAAAAATGATGTAAGTGCGGCTATAGTTTCCCTCCTTACTGTAGAATTGTGTTCATTTAATTTAAAAAATTTATTCATCCTTTCGACCAACTTTCAAAATCTCCCTCGCCCACCCACACAAAAGTGCAAGTTTATTATATCATCCATAATAAAAAATTCAATATACATTTAAATTGAAAAACTTATATTAGTAGGTTTCAGGAGGAATTTTTATATGTAATTTTTCATTGAAATTAATAAATTACTATTTTAATGTTGCGAAAAATAAGAATTGGTGAAAAAAATAGTAAAATAATTAGAAAAATGTATAAATTTCAGGAAAACATAGAAGTTTTAATATTTTACCTTATATTACATTAAATTAATATTAATAAAGCGATACTCGATATAATTGATACTATAAATAAGAACGTAGTCTTATAATTACTTTATAAGAGTTAGCACATATAGAAAAAATTATATTTTGAGTATATTATGTGCATTAATATGAAAAATATTTAAAGTATTTTATTAGAAAATGTAATTACTTTATTGCATTTGTTTGAAAATATCACTGTAAAGATAGATAAAAAGAGTTCGATAATCAATTGGTATAAAATACTTTTTTTATAATAAATAAACAGATTGAAAACTAAATTTAAAAAATTATCTTTTTGTATTAGTTTAATGAATTATGGATTTTATATTTGGTTATGAAACAGAGGGAGGGTTATAAATAGGCGTAAAACTATAAAGATGTATTTTAAGTAAAAAAATAATTAGGGGGATGATGACGTGAATGAATATATCTACAGAAAGCATTTAAGAAATCCAGGTAAATATTTATTATTAATGATGGGATTTGTTTTATCAATATTAATAGAAACTGGCGTAATATCATGTCTTAAATCAATAAATGAAGATATGTTATTTTTTGCTGGAATTTTTGCAATTATAACATTAGCTATATTGACTATAATAGGATTAGAATTTTTATTACTTTATTTTGTAATGTTTAGGAAATTTAAAAAAGTTAGTGTAGAGCTTACTGATTCAGGAATAATATATAAAAGTATTAAAGGAACAACTTTTATTAAATATGAAGAAATACAAGCTATACAATTTCCATCTATAAGGTATTTTGGAGGATGGACAAAGATTAAAAGTAAAAAAAAGAATATTAGATTAACTGTTGTGTTAGAAAATATAGAGCATTTTATGCAAGATTTAAAATGTATATTAGATGAAAAAAATTTAAGTCATGTGTATGATGATAAAAAATTATATAACTTCAGAAAGACAGCTACATATAGTGATCAAAGTTGGGAAAGGGTGTATGAAAAAGTAAAAGGTTTATCAGTTACATATTTTATATGTATGCTAATTTCAATAGTGTACTTAGGATTTATTAATCTTTATGCAACACAAATAATTTTCCAATTATTAATTACATTATATCCTTTTTTTGCATTTATATTTAGTGAAATAATTTTAGGATTCAAACTTTCTAAAGACATAAAAACAAGTGGAAAAATAATTACAAAAAGAAATAAAGAATTTGAAAATAGAGTATACAAATATACATCTATAGTTCTAGGAGTTTTAACTTTATTAATACTTATAATTTAAATGATATAAATAGCAACTAATAAATTGATAATTAAACAAACTAAATATGAACTTACTTTGTTAGAAGAATTATCAAATATAAAAAGTGAAGACATAAAGAAAACTATTTTAGAAAAGGGATTTTTATCAGAATTTGATAAGTCTATTATTAAAAATTTAATTACTTGGAATGAAGATATAAAAATTAAAACTGAAGATAGTAAAATAGAAGATAAAGTAAAACAAAAATTATTTAGCAATAAAAATTGGGATACTTTATTAGAGGATATAATACAATTTTATAATAAATATGGAATTGAAGAGATTAATTAATAATTATAACTGAGTTTATTGATTAGTTAGAGGTAGAAATCTAAAAAACTGCAAGATAAGTAATAAAATACAAAGGATAACTTCTTTTCTTTGAGTAAAAATATTAAAGAAAGGAAGTGGAGTGTATGTCTAAGAGTAAAAAAGATAAGTTAATACAACAAACAGGTAATATGTCTCAATCTAAAGTTAAATCATATGAAGAGAATAAACAATATCTTGATAGAACTAAAATAGAAACAAATAATACTAATAATAAATTTTTCTGATTTTTAAGTGTTAAATAATAAAATTAGAAAAACTGAAGTAATCATTCAATTTGGATTACTTCAGTTTTTATTTATTATGAATTTACAGCAAAATCCTCATCGTTATCTGTATTAGATTTTACATATGAATTAGAATTATTTTTATAGTAAGCAAGTGTGGATTCTTTAGGAACTTTAATTAACGTACTTTTACTCATGCCTATTTTTTGAGAAATATATATACCTGAATGACCAGAAAATAAATAACTTATGGCACATGTCATAAACATAAATTCAATTCCTTGAGCACCAAAAAGTTCTAGTCCTAAAATAAAAGATGTTATAGGAGCATTTGTAGCTCCAGCAAACACTCCGATAAGACCTAATGCAGCTAAAAATGATGGAGAAACATGAAGCATACCAGATAAAGCATTACCAAAAGTTGAACCTATAACAAATAAAGGAGTAACTTCTCCACCTTGAAATCCTGTTCCTAGAGTAAATGAAGTAAATATTAATTTATTAAAAAATGCAAAAGGACTAACATCTTGGGTAAAAGAATTATTTATTAAAGGTAAACTAAGGCCAAGATAATCTCTTGTTCCTATTAAATAAGTTAATATAATTATTATAAATCCGCCAATCATACTTTTAATTGCAGCATTCTTAAATTTAGAAGAAAATATATCTTTTAATTTATGTGTTAACTCACTAAATAATTTACTTACTAATCCAAATAAAATTGCTGCAATAATCACTTTAAATACAACAATGTATGTAATAGTAGGAACTTCTAATATATTATAATGTGAATGAGAAACTCCAAATACTGTAGTTACTATATTTCCTACAAAAGCTGAAGTAAAGCATGGAATCAAAGCTTGATAACTCATAGTTCCAAGGGCAGCAACTTCCAAACCAAATATAGTACCAGCAAGTGAAGTACCAAAAACAGAACTAAAACCACTGCTAATTCCACACATTAAAATAATTTTAGTATCTACCTTATCTAATTTAAATAAACGGCCAACACCTTCAGAGATGCTTGAACCAATTTGTACTCCAGTACCTTCTCTACCAGCAGAACCACCAAAAAGATGCGTAATGAAAGTACCTAAAAATACTAAAGAAGCCATACGAAGAGGAATTTTTCCATTATTAGTATTAATTTTTTCTATAATTAAATTATTTCCTTTTGAAGATGCTTTCCCATATTTAGAATATAAAAAGCTAACAAAGGCACCTCCAAATGGTAAAAGAAATAATAACCAAGGATTATTATTTCTTAGAGTTGTAGCAATTTCTAAACTGTTTAAGAATAGAGCTCCAGCTAAACCAGTTAAACAGCCAACAATAGCGCCTAAAAAAATCCATTTTAAAAATGATATTCCAATAAGTGTACTTAAGTTTTTAGTGTTTTTCGTTAATTTGTCTTTAATCATTAAATTTACTCCTTATTATATATTTGAAAACAAAATGACTCCTACAAAGAAACAGGATATACCTGCTTTTTGTAGGAGTCATTAGCATTACGCGTTTAAAGGCGAACTCCATCACCTAATATATAAATATAATAATATGATTAGCTAAGTTTAACAATGTTTATTAATGTTTAATATCTTAAATTAGATTCAATTTAGTTATGAATAAAACGTTATCAACTATAATTTTGGTGATAATACTTTTATATTTTCAAATGAAAATATAAGAATAAGACTATATGCTTTTATAAACTCAAATGAGTACTAAATTTTATGTAATGGAAAATAATAAATCATTAATATTAAGACAAGAATTAGAAGTTTCTTTGGAACTATTAAAACTTATAAAGAAGAAAAAAATATTAGATTTTTAGAATAAATAAATTTTAGAATTTAAGAATTTGCTTATAAAATGCATGAGAGAAGGTTTAAAAGTTTAGAAATATTTATTACTGAGTTTGAAATAGCATTACTTTAAGGGGGAATTTTAACTAAAGATTAAAATACATAAGTACTAGCATGCAAGATGTAATAAAAAAATAATTAAAATAGATATAGTAAATTTTCTAATAATAATATAAATATTAATAATACAGTATATTTTTTATATAATTGATAAAAAATATGAAAGATTATTGACAGTATAAAAATAAAGGGATACAATTATGAAAAATTAAACAATAAATACATTGATTGAGAAAAGTAAATTTTAGATTACTTATAAAGAGAGCTTATCATTTGCTGAAAGATAAGATTTGTAAAAGAATTGAAAATCACTCATGAGTAGTTAGCTGAAGATATAATTATTGTGTAAGCAAGATCGGTAGCAACCGTTATATTGCCAAATATTAAATAGGATTTCCTAGAGATATTTTGAGGGGTTACTTTTCAAGTGATAAATAGAGTGGTACCGCAGAGTTTTTGACTTTGTCTCTAATTAATAGAGATAAGGTCTTTTTTATAAAAATTATATAAGTCATATTCAAAAAATAATTAGGGGGTAAAAAAATGAGTAGTTATAGTTTGTTTTTACCAAGTTATAGTATAGGGAGTGATGTTTACAAAGAAATCCCTAAAATTTGTGAATCTTATGGAAAGAAAGCAGTAGTAGTTGGTGGCAAAACAGCAATAGCAAAAGCTAAGAAAGAACTTTTAGAAGGGGTTAAAGGTTCAAATATAGAGATAGTAGATTTTGTATGGTTTGGGGGAGATTCTTCATATGAAAATGTAGAGAGGCTTAAGAAAAATCCAATAGTTGCAAATGCTGATATGATATTTGCAGTTGGTGGAGGACGAAGTGTTGATACAAGCAAAACAATGTGTGATCAAACAGGACAACCAATATTTGTATTTCCTACAATAGCTTCAAATTGTGCCGCAATAACAGAAACAACAGTAATTTATGATGCTAATCATGTATTTAAAGAATTATATTTTACTAAAAAATCACCAATGCATTGTTTTATTAACACTAAAATAATAGCAGAAGCACCAAATAATTTTATATGGGCTGGTATAGGAGATGCATTATCAAAACAATATGAATGTACATTTTCTTCAAGAGGTGATGAACTTGATCATACTAATCTTTTGGGAGTGAATATAAGCCGCAATTGTGCTGAACCACTTTTGAAATATGGTAAAAGAGCTTATGAAGATGTTAAAGTTAATAAAGTATCAAACGAGCTAGAACAAGTAATTCTTAACATAATAATTACTACAGGATTTGTATCCGTTCTTGTAAAAAATGATTACAATAGTTGTCTTGCTCATTCAGTATATTATGGATGTACTACATTAGAAAATATAGAGAAGAATCATTTACATGGTGAAATAGTTTCTTATGGTGTTTTGGTTATGCTTACATGTGACAAGCAATTTAAAGAACGTGATAGAGTTTATAAGTTCAATAAGAGTATTGGACTTCCAATATGTTTAGCTGATATTGAGGTAAAAGAAAAGGAATTTGATAAAGTACTTGATAAGATAATGGAAACAGATGATATAAAGCATGTACCTTATGAAATAACAAGAAAAATGATTTATAATGCAATAATGGATTTAGAAAAGGTAATAGTATATTAAAAAAGGTCTAACTTTGCTTGATTTTAAGCAAAGTTAGACCTTTTTAGTTTTTTTAAATATAATTAAAAAATATGGATTTAATTAATGTATTATTTATAAAGTAGATTTATTTAATTATGCAAATGAAGTTTATAATTTATTATATTAAATATTCACAAAGTCCCCAAAAAATTAAAAGAATACCTGAAAATACGTAAAAATTTTTAGTTAGCCAACTTGAAAAGGAAAATTTTATTATAAAATTTCCCATCAAAATCATTAATATACTTATTATGAAACTAAAAAATATACTCAAAGGTATGCTTATATTAAGAAGTCCTGCAATTAAGCCTAATAATATATTTGTTTTTGAAAGAAAAATAGACAATGATAAGGTATCTTTAAAACCTATATAATTAGAATAATCAAATGCTGATAGGTTTCCTTCTTTCAATAGCAAACCAAATTTTGAGTTATATTCTACATAGTAAGATGTATCTTCATTACGACTTTTCTTTTTTAGTCTTATATGTTCAACAAAAAAGTAAGCCCCTATAAATATTAAAAGTACACATCCAAATGGAGTTATTATTTTTTTTAATAAAAGTTTACTAATTAATTCTCCAATACACATAGAAATAAATGTTGCAAATGTTGTAATAATTGAAATAATTAAAATTTGTGCTTTTTGTATAGAAACTTTTTTTAAGCTACAAAAATTTGAAACTCTAAAAGTATCTAAATGTGATGAAAGTGATAATAATAATGGAGAAAAAATATTCATAGATTACCTCAAAAAGATTGATTTAATAATAATATATTCAAAAGTTTTAAAAATGACAAAAAGTAACACTAAATAATATAACTTAAGAGTTTGTTGATAACTTTATAAAAAATAAATGAAATAATTAATGATGTATATAGAAAATACAATAAATATTTTACAAATAGTTAAAAAAGTGGTAATATAACTTTAAGTTTTAATAATATAAAGAGGTGTTTTAGATGGGGTTAAGAAAGTAGACAAGAAAATTATTTTTATTGTGAAGTTATATGGTGTTGTTGAGGGACTGTTTCTCATTAGAAAGTAGTGATCTTAAAAACTTATTTTATTTTGGGGAGATGATTTAATGTTAAATTATAAAAAATATAGAAGATTTGAAACAGTTAAATTAAAAGAAAGACAATGGCCAAATAACTTAATTAAAAAGGCACCTATTTGGTGTAGTGTTGATTTAAGAGATGGCAACCAAGCCCTTATAAATCCAATGACAGTAGATGAAAAAATAGAGATGTTTAAACTTCTTGTAAAATTAGGATTTAAAGAAATAGAAGTTGGATTTCCATCAGCGTCGCAAATAGAATATGATTTTTTACGAAGATTAGTTGATGAAAAACATGTTCCAGATGATGTAATATTACAAGTTTTAACACAAGCTAGGCCACATTTAATAAGTAAAACTTTTGAAGCAATAAAAGGTGTGAAAAAGGCTATTGTTCACATATATAATTCTACGTCAGTACTTCAAAGAGACGTAGTATTTAATATGAGTAAAGATGAAATTAAACAAATTGCTATAGAAGGAACTAAATTAGTAAAAGAATATACAAAGGACTTTGAGGGCGAAATACTTTTGGAGTATTCACCAGAAAGTTTTACAGGAACTGAAGTTGATTATGCATTAGAAATATGTGATGCTGTTGCTGATGTATGGGAAGCAAGTGAGGATAATAAGATAATTATAAATCTTCCATCCACTGTACAAATGGATACCCCTAATATATATGCAGATCAAATAGAGTGGATGTGTAAAAATTTTAAAGATAGAGATAGGATAATTTTAAGTGTACATCCTCACAATGATAGAGGTACTGGTGTTGCAGATGCAGAATTAGCACTTTTAGCAGGAGCTGATAGAGTAGAAGGAACTTTATTTGGAAATGGTGAAAGAACCGGTAATGTTGATATTTTGAATATCGCATATAATATGTTTTCTCATGGTACAAACCCTAATTTAAATTTAGAGAATGTTAATGATATAATTGATATCTATGAAAGATGTGTGAAAATACCAATACATGTAAGACATCCATATGCAGGAAAACTAGTATTTACAGCATTCTCAGGTTCACATCAAGATGCTATAAATAAGGGTATGAAAAAGTATCAAGAAAGAAAGAATGGCGTATGGGAAGTACCATATTTACCAATTGATCCAGGTGATTTAGGAAGAGAATATGAAGCATTAGTTAGAATAAATAGTCAATCTGGTAAAGGTGGAATTGCATTTGTTATGGACCACTGCTTTGGATTTAAACTTCCAAAGACAATGCATAAAGAATTTGCATATGTTATACAGAAGTTATCTGAAAAGATAGGAGAAATTTCTCCAGATGAAATAATGAAGCAATTTGAAAAAGAATACTTAGATATTGATGAGCCATTTAAATTGATTAATTATACAATTACAGATGTAAATAACGGAGATTCTAAAGCTGATACTAAAGTTAAGGTTTTATTAAAACATAAAGGTAAGGATTTAGAACTTGAAGGATTAGGAAATGGACCTATAGATTCATTAAAGAAAGCATTGGTTTCAAGTAATTTAATAGATACTAAGATTATAGATTATACAGAACATGCTTTAAGTACAGGCTCAGAAGCAAAAGCTGCATCATATGTTTATATGGAAAGAAGAGATATAGATATAAAGACTTTTGGAGTTGGTGTAGATAGCAATATCACTAGAGCTTCAATTAAAGCAATATTTAGTGCCATAAATAGATTATATTCAGAAAAATAATACTGGGATATGTTTTAAATATGTGTTGATATATGTAATGTCACTTTGATTATTCATATATTTACATAATAAACTAAAACATAGCACAAATATAATAAATTTAAGATATAAAAAAGAAGTTGATTTTTTAGTAACCAACTTCTTTTTTTGATTAATTTAATTTTAACTTATTTAAATCATCTAAAGTAAGGCTTCCCTTTATTGTAATGATTATGTTATTATCTTGTACTTGTATATCTTTAACCTTGATATTATCAATATTACTTATAGAAAGAATAATATCACCATTAGTTTTATCAAAGGTTACAACATCATTAGATCGTAACTTAGAAAAAATCAAATCTTTATTTATGTTAATGAAACCAACATTACCACTATGGTAATGAAGAACACACTTATCATTTATAGCAGAAGCATTGAATACTAAATGTCCCTCTAAAGGAATTCCATTATATTTTAAATGAAAGATCACATTGAGTTTGTTTTCATCTATATCTACTTTTAATCCAGTTATTAAATTTGAAAGTTTATTATTACTTTCTTTAATTAAACCAATAAACATAGTACTTAAGTCTTCTTCAGAAAGTGTTAAAGATGTTTCAAGTGATATTTCTTTAGATGATAAATTTAAATCATTTTTTGATAACCTATCTAGTAGAGTCAATCCATTAAAATTAGATGAAGTATTAATATCTATAACTTTAGTTTTAGGATAAAAGCCAATGTAATAAGTAGCACTTATAGTTAAAAGAATTACTAGTATTATACTTAAAAATAAACTAGTCTTTTTTATTTTTGCCATAATTTTCAATCTCCTTTAGTAAATAATTTAATATTTTGTGTTAAAGCAATATTTATAATGTAATAGAAATTAGGAAATAAATTTTAGTGTTATTTTCTATTAGGAACAAATAAGTACTTAAGATATAATAATTTAAAATAACTATAATTATAATATCATAAATTCTAGTTTAACTTATTTAGAAGAAAAAATAAATTAATTAAAAGTTATAATTAATAAGAAACAATTAATAGTTCTGTTAGATTTATTTTATAAAGTTATGTTATCATAAGATAAAAAATAGCAAATAATACATGAAAGAGAGAAGATATAGGGAATGAGAACACTAAAGAAAATTTTAAAAAGAATATTTATCACAATTGTATTAATACCTTCAATTTGTTTTGGAATATTTGCTTACTCAATTTATGTAGAGCCTAATTTATTGAGTGTTAAAAATATAGAGGTTAAAAATTCTAGTAATATTAAAAACGAAGATACTATTAAGATTGCTCAAATAAGTGATATTCATTTAGGGGAATATTACACTATTGATAAATTGGAGAAGTTGGTTAATAAGGTGAATTCACAAAATGCAGATATAATAGTATTTACAGGGGATTTATTTGATAATGCAAGTAAATTTGAAGATACATCTAAGGTAGTGCCTATATTAAAAAAACTAAATGCTAATATTGGGAAATATGCCATATACGGAAATCATGATTATGGTGGTGGAGCAAAAAACATATATAAAAATGTTATGGAAGATAGTGGATTTAAGATTTTAGTAAATGAGCAAGCTAATGTAAAATTAGATTTTGGAAAAACAATAAGTATATTAGGATTAGATGATGCACTTTTAGGAAGTCCTAATGTTGAAAAAACTACAAGAAATATAAAAGAAAGCAATTATAATTTATTGCTATTACATGAACCTGATTTAAGTGATAAGTTTTTATCATATAATATTGATTTAATTTTAGCTGGTCATAGTCATGGTGGACAAGTTAAAATTCCTTTTTTAGGTGAAATAGTAACGCCTCCATTAGCAGAAAAGTATAGGGATGGATTATATAATCTTGATACGCCAAGAAATACACAGTTATATGTAAATTCAGGAATAGGAAATACCAAAGTACCATTTAGATTTATGAATGTACCTGAAGTGTCAATATTTGAAATAAAAGTGTAGAATAAATAATTAAAATTATCTTAATTTTTACAAATTTTAATAATATAGTCCCTTTTTAGAGTTTGTTTGCTGTATTATTAAATGGTACAATTTACTAGGATTATGAAGGGAGAAACGTAAATGAAGAAAAAATTACTTATAATAGGAACTGCAGTATTAATGACCATCTGTAGTGGAAGTGTACAAGCCTTTGCATATGATAACAATGCAAATACTAAAATTGAGATTTCTGAAGAAGATAAGTTTGAAGCAGACAGAAATTGGCTTAATATGGAGGTTGCAGATCAGCTTAATAAAAACTTTAAAGATCTTACAAAAGAAGATTTTTTAAAGATTAAAAAACTAGATTTGCATTACAAAAGATTAGAAGGCGAGATACCAGAAACATTAGGGTTAATGAAAAATTTAGAATATTTAAATTTAAATTACTGTAAATTAACTAAAATTCCTGATAATATAACAGAATTAACTAAATTGACATATATAGATCTAGGTGACAATAATTTTAGAGAATTACCAGAAAAATTCGAAGAAAAGATAATTAAAGGTGAATATCAATATGTTGATGTTGAAAGCAATGAAGTAAGATTAAAAGAAGGATTACATTTCTTGAAGGGAAATTGGACATACTTAGATAGACACGGTGATAGAGTTAAAGAAACTATGACAGTTAATGGTAAAACATATAACTTTAATGAAGATGGTACATTAAAAATTGGTTGGCAAAAAGAATCAGATAAATGGTTTTATTATGACACTTCTGGAGAGTTACTAAAAAACACATGGAAAGTAATTAATGGCAAGAAGTATTACTTTAATGAAAATGGTGAAATGTTAACAGGATTTATAGAAGTGAATTCAAAAAAATATTATTTAAATTCTAATGGAGAAATGGCCACTGCTTGGACAAAAATAGACAATCAATACTATTATTTTGATAGTAGTGGAATAATGCTTAGCGGTTGGTTAAATGAAGGCAATAATAGATATTATTTAGATCAAAATGGTATTATGATATCTGGAAAAGATATGATTATAGACGGTAAAAATTATAAATTCTATTCTAATGGAACACTAATTAAAAACACATGGATTGATGACAATACATATGTTCAACCTAATGGGGAAGTTGCAACTATATCTAGTAATTATTCTCATTCTAATGTTCAATATAATGCATTTAAATATATGACAAATACTAGCAATCAATTAAGTGTTCATAATAAGGCAGTAGAGCTTCATGATGGGGATACAAGTAATAACTGTGTATATTTCTTGTCAGAAGTTTTAAGAAGAAATGGAGTTTGGTTACCAGAACAAACTTGTAATACTTATGAACTAGAAGGATTATTAAAAGAAAAAGGATTCATAGCATCAAGTGATTTTACACAATTAAAGCCAGGAGATATTTTATATACTAATGGTCACACTCATGTCTATTTATTTATGGGATGGAGAGATAATCAATATGCCTATATAGTAGATAATCAAAGAGATAAATTTGGTGATGAAATATTCCATATAAGAAATGTATACTATGATGATTCAGCATATTCTACTGATAGAGCAATATATTTCTATTATTATCCATACTAGGATTTTAGTTTTATTTTGGTAGAAAAGGAGAGAATTTTATGAATATTAATAAAGAATATATTTTAAAAACAGCTCAAGAAATATTAGAATTTAATAGTCCTACTGGATTTTGCTTTGACATAATGAAAAAGATAGAGGAAATTGCAATAGGGTTTGGATATAAATTTGAAACAACAAGAAAAGGTTGTGGAATAATAACTGTAAAAGGTGAATCAGATGATGAAGTAATAGGACTATCTGCTCATGTAGATACTCTAGGTGCAATGGTTAGGTCAATAACAAGTGATGGAAAATTAAAATTTACTTTGCTTGGTGGTCCAATAGTTCCAACATTAGATGGAGAATATTGCATCATAAGAACTAGAGAAGGAAAACTTTACAATGGTACATTTTTAAGTACAAGTCCTGCAGCTCATGTTTTTGAAGATAGCTCAAGCAAAACACGTGAACCTAAAAATATGGAAATAAGAATAGATGAAGTAGTAAAATCTAAAGAAGATGTTGAAAAGTTAGGAGTTTGTGCAGGAGACTTTGTATTTATTGATCCTAAAACAACAATAACAGAAAGTGGATTCATAAAATCAAGATTCATAGATGATAAAGGCAGTGTATCTTGCTTAATGGGATTACTTGAGTTATTTAATAGAGAAAAGAT
This sequence comes from uncultured Clostridium sp., assembly GCF_963527835.1. Taxonomy (GTDB): domain Bacteria; phylum Bacillota; class Clostridia; order Clostridiales; family Clostridiaceae; genus Clostridium. The sequence continues at coordinate 7,846 of NZ_CAURTC010000002.1, read as the reverse complement.
AACTCCTAAATTTACAACTAAGATATTTATTTCAGTTTATGAAGAAGTTGGACATGGCTCATCATATATTCCAAAGGATATAACAGAAATGATAGCTGTAGACATGGGATGTATAGGTGATGATTTAAATTGTACAGAATATGATGTTTCAATATGTGCAAAAGATTCTGGAGGCCCCTACGATTATAATATGGTAACTACATTAGTTAATTTAGCAAAAAATAATAATTTAAATTATGCAGTAGATATTTATCCAATGTATGGATCAGATGTAGGAGCAGCACTTAAGGGCGGAAATGATATTCGCGGAGCCCTTATAGGACCTGGCGTTCATGCATCACATGGAATGGAAAGAACTCATTACAATGCATTTGAAAATACAATTAAATTATTACATTTATATTTAACTAAGTAAGGAATATATTTAAATTATAAAGCTGTTTCAAATTTTTTGTTTAATTTGAAACAGCTTTTTATCATGTGGAAGATTATAGAAATTTTTAAGTTTAAAAGCCTTATAAAACCCAAGTATATGAGTAAATTACTAGTTGGGAATTGAAAGCGTGGCACAGCCACTTTATGCTTATGCTAGATTTTGAGGAGATGTGTTGGTATATGTAAGTGAAAACATGTTAAAAAATTCAATTGAAAATTAGCTGAAGTAAGCAATTACATATTTATAAATATTACAATTATAAATATGTAAAATATAGAAGGAATTTTATCATATCTTATATAATAAAATTATATGAGAGGAGTGGGTAAAATTGAAGGTGGTCAATAAAGAAAACAAATGTAATGCATGCCATAATATTGTGAAATGGAACTGTATAATTTATGGTGAAAAATCACCAGAGCATATTAAAAGGGAAGGTATGCAAGCACAAGAGATAATAGCTACAGGAGAAACTATAGGTAGCGATGGAATAATAACGGAGTATGAGGCAATAGTTAAATGTCCATTTTGTAATACAAAAAATAAATTTTCAATATAAAAACAATTAGAACTCTAGAAATAGGGTTCTAACTTTTTTTTATTTAAATTTTGAATATGTTTTAAATCTGTGTCTATATATGCAATAGGGAAAGTGGAATTGTTTAATTACTCAGTTCACTTTGCTTATGCATATATTAACACGCTGCTAAAACATAGTATCAATTTTAAATCCTTAAAGAGCATGAGTTAAAACAATATTTTATATTATTAAATTTCAGTTTGAGTTCATTATTATAAAGCCCATTTTTATCTATAAGGATTTTTGAATTTATGGAGTTATCAAGAAAATCTAAAGGAAAACAGGATTTATTTATTCTTAAATTTTTTAGTTTTGCATAAAGTTCTAATTTTTGTTTTTTTTCATTTATTATAGAATCATAAAAATATAAGTTTATAAAAGCTCCTCTATTTAATAGCATATCTATGAATTCATTAGAAGTTATAATATCTATATTATCAAGAGAAATATTTGATGATATTCCAAAGGGGATTGAGTTTTGTTTAAGTAAATCCATATTAGACATGATTTTATCAAAAGTTCCAATCCCACGCTCATAATCTGTGTCCTCCTGAAAGCCATCAAGAGAAATTATAGGTATAACATTACATGAAGAATATAATCTATTGCAAATTATTGGGGTTAATAGTTCTCCATTTGTAAGTGGAATAAATACTATATCAGAATATTTTTTATAAATATTATATAAGAAATCAATAGAAAAAGGCTCTTTTCCGATTATGAAAACATAATATATTTTATTTTCTTTGACTTTATTTAAAATAGTATCAACGTCACTATATGTAATTTCATTACACTTATCTTTTGGTGATAAATTCATAACAAAAAAAGGGAAATAACTGTGGTTTTTATTGTCAAAAACATAGTTGAAAAAATTTATAGTGAATTTTTTTAGAAAATTAGGATTTATATTTAATAATATGTTTTCAACAAAACTTTTAACTAAAGGGGTATCATTATAATAAGTATACGCATTTTTTATCTTTTTTTTATTTTCATTATCTTTTATAAGATTAATAGATAAATTAAATAATTTGTCCATATTTTTTGATGGATTCTTTTCTAAAAGTGAACATACTTTTGAAATTACAATGTTTTTAGTAGAATTTTTCATATATTCACTAAAATTCATATTTGTAACATCCCCTAAATTTTATATTAATACACTTATAGATATATTAATAAAACTTTAAAATATACTAAAATTAAAAAAGTTTTTGACATATTCATATATTCTTATATAATAATTTAAGTACAATAAGATTCTTACTAAGTCTCAGGTTAGATTTTATTTCTAATTTTGAGACTTTGAAATCGTTACATATTAAAAATATAATAAACATTTAACTCTATAGTTAAAATTTAAAAAAGGGAGGGGGACATTAATATGGAAAAAAGAATTGACTTAACGGAAGGTAAGATTGTATCCAAACTTGTAAAATTGGCTTTGCCTATTATGGGAACTTCTTTTATACAAATGGCATACAATATGACGGATATGATATGGATAGGAAAAGTAGGAAGTAAAGCCGTTGCTGGAGTTGGAACAGCCGGGTTTTATACTTGGCTTGCCATGGCCTTTATTATGATTTCCAAAACAGGAGCAGAGATAAAAGTTGCACAAAAGATGGGAGAGCATAACTTAAGGAAAGTGAAGTCGTACATAGTAAGTGCTATTCAAATAAATTTAGTACTTTCAATTTTATATACAGTAGTTTTATTAGTATTTAGTGATAAACTTATAGGATTTTTTAACTTAGGTGATGCAGAAGTAATTTTAATGTCCAAAACATACTTAGTCATCGTAGCAATAGGGATGATATTTTATTTTATAAATCCAGTATTTACTGCAATATTTAATGGTGCTGGAAGCAGTAAAACACCATTTGTAATAAATACTATAGGACTTGCATTTAATATGGTTTTTGATCCTGTTTTAATATTAGGAATAGGACCATTTCCAAAGATGGGGGTAGCAGGAGCGGCTATTGCAACAGTAATTGCTCAAGTAATAGTAAGTTTAAGTTTCATATTTGTTATGATTAAAGGTAAAGAAGAGTATTTAAAGGTAAATGTATTTACAAGACCTAGAATGGATTATATAAAGGTGCTTTGTAATATAGGATTACCTGGAGGAATACAAAATGGATTATTTACTATATTCTCTATGTGTATAGGAAGAATAATAGCAGTATTTGGACCAGTACCTATAGCTGTTCAAAAAGTAGGTTCACAAATAGAAGCTATATCATGGATGACAGCAGGTGGGTTTTCCACTGCACTTGGAACTTTTGTTGGACAAAATTACGGAAGTAAAAAGTATAATAGAATAAATAAGGGCGTAAAAGTTACTATGGTTATGGCTGTGATTATAGGAATACTTGCTTCTCTTTTATTAATATTAGGAGGAGAATATATATTTTCATTTTTCTTAAATGATCCAGAAGCAGTTAAACAAGGTACTGTATATTTAAGAATACTAGGTTATTCACAATTATTTATGTGTATAGAGATTACAATAACAGGTGCATTTAATGGACTTGGACGTACATACATGCCATCAATTATAGGGATATTACTAACAGGGGCTAGAGTGCCAGCTTCATATCTTTTATGTAATCCAAATGCCCTTGGCTTAGACGGAATATGGTGGAGCATAAGCGTAAGTAGTATTTTAAAAGGAACGGTATTATTATCTATATATCTATATTTATTAAGGAAAAGAAAATTGTATAGAGAAGAAATACTAGTTTAAAGTTGATAGTAAAGAGTTGCGGAAAAAATCTACATTAGAATTTTAAAACATATATTTTTAGAAAGTGTTATTCACCTATTCTGTTCCTATGTTTTAAATTTATGTCTATATATGCAATAGGCAAAGTGGCATTGTAATTGGACTTTGAGAATACTTAATGAGTATTGTCACATTTACTGCTTGTCTCAATTTTATATTGGGAGCAAGCTAAAATGGGACTATACTCATTTTTAGTATTCCTAAGTATAATTACTCAGTCCAGCTTTACTTATGCATATATAGACATTTTGCTAAAACATAGCATTATTATACTATTTCATAATGAACTTCAATTTTTCTTCTAGCTCTAGATTCATCATAAGTGTATTTTAATCCAGATTTAAATATAGTATTTTTTCTTTTAAGAGTAGGGATTTTTTCAAGAGGAAAACATCCAAAATCTCTAAGAATAAATTTAACCATACGTCCAATCATTTGTTTAAACATATCTTCAGGCATTCCAGCTTCAAAAAAATCTTCAATTTCTGGAATAACACCTTCAAGAGCAGGTCTATTAGATTTGGCTGCTTCAATCATGTTATAAATACTTTTAGCTTCACATAAAAAATAGAATATTTTAGGTGTAAGATAAAAAGGCTCGTATTTTATATACATCCTATGTTCTGGATGATTAAAAAAATCATCTACATCATACATATAATCACTCCCTAATTGTATTAACTTAAACGTTAGCGTAACATACCTTAATTAAAAATAACATAATTTTAGAATTTTATCAATAATTATTAATAGAAAGAAAAAATATTTGAAATTAAGTAATATTTATATTGATTTAATTATAAATAAATATAAAGGGTATAAGGAGGGAGAAATTTATGGTAAGTAAAATAGATATATTTTCAGGATTTTTAGGAGCCGGTAAAACAATGCTTATAAAAAGTTTGTTAGCAAATAAGGTTTATGATGAGAATACAGTAATAATAGAAAATGAATTTGGTGAAGTTGGAATAGATGGAACTATATTAAAGGAAAGAAATATAGAAATAAAAGAAATAAATTCAGGGTGCATTTGTTGTCAAGTAACAGGGAATTTTATAGATTCTGTACTAGAAATAATAGAAAAATACAATCCTAAAAATATTATAATTGAACCTTCAGGTGTAGCAAAATTAAGTGAAATATTAAATATATTAAATAAAGATGAATATAAAGAAAAGTTTTCAATAAATAGAATAATTACAGTAATAGATGCTCAAAGATACGATATGTATTTAAATAATTTCGATGAATTCTATAAAGACCAAATAAAAAAAGCAAAAGTTTTAGTTTTCAGTAGAACAGAACTAGTAAGCAAAGAAGAGCTAGAAAGTGTAATTAGTTCTATTAGGAAGATAAATAGTACTGCAAAAATAGTAAGCAAGTCTTTGTTAGATATGGATATAAAAGAAATAAATAAAATAGTAGGTGTTGATGACAAAGCATTATATAACAAAAATGAATTTATAATAAGTAAAATAGTTAAACATGCTTCTTTTAGAAAAGAACATAATCATTGTGCAAAGGATGTTTTTGAAAGCTATCCTATAGATTTGAATAGTAAAACTAGTGAAGAAGAATTAGAGAGTAAATTTAAAATAATTGAACAAAACAAAGAATATGGAAATGTAATAAGAGCTAAGGGTATTGTTGAAGTTATAAATGGTGAATATTATCAATTTGATTATGTACCTAATGAATTTCAAGGAAGAAAAATAAAATGGGCTAATAAAAAAGTAATTTCTATAATAGGAAGTAATTTAAATAAAAAAGAACTGATTCGTTTATTTAGTTAAGGTGGGATATTAAAATGAAAATTCAGGTTGAAATAGTTACAGGATTTTTAGGCGCCGGAAAAACAAGTTTTATAAATTCTTTGATAAAAGAAAGCTATGTAAAAGGTGAAAAAATAATAGTAATACAACTAGAAAATGGAGAAAACAAAATATCTGAGGAAGTTTTAGATTGTGGTTTAGTAACAATTTATAAACAAAATGATTTAAAAAAACTAAATGAAGATATGATTGCTTTAATAAGAGAATATTTTCCTAATCGAATAATAATTGAATTTAATGGAACTTACAATTTAGAAGATTTATTTAAAATAATAGATAAAAAGATATATAAAAACAGCATGAGTTTAGACAGGATATATTTTATTGGTGATACTAGAAATTTAAAATCATATGTGCAAAATATGGGCAACTTTTTGGTTCCATTTATTGAACTTTCAAACTTGATAATTTTAAATAATACTGAAAATTGTAATAAAGAAAATATAGAAAATACTAAAAATATGTTAAACAATATAAATCCATCAGCGTATATATTAGAGGCTGAAAATAGGGAATCATTTAATTCATTGCTTAGAGAAAGTGAAATATTAGATAATGCTTTTTTTAAAAAGATAAAAGTTAAGATAAATAATTCTTCAAAATATTTAAGGAGAAAAGAGAGTGAAAAATAAAAAAAATAGAAATTTTTTAATAATAGTATTTATCATATTTCTAAGTATCATAGGGCTATATAAATTGGATATGTATGATAAAAATATAATGGAAAAATTTTTTAATACATTTATAGACATAATGATGGATTCAACTCCTTTTATTGTTTTAGGAGCTATAATTTCAGGTGTGATGCAAATATATATATCAAATGAAACTATACGTAAGTGTATTCCTAAAAATAATATTGTAGGATATTTTGGTGCAGCATTAATAGGTCTTATATTTCCAATATGTGAATGTGCAATAATTCCTATAACAAGGGCCTTAATTAAAAAAGGAGTACCTCTTGGATTTGCAATGACATTTATGATGGCAGTGCCTTTAATAAATCCCATTGTAATAATGTCAACATATACGGCGTTTAATGATAACATATCTATGGTAATAGCAAGAACGGTGGGAGGATTTGTTGGAGCAATTCTTATAGGAGTTATAATGACCTTGCTTCAAGGCAGAAGACAATATTTATTGATGGACAGATTAATAGACAATAAATCATATTGTAGTTGTGGATGTAATGATAATGGAATGATGAAATGTGATGGAAATAAGTTTAAATTGCTTTTAGAGCATTCTATAAAAGAATTTTTAGATATTATGAAGTACCTTATAATTGGAGCATTTTTGGCAACGGCATTTCAAGTATTAGTGCCAACCAGTATATTTGATAATATATCAAATGGAAAGATGCTATCTATAATATTTATGATGTTGCTTTCATTTCTTTTATCTTTATGTTCAGAAGTCGATGCGTTTATCGGTAAAAATTTATTAAATCAATATCCTTTTTGTAGTGTAGTAGCTTTTTTAATATTTGGAGCTATGTTAGACATGAAAAACCTAATTATGTTATTTGGAACATTTAGAAAGGAATTTGTAATAAAGTTATCCATTACAATAGTATCAGTTGTTATATTAGTTTCAAGTGTATTTTTATTAGCAGGGTTATAGTAAAAATATTGAGCCAATTACAAAGACATCAAGAACATGTTTATATTAGTATAAATTTTTAGTATTAATTTATAAAATAAGGCTGTTTTCATATTAATTTATTAATATGAAAACAGCCACTTTAAATTTCTACTCAACTAAAGTTTTTAAGTTAATATCTTTCTTAGTTATATGATCAAAAATCCAACCATATAAAAAGTTAATTAATGTTTGTAATTCATCGTAGTTTTCTTTATAAAAATTAGATACATTAATATCTAAGATTTGCTTTTTAAATTCTTTATGCTCAGCAATATGATCTGCTAGGTAATTATAATTTACTATGCTAAAGTACATCTCTTCATAATAGAAATGATAAGTCACATAATTTCTAAAGTCACATACAATTTTAAGCGCATCATCTACCTTATGAATTACATTTGGAGTTTCAAGTAGAATTTCTAAATCTCTACATAATTTAAATAAATATTTGTGTTGCTCATCTATAGTTTCAATGCCAATATTATAGCTATCGTCCCATTTTATCATTTGTACTCCTCTTTATTCGATAATATATATAATAATTTATATATTTATAT
>NZ_CAURTC010000001.1:0-246438 GCF_963527835.1 uncultured Clostridium sp. | reverse complement strand
CCCATTACGGACTTTCACCGATTAGTACGTGCCCATGCTGGGCACACAATAAAAGCTTGGTATTTGTTAAAAAACAACCAAGCTCTACAAATAATCAATATTTAAATAATAACTGTTTTAGTAAAATAATATCACTTAAAAGTATTGTAGTCAATGAATGTAATAAAAAATGATAAAAATAGATACTAGGAAAACGATACGGTTAAAATTATGCAAAATAAAAAAAATCTAAAAGATTTAAGGAGTATATATTATCATAAAGATTATGGTAAAGAAGGATTCATAGAAAGGTATTAAATATATGTTTTTATTAAGAAGTAAATTATTTAAGAAAAATCAATAACGTATGAAATTTTTATCATAGGAACATGCCTATAATAAGTTGAAATTATTAAGAATGATTCTCGCATTGTTTGCTTTAGATAAATATCAATAATTGCTTTTTCAAAAAAATAATTTTATGTTGCAATAATTAAAGTTATGTGTTATTATAAGTGAGTAGCAGAAATGTTACTAAAATAAAGACTTGTATTTAAAATAGTTTCTCGTAAATGGAGATTATTAATGAATTAAGATCTTTAAATTAGGGAGGAATTATTATGACAGATAAGACAATAGTATGCAGAGATTGCGGTAGTGAATTCATATTTACAGTAGGAGAACAAGAATTCTACAAAGAAAAAGGATTCGATAACGAACCAACAAGATGTGCAGCTTGCAGAAGAGCTAAAAAAGAACAAAATAGAAGATAATTTTAAATTGTTATAAATAAGACTGTAGCTTTAGCTATAGTCTTTTTTGTTATGTTTAAAATACAAAGAGGTAGAACAGGAATGAGAAATAAGTAAACCAAATTAAAAATACTAGATAAATGCAATTAAATAACTACTAAACAACTATTTTTTTGTGAAGAGTTAGTTATTATAGCTATATATAAATATTCTAAACTTCAAATCTTATAAAGCTTAAGATTTCGTAAGAAATTTTTATAAGTGTTGTAAATTCTATATTTTACAATGAACTTAAGAGATTATAAGGAGTGGAGAGTAAATGAAAAAAGGATTAAAAAATATTTTAGTATTTATTATAGTTATAGGAGGATTATTTGTAGTTAATAGTTTTTTATGTATGGAATCACAGAAAACAAATAGTAAAGAAAATAAATTTAATTTAAATAGTAAAGATAATTTAATAAATGAAGATAATAATAAAATAATATTGGTAAATAGGGAATATGGTCTAAATAAAGAGTATAAACCAGAAAATTTAACTATTCCTAACATACCATTTGTTGACGATGTAAGCAATGAAGAAAAGCATGTAGCAGGAATAATTGTAGAACCATTAGAAGAATTAGTTAATACAGCACAAGAGGAAGGAATAACATTATTAGGAAATTCAGCATATAGATCATATAAATCACAAAAAAATATCTATAATAACAGAGTGAAAACAGTAGGTAAGGAAAGTGCAGACGCATACGTTGCTAAGCCAGGATTTAGCGAACATCAAACAGGAGTATGTATTGATATTACTAATGAAGATAAGTATTTTGTAAAAGGAACAAAAGAAGCAGATTGGCTTGCAGAAAATTGCTATAGATTTGGTTTTGTTATAAGATATCCTTATGGAAAAAGGAATATAACTGGTATAGAATATGAACCTTGGCACATTAGATATGTTGGAAAAAAAGCTGCTAAGTATATTTATGATAATAAAATTACACTAGAGGAGTACTTAGGAAATCAATTATAAAATAGGAGGGGTATATGAATAATAATATTCTTGTAGTTGATGATGAAAAAGAAATAAGAAATCTGTTAGAAATAAATCTTAGGAATGAAGGATACAGCGTTTTTAAGGCAAAATGTGGAGAAGAAGCTTTGGAAATATTGAAAAAAGAAGAAATTAATTTAATGGTCCTAGATGTAATGATGCCAGGGATGGATGGATTTGAAGTTTGCAGAAAAGCAAGAGAAAAGTATAATATACCAATTCTCATGTTAAGTGCAAAGGGAGAGGATATGGATAAAATACAAGGAATTATGACTGGTGCAGATGATTATGTCTGTAAGCCTTTTAATCATTTAGAACTTTCTGTTAGAATAAGGGCATTATTTAGAAGAACATATTTTTTTAATACTAAAATACAAGTTTCAGATGACATAATAAGAATTGAGTCCATGATTATAGATAAAGGGAAACATAAAATAACAATAGATGATAATGAAGTCTCTTTGACGGCTAGAGAATTTGAAATATTATATTTACTAGCTACAAATAGAGGGAGAGTATTTAGTGCAGAAGAAATTTTTGAAAAAGTTTGGAAAGAAAGATATTATCAATCTAACAATACTGTTATGGTACATATGAGTAGACTTAGAGATAAATTAGAAAAGTATATGGGAGGAAATAAAATAATTCATACAGTATGGGGAGTTGGTTATAAAATTGAAAAATAAAAGATTATATAAATATTGGTTAGTATCAATAGTTGATTTATTAGTTTCTATTACTTTAATGTATGTAATGTTAACTATAATTAAAGAAATAATAATATTATTATATATGTATACTAAAATTCAATTTATAAACTATGTATGGGATTATTGGTATATTTTAAAGTATGGAATTTTTGGGAATTATATTTATATAATAATTGGGTTACCATCATTTTTGTTATTTCATTTTATTATTACATATAAAAAAAATAAAAGTTTAGCTTCTATTATAAATGAAACTAAAGTAATGGCTAAAGGTGATTTAGATAAGTTAATAGAAGTTGAGGCTAAGGGGGATATGAAAAATTTAGCTGAAAATATAAATAATATATCAAAACAACTTAAAAAGAGAACTATAGAGGAAAGAAAAGCACAGAAAACAAAAAATGATTTAATAACTAACGTTTCTCACGATTTAAGAACTCCTTTAACTTCAATAATGGGATATTTAGAGATTATTGATTGTGACAAATATAGAGATGAAATCCAACTAAGATATTATGTTAATATAGCATATGAAAAATCAAAGAGTTTAAATTTACTTATAAATGATTTATTCGAACTCACTAAAATGCAAAATAACACTGTTAAATTAGAAAGAGCTAATATTAATTTAGTAGAACTTTTAGGTCAAGTAGTAGCTTATTTCGAATACCAATTTAAAAATGAAAATATGAAATCAAGAATTAAATTTTCAGATGATAAATTAATAGTAAATGTAGATTCAGAAAAATTAGTTAGAGCATTTGAAAATTTATTATCTAATGCAATTAAGTATGGAAAAGATGGATATTATGTTGATATAACAACAAAGTCTGAAGGTAATATGGCAGTTGTTCAAGTAATAAATTATGGTGAAGCAATATCTATAATAGATTTACCATATATTTTTGATAGATTTTATAGGATAGAAAAATCTAGAAATAGCAATATAGGTGGATCAGGATTAGGATTGGCTATAGCAAAAAATATTATAGAATTACATCAAGGAACGATATCAGCTTATAGTGATAATAATAAAACTATATTTGAAGTTAAATTACCTATATAAAAATTAAGTATTATATCAAACTTAATACAAAGAAAAAGCAACTTTTAGGAATCTAAATAAATTGATAAAGAAACGTTAATTTATAATGAATTGTCAAACTAAGTGTTGCACTTAGTTTGACAATTCATAAAATAGATAATCTAGATTATTTAATGTTGCTTTCATTTACAACTATATGGTAATCATTGTTATTATTGTTATCCCATTTTACTTCGTTATTATTCCATTCTTGTTTAAAGCAATAGTCTACTGTTGCTCCTTTTTCTACATAAATTGTTGTAAAGAAAGTTTCAAATGTTCTTCCCATGTAATAATCAGATACTCTTCTATTCATTTGAACATCTTTAACATCATTCCATCCATTAATACCATAATGTAATGTTACATTTTTTACATCAGTTGTATTGAATTTAGTGTAATTAAATGGCATACATATGCTATATGCTACCTTTTCATTATTTTCTGCTGCTATGGCTGCTTTTGGCATCATAAATGTACATAATAATAATAATGTTGCCATCATAAAAGTTAATATCTTTTTCATTTTATCTCCTCCAAGTTTTTAAAATATTGTATTGTAATCTTTTAACTTAGCGCGCTTTGATGATTACATATTATATTATATCATTTTACATTAAGTGGTACAAATTGTATTATAATGTAATATCCTTTGTGTAACCATTTAAATCTTCAAAATATTATACTTTTTTTGGATATGCTTCAAATTATTATAGGATATATTTATAATTAATTTAATGTATTTTAAATTAATATACTAGATTTGTGAAATAGATAGGCAAATCTAATCTACTAGTTCTAATTTAGAAATAGTAGATTAAAATAACCTAAGCAATTTATTTTATATTTATGTAGGGAATATTAATTATAAGGATTTAGCAATTAAAGCTTAAATGAATTAGTACTTACGCATTGTGGTAAAACCATAAATATTTAACATAAGAAAAATAGCCAGTAGTGAAAGTCAACAAAAGACTAAACTACCGGCTTGTTCATTTACTTTATTGTAAATGTGTATGAACCATCATCTTGAGTATATTTATATATTAATAAGTAGTACTTTCCAGTCTCAATATTAACATTACCTATAATTGAATCACCTGATTGTGAACCATAGGCCATATAATTATCTAAATCTTTTTCACTGAAAAGTTGCCATGTCACACCTAATTTATCTAAACTATTTAATTCAATATTTAAATCAGTAGTTTCATTTACAGTGAAATAATATATATCTTTATTATCTTCACCATTTAATGTATCTGTAATAGTAGTATTAGCATTAATTTTAGTTGCAGAGCCAAAAGAATCATCATTTTCTTCTTCTTTAACATCCTCTTTATTGTTAGATTCTGGAGAACTTTCAATATCACCATCTACTTTTAGTTTATATTCTGAATCATTACCATTTACTTCATATAAAACGATGTAGTATTTTCCAGGCTTATTAACTTTAAAATTTCCAGAGAATTTATTATCATCATTTTCTGATGCATATCCAATATAATTATCAGTGTCATCACTATTATAAGCAAGCCAATTAATAGTAGATGAGTCACTATTAGAATTTTCTATCGTTACATTTATAGTTCCAGTACTTAATGCATTAAAAGAAAATGTATCACATCTATCAGAAGAATCTAAATTTCCATTCATTATTTGATTTTTAAAAATATTATTAGCACATTCAAAATTATCATTGTATTCTTCTTCATCGACGTTTATATTATCATTATTAAAATCTTCGTCTTTATTATTGTCTTCATCTGTATCTGGTGTTTCAGTTGGAGTCTCATCAGTATCCTCATCTGGATCTACTTCAGGAGTTTCAACAAAACTACCATCAACTACAAATTTATAATCAGTTTTTTCTTTAGAACTTTGATATACAACTAAATAATATTTCCCAGGTTTATCAATGCTAACAGTTTTTGAAAGTTGATTCATTTTAGTTTCTGGGAAAGCAAAGTAATCATTTGTATTTTCAGCGTCAAATAATAACCAATTAAAACTATTTTTATCTTGAGAATTATTTTCTAAAGTAATAGTTATATCATCTGGTTTTGTAACTTCAAAAGAAAATGTATCTTGAGAATCATCAGCTTGTAAATCACCTGAGACTAAATCATTTAAATTAATTTCATTAGCATTTTCAAAACGATTATTATCTTCTTTTTCATATACTGGATTGCCAGTAAGTACTTTGTGTATAGATATTTCTGAATATTTTTCTATTTCAAAGCCTTTTGAATCTGTAACTGTAAGCTTTATTGTATAATTTCCAGAAGTTTTGTATATATGAGTAGGATTCTTTTCAGTACTAGTATTTCCATCACCAAAATCCCAAGCATAAGAGAAATTGCTGTCATCTGTTGAACATTCACTAGTAAATTTAATTTTTTCTCCTGCATTACCTTGTTCTGGAGCAGTTAATGTAATTGTAGGTTCTTCGCTAAAGTTGTCATTATGATATAGTAATCCGTGGAATACAACATCATATTTAACTTCATTAGCTGAATTTACTCTAGGATTTATAAAGTAACCTGTAATTGTTTTATATCCATTCCATGGCAGGTTATTTAACTTCTCTAAAGCTTCGTTAACTTTTTCGTTCATTGAACTCCAATTATTAAATTCACCATTATTTGAATCTAATTTATAAGTTCCTTTTAAAGTATAAGTATTGAAGTAGTCAGAACTTTCTTTTACTATTTCTGAATTACTTAATCCCATAGCATTTTCAATATCTTTTTTTACTACTTGTAAATTTTTACTATCACATTTTTTCATATAATCATCAGATACCAAAGGAATGGTATAACTATCATAATTATCAACTAGTTTATCCATATGTTTTTGATACTGTTTATTTAAATTTGAATTTTTACTTGATTCTTCAATTATAGAATCATAACCGTTAACATCATTAGATTTCATTGAGTCAACTAAATCTTTAAATAGTTCTCTATTACTGTTATACATATAATCTGTAAAAGTATAACCATAATTGTAGAAGTCCCATCCATCTGAATAAGAGGAATGGAATAGGCTATTTGCACTAAGTCTTTCTTGTTCATTTTGGCCTATGGCAGATACCATTGACTTTCTAGGTAGTACTGTAGTTCTAGTTGAACCAGCAAAGAATTCTGCAGAACCTTCTTCAAACCAAGTAAGTCTTGTGTTATTTCCTTGATAAAAATCTCCTTGATTAAACAAACCAGGAACTAAATAACGACCTTGAAGGTAATGAGTAAATTCATGTCTAAATAGTTCCTCTAAACTAAATATACTATCTTGAGGGGTTCTTTCATATGTAAAGAAAGTGCCTATTCCTTCAATATAGATACCACCATTATCAACAGAATAACCATATAAAGTTCTATTAAGTTTATATTCCTTAGGATTATTATAAATTACCATAGTTAGTACATCATCTGCAGCACCTGTTTCTAAAGGCTCATCACTTCCGATTATTCTATGAAATTGAGCCTTTACCTCTTTTGAAGCCCAGTAAAGCCTTTGAATTTTAGATTCAGATACTTTATCACCAGCTTTAATTATCATTTTTCCATCATCAAAAGTATATGTTTTAGGTAAAAAAGTATTTTTCTTGTCTTCAATAATTTTATCTACATCAATGTTATTGCCATTTGAATCCTTGGAGTCAAAATCACTTTTTAATAAATCTAAAGTAGTAATATATTGTTCAGAAGTGCTAGGTAGAGTTTCTAAACAATTATCTAATACTTTATGCGGTATTCTAGGATTACTATGATATTTAGCTAATTTTGCTGTGTAATATATACCATTATTTATAAGCCAGCCATTATCATCAGTTATTTCAGAGATAGAAGCAAATTTTAAGATTGCATTGATAAAGTCATCTATCTGTCCAGTCCAAGGAGTATTTTTTCCATCTCTAATATTATTGTCATAACAATATTGATTAATATCATATGTTATTTCACTCATTATTTTTAAAACAGCATCAGCTTTTAATTTATCAGTTGGATATTGATTAATTTCATTATAGTATTGATTTAAAATAGTAACTGACTTATTTACTACTTCAGGATTACAAGAAGCATTTCCAATAAGTTTACCAAAGGCAAACACTACTTTATCTTGTCCATCTTCACCTAATTTAAAGTTTGGATTATTTTCCATTGCAATTAGAGCAGGAATACATCTATCATGGAATTTTCTATCTTTTAGATAATTTAAAGTATCGTTGTAGAATCCTAGATAAAATCCAGATCTTAGAATTTCAACAAGTGTATCGATTCCATTATCATCAGTAGATGTAAAGGTACAAGCTTTTTGATACAGTCCATCTATTATAGCTTGTACACGAGATTCGTTAGAATAAAATTCATAGGTATCTTCGTTGTATTTAAAAATATCAGGAATGTCTTTCCATGATATTTTTGAAGATAATTCTATTATTTCTTCATTACTTAATTTATTGAGCTTTTTGAAAGGATAATTTTCATTATTTTCTTCATAAGAAGGGTTAACTATATCCTCCGTTAAGTTGTAATTATTTTGCTCGGCATTAATTTCATCAACTGAAGAACTTTTACTTAAATAAGTTTCACGTAAGTTTTTAGTAGATGAGGAAATACTAGCAAAGCACTCTGTACTTAGACTAAAGCTTAAGGCTATAGCACAAAGTACTGTAAAAAGTCTTTTTTTCATTTTGCACCTCTTAGTTTTAATATTTTTATACTTTATAAAGCAATTTATAGCATCATTCAATTACCTTAATAAGTATAATTAGATAAATTTTATAAAATCTCAAGTATTATACCATAATATGTATAAATAATACAAATTTATGGAGAAATTATTAATTAAATACAAATAAAAAGTTATTAAAATAATTAATTTTTAACAATATCATTGATAAATTCAAATAACATGTTTAAAGAATAAAAATTAAAACATAATTGTAATCTATGATTAAAAAATTATGTTTTTGAATACTATTATTAAGGGATAATGTTAAGCATATTGTAAATAATTATTAATTTTTTAGGTAAAATAATTAATATATAATTATAGGTTCAGGTGATATTAATCATGGACATTAGTCATAAAAATCACTATGAAGAAATTGGGACAATTATAGTGTGTTATCCATATGTCTTTAAATTAAAAAGATTGTCATTTAAACGATTAAATTATAAGAAGATGTTAAAGCAATATAATGATTTCATCAATTTACTTATTAATGAAGGTGCAAAGATTCAATTTTTAGATCCTATTTATGGTTCAAATCAAGTTTTTACTAGAGATGTAGGATTTGTAATAGATAACATATTATTTATTTCTAAATTAACTAATAAAAAAGGAATTATAGGAAAGAGGATTTAAAACTTTTTATTTAGACTATTCAGAGATCAGTAAAGCTGGTGGAAACTTTGGATGTAGTACTTTACCTGTATTTAGAAAATAGAATATTTTGTAAATATATGTAATATGAGCTTGATATATTTAATTAATAAGTGGTCTAGTGGAGATATTAAGAATCCTAAGTGTGTATCATGCAATGGATGTTATAATACGCCAGGTAAGAGATGTATATTGAATATAAGAGAAAATTAGAAACAAATATAATACAAATTATATAAAATTCCTAATTGATGTATTGGACATTTTTCGGAATTTTATATTTTTTATATAAAAAATATATATTTATAAAAGTACTGATGATAAAAATAGGGATAAATATAAAGTAATGGGAAAATAATCCGATATTAAAGTGTAACTTAGCAGATTATTTTTATATATTAAAAATAAATAAGCAATTTTAAACATAGTTATATATTTATTAAAAATAATAAGCAAAAAGAATTTAAGCAAAGTGAAGGAGAGTGTATGTTTAATTTTTTTAAGAAAAAGATAAAATCACGAAAAGAATTATCAAAAAATTATATTCACGAAAAAATAAATAATGGGAACACCTCAATAGAATCAATGTTATGTTTAGATGGCAATGAGGCTTTTTATGTTTAGTATTTAAAAAAACATCAGTTTCAGAAATAAATTACTAAAAATAGAATTAAAAGGAAAAGTAATCAAATGAAAATATTCAAAAAAATATTTAATAGAAAAAATAAAAGTATAAAAGATGTGCAAATCAATAAGGAAGATATTAATAGTAACGTAAATTTAACTAATGATCAAAAAGTCATTAGAGTACTGAATAATGTAATAAAAGATAGTGAAATAAAAAATGAAAATTTATATATTAAAGGAATAGATTTAACAATAGAAGCTCATGTATCACAAATAAATAAAGGATTTATTCAAGTCATATTTGTACTTAAGCATAAAATTTTTGATGAAGATTTACTTGAATGTGTAGCAGGGGTCGGAAGCAATATTAATGCAGCAATTAAGCATGCAGTATCTAGTTTTTCTTTATCATCATTATGTGGAATAACTAATGCATTAAAGAATGAGGATGGTCATGAATTAAACATAAAATATTATGACAAAATAAATGAATTTACACTTTATAAAAGCTGTTTAACAGCTCAAGGAACAAGAGTAGATCGGAAAGAAATAGATTATTGGGAACTATTAGGCGAAGAAATAAAAAAGCGCTTAGGAAATAAGAGAGTTTATTATATAAAAATATATGCATCTAAAACTGGTAATTCAACAAACTGCGAATGTAGAATAAATGGAATCGTTAATAGTAGCATAAGTGAGATTATTAATGAACATATTAGAGTGTGGAAAATACAAGAATCTTTGTACTCTGAAAAACAAATCTTTATTTTAATTCAAGAAGAAAATACATATGTACCATATAATTTTTCAAAAATACATGTTAGTCATATTATTACGAGAGCATTGGATTTATACAAAGAATGTGATTCAGTAGAAAAATATAATAATTTATATACTCAGATTTTTAACTTCTGTGCTGACAATAGTTTGACCACTGAATTATTTTGTTTTATACCAGAGATTTTTTGTGAATTTATATTTCCAGAAGTGAAGTATTCAGATCAAATTATATTACTAAAAGGAGATGAAAAAATTAATTTATTTAAAGAACAAATTATGTCCTATAACTTAATATATGATATTGTTGAAAAAACGATTAAAAGCGGATGTTATGAAAATAGTGAAATAATGAATATTGTCTTTAAAAGTTCATTATTTAATGCAATTAATAAAGCGTTAAATAATGGAAGTAAAATGGAAAGCTTATGTATGACATCTTTGGCGTTTAATGTTAGAACTGATTATAAAGTTTTTTAAGCAACTTTATAATCATAGTATTCATTTTACACATTGTAGATCAAGTAGAAGTTTGCGCTAAGTATAGACTTGAAAAAACCATAGTGATTTTATAATTAAAGTATAAGAAAACTAAGAATCAGAGACTTTTGAATGTTTACTTTTATACAAATTTCCCCACTCAACCATGGAGTCTAATATGGGTTTTAAACTATAACCAGTCTCTGTTAATGTATATTCCACTTTTGGAGGAACTTCAGCGTATACTTTTCTAGTTATTAATTCACTTGCTTCCATTGCCCTAAGGTTTGAAGTTAATACTTTTTGAGTTATATTACCAATGGATTTTTTCAATTCTCCAAAACGTTTTGTTCCACTAAGTAAATCGCGTATTATTAATACTTTCCATCTATCACCCATAATTTGTAAGGTTATTTCAACAGGACAAGCTGGTAATTCTTTTGACGTACTTAACATAGAAGTCACACCCTTTCTTAATAGTATCCTTTAAGATACTATAGCACTTTGAAGTGCTTACTATAAAATTGATATTAATGTAATTATTATAATATTGTAAGTAAAAAAATGCAATGAGAATTAAGAGGGAGGTTCATTAATAATGAATGAAGTAATAAGTTTCTTAAAGGAAAATCCAGTACAATATTTTGCAACAGTGGGTTTAGATGGAAAGGCGAAAGTTCGTCCATTTCAATTTATGATTGAAGATAGTGGAAAGTTATATTTTTGTACAAACAATGAAAAGGATATTTTTGCACAAATAAAAAATAATCCGTATGTAGAAATAACTACATCAAGTCCTAAATTTGCTTGGATTAGATTAAATGGTAAAGTTGTATTTTCCAATGACATTAATATTAAGAAAAACATAATAGAATCAAGTGATCTTGTTAAATCACTTTATAGAACAGCTGAAAATCCAATTTTTGAGATATTCTATTTAGAAAATGCTAAGGCAGTAATAGCAGACTTTTCTGGAAATCAACCTAAAGAATATAATCTTTAATAACTAAACATAAAATGGTGTTGCAGTTCATTTTGCAACATCATTTTATGTTTTTATTTTTCTTTAGCAAATATTTTTTTATTAAGACCATTTAAGAAACAATTAAATCTAATAGCTACAACATCTCGTGAAAGTAAAAATGTAATAATAAAAGTACCTATTATAATGATTATAAATTTAACAATATCACTTGGTATAAGAGAACATACTCCTAATACAACACCAATAAAATAAGTATGTAACAAATACACTGATAAAGTATTTCTACCCAATTTGCATAAAAAAGTTTCCTTTTTAGGCACTAAATTTGCAAATACGTATATAAACAGAAAACCAACTCCATAATTTAGGGTGGCAAGAATAACACTTTTTATCATACCTATTTCAAAATGGTTATATGAACGATCAGCCCATAGAAATTCACCTGGAATATTAAAAAGCTTAACAAATAGGATAGCAAGTGCAATTCCTATACCAGTAATTAATATAGGTGGAACTTGTCCAAATTTTCTTAATTCATGTAATTTCTTTTCACTTGTATAATATCCAACTAGAAAGAATGGAGTAAATGCAAGGGTACGCGAAAGCGCCATAAATGTACCTAATTCACTAAAAAGTCTAGCAGCTATTCCTACAATGATGCTGATTATAAATATATTTTTAATTTTTAAAAGATCTGGTAAAAATATTTTCCAAAGGAACATTGAAAATATATACCATAATGCCCATCCAGGAGTAAAAAATGAAAATATAGTTATATTTGTAATTTCACCTGCGCTATTTCCTGGTAAATATTGTGAATACATCTCGACTACATTCCATATTGTGTTGAAAAATAGAAATGGTATAAATAAATTTTTTACCGCATTTTTACGTCCCTTTTCTATATTTTTAGAAAGATAGCCTGATATAAAGACAAACACTGGCATATGAAAAAGATAAACAAAGGTATACATAATTCTAACAATATCATAATCCTTTCGTAAGAATTCTAAGCTATGTCCTAAGACTACCAGAAAAATTAAGATACCTTTACTATTATCAATTAAATAATTCCTATGTGTTTCTACCATTTTATTAACCCCTTTTATTAATCAAAATAAGTATATTCTTATTTTAATTAATATAATTTTAAAATTCATACTATTTATACTAAAACATAGTGTTGCCTTAGAGTCAATAGTAATGGAATATGTTAATTTAATCAGTTTGTTAATTACATAAATTAAAAATCTTTGCTATATAATTGAGATAAATATATAATATAAGTATTAATTTAAGGTAGGGATAACAAATGAAAGAATTAAAAGTTATAGTTAAAAATGAATATGTAAAAAAATATAGCAATAAATATGCATTAATATCAGAGGAAACATTAGAAAATCCAGAGGTATTAAAAAATGAAGGAGATATTATTACACTAGTAGATAAGAAGCAACAATTTTTAGGTAAAGGCTATTATGGAAAGCAAAACAAAGGTTGTGGATGGGTTTTAAGTAATAGTAAAAAGTGTAATTTTGATAATAAGTTTTTCTATGATAAGTTGAGAAATGCTTTTTCAAAAAGAATGAAATTATATCATTCTAAAGATACAAATGCTTTTAGAGTATTTAATGGCAGCGGTGATGGAATTGGTGGATTAACTATAGATTATTTTGATGAATATTATCTTATAACTTGGTATAGCAAAGGTATGTATGCATTCAAGGAGTATATAATAAAATCTATAAAATCTTTAGTTTCATTTGAAGGAATATATGAAAAGAAGAGATTTGAAGATAATGGAATGGTTGTAGATGAAGATAGCTATTACTGTGGTCAAAAAGCACCAGAACCTTTAGTTGTTAAAGAAAACAATGTGAATTTTGCCATTTATTTAAATGATGGTGCTATGGTTGGTGTATTCTTAGATCAAAAGGATGTTAGAAAATCTATAAAGGATACTTATTCTAATGGTAAAAGAGTATTAAACACTTTTTCATATACAGGAGCGTTTTCAATGGCAGCAGCAAGAGGTGGTGCTATAACTACTAGCGTAGATTTAGCAGGTAGAAGTTTAAAAAAGACTATTGAAAACTTTGAATTAAATAAGATTGATCCAAATAATCATGAAATTATTGTAGATGATATATTCCATTACTTTAAGGAAGCTAAAAAAGAAAATAAAAAATTTGATGTGGTTATATTAGATCCTCCAAGTTATGCTACTTCTAAAGATAATACATTTAGTGCTGCTAGCAATTACAAAGATCTAGTTAAAAATGCAATTGATGTAACAGAAGATGAAGGGGTAATAGTTTGCTCAACAAATTGTTCTACATTTAATATGAATAAATTCAAGAAGTTTATTGATAAAGCATTTTTAGAAAGTAATAAGAAGTATTTCATTCTTGAAGAACATACATTACCAGATGATTTTGCAGTTTCAGATAAATATCCTGAAGGTGATTATCTTAAGGTGGTTTTTGTTAAAGTATACTGTGATAAAGCAATTAATGCAATTGAAGATATAAATTAAGTATATAGAATTACATAATAATTTATAAGCCTATAAGTATTTTGATTATTGATACTTATGGGTTTATTTTTAGTGTTAGACTAGTGATTTATTGTATAAAAATTATTAATTGAGTGATTCTAAATTAAAAAAGTTAAATGAAGAATTTTGGAAAGTTCTAAATTTTAAGAATTAACATATATAAGAATAATTAATGAAAAAATAGAATTAGTATATTGAAAATTTTAACATTAAATAAGGTATAAAAGAGGTTTTATTTATGGTTGATATGACAACAGGTAATCCAAGCAAATTAATCTTTAGATTTGCATTACCTATGATTTTAGGAAACATATTTCAGCAAATTTATAATTTAGTAGATACAATAGTTGTGGGTAAATTTGTGGGAGCACATGCTTTGGCAGCTATTGGATCTTCTTTTTCTATAGTAGTATTTATAACATCTATAATAATAGGACTAGCTATGGGATCAAATGTTATATTAGCACAGTTTTATGGTTCAAATGAAAAAGATAAGTTTAAAACTGTGTCAATTACGTCCTTTCTATTTATTGGAGTAGTTACATTAGCTTTAATGATTTTTTCCTTAAATTCAATAGATTTTTTATTAACTTTATTTAATATGCCGAATGAACTTATAATGGATTCAAAAACTTATTTAATTATTATATTATCTGGTTTAGGATTTACTTTTATTTATAATTTAGCAACAGCAATGCTTAGATCAGTTGGAGATTCTAAGAGGCCATTATATTTTTTGATAATATCTTCAATAATAAATGTTATTTTAGATTTAGTGTTTGTTATTAATTTTAACTTAGGTGTTAAAGGTGTAGCTTTAGCTACAATCATTGCTCAAGGAATTTCAGCACTATTAAGCTGTATATATGTTTATAAAAAACTTTCATTTATTAGGTTTACAAAAAAAGATTTAAAGTTAGATAAAGATATACTAAAATTAGTAGCTAAGTATTCTATTTTAACTTCAATTCAACAATCTATTATGAATTTTGGTATATTAATTGTGCAGGGATTAGTTAATACATTTGGGGTTACTGTAATGGCAGCATTTGCAGCAGGGGTAAAGGTCGATTCAATAGCATATATGCCAGTACAAGACTTTGGCAATGCTTTTTCTACTTATGTTGCACAAAATAAAGGCGCAGAAAAGTTTGAGAGGATAAAGAGAGGAATTATAGGTTCTGTTAAAATGATAATTGCATTTTGTTTGGTTACTTCAAGTTTAATATTTGTTTTTTCAAAAAACATAATGTTATTATTTGTAGATGAAAAAGAAGAAGAGATTATAAAATTAGGAGTTCAATATATATCAGTTGTAGCTATTTTTTATGTATTAATAGGGTTCTTGTTTATGTTTTATGGTTTATATAGAGGGTTAGGGATGTTAAAAATATCAATAATATTAACAGTAATGTCTTTAGGAACTAGAGTAGGCTTAGCATATGTACTTTCAGCAACTTTATTAGGCGCTTATGGGATATGGTGGTCAATACCTATAGGATGGGCATTAGCTGATACTTTGGGAGTTATTGTATATAAAAGATTAGATTATTGATAGTCTAATATCAGTCATGAATATGATTTTATATTTTTCAAATACTATAAGAAAGTATAAAAGAATGGACGTGAAATATTAATGAATGAAACTTTAAATTCTAATATTTTTAGAAAGTATACTTTGGATTATTTAGGGAAATATCATTTTTATGAAGAAGATGAATTAGTAAAATTAAAAAAAGATGGTGAATATATTTTAGATAATCTTAAAAAGAGTAATAGATTTGATTATGATAAAGCAATGTATACGTTCACTAAGTTTGGAAATATTTCAGAGGGAAGAACAGAAATAGATGTTATAGTAGAAATAGAAAAAGAAAATATAGATGTAAGGATTAGTGATAAAATAACACAGCTAGATTTAATATATAAAATGGAAGTAAAAAAATTAGAAGATCATTATAGAATAGCAACTCGTATAAGTGAAAAAACTGATTCAGTATCTGCACTATTATATATAAATCTTAGAGATGGAGAAGAATTTATAAAAGCTTTAGAAGAAATTAAAAAATATCAAGAAAAATTATCTAATAGAAATACAATTAAATAACTATGAGATTCTTACAGCTATTTAATTGTAATCTTATAATTATAAACAATAAATATACAATGAAGCATTATTAAATAGTATTTAAAATTAAGATTTAGATTCAATCTAGATCTTTTTTGTTAATAAATTAATATAACAGTGCTTATGTAAGAGTTAGAAAAGTGTTAATATACTTGAAATATTTTAAAAAGTGATAACGATTACTAAAGTTAAATGAATTAATATCGATAATATATAATGATATGGAAAATTAAGTTAATTAGGAGATGGGTTAAGATGGAAAATGATTGGAGCTTTGATATTAGAACGATACATAAAGTAAATTATATAACTATAATTGTTATATGTTTATTTATGAGTTTAACGACTATTTCAATGCTTAATTTTAAATTAAACATTGATGATTTATTACCATTTATAACAATAATAATAGTTTCAGTTATAATATATTTTTTAAATATAAAGGACATCATAAAAGCCATAGCTTTTAGTTTAGCTATAATACTTTCCAATTTTGGATACCTATTGTTTGCAAACTTTAATGAACAAACTACTGCATCTGACACATTGGTCTTTGGAGCTGGTATTATATGTGGTGCATTATATTTAAATAAAAAAGTATTAGTTGTAGATGCATTTGCTTTAGATATGTGTATTGTAATATTATTTTTGGTTAATCCGACCAGCATTTTAGGAGAACACTTTTCATATTCTAATATGTTAAATTTTTTTGTAATTTTAAATGGAATTATAATTATAATTTACTGTATTACTGTTTGGGGTGAAAATTTAATTGAAATAGTAAATAAGAAATCTTTAAAAAGTACGGATATAGTAGATAAATTAGATAGGCTTTTATTAAATATTAAGAATTTAACTAATGATTTAGAAAGTAATATAGAAACTTTTCCGGGAGATAGTAAGGATGTTAAGGATTCGAGTCAAGATAAAACAGAATCTATAGATCAAATAAACATGAGAGTTCAAGAAATAGCGAAGAGTATATTAAATATAAAAACAGAAGTTGAAGGAAAAGGAAATATTATTGAAGAGCACACAACATATGCAAAGGAAATTGATGGAACAATTAATAAAGCAAGAAAATTAACTCAATAAAAATTAATGCCTATATTGACAACATATGTGAAAAAATATATAGTTAATTTATAATAGGATAGAAAAACAGCTAACCTGATTTGGATAATGTCAACGTAGAGAAATTGTATTATTTAAGTATAATATAAAAATAGTAACCATAAGCATAGAATTGTCTAAGTTAGATGATTTTATGCTTTTTTATTCTTTAGGAAATTATATATCTTGAAAATTTATGGATAACTTATAGAATATTGTATTTTAAAGGTATGATGAGTATCTCTAAAGAATAAAAAATAATCATATGCCGCACCATTATTCCTGCACTGCGTTTGGAAAGGGTACATGGCTAAAAAAATCGACGGCTCTAAAGTCGCCTAGGCGATTTTGTTCTGATTTCAAAATTAGTGCTTGTTTTAATAATGTATTGATATAGATTACTTTACCTATTAAATATATGAACACATATTTAAAACAGAATTAATAATAAAAACAATAATAGGGGGAGTTAAAATGTCAGTATGTAATGTAAGTTTGCAAGTAGTACCAAGTGTTCCAGAAGATATGATTTATCCAGTAGTGGATAAGGTTATAGAATACATAGAGTCTACTGGTGTAAAATATGAAGTAGGTCCAATGGAAACAACAATGGAAGGTGAATTAGATTTTCTTCTTGAAATTGTAAAAAAATCACAGGAGATTTGTGTAGAAGAGGGTGCATCTAGAGTTATTTCAATGGTTAAGATTGACTATAAAAAAGATGGTGTAACCATGGATGAAAAAATTAAAAAATATAGAGAATAAAGTAGTAAGTAATATAACAATTATTTGTTAAAAAAGAAATTTAATATTTTAAAACAAGATAAAAATACATACTGTAACCTAGTATGTATTTTTATTATAGAATAAGAAAAAATAGGATATTAAGGAATATTTTATTTAATTATGCTATACTACTGATTATAGGATATATTAGGAGGCAATTCACGGATGGATAAAAGACAACTAGTTATAGTCTCTAGTAATGCAAAAAAAATTTCACAAATATCTAATAAGGCTCAAGATAATGGATTAGACTTTTCAATACATGGAAGTATAGATGAAGTTATTAAATTAGATGTGAATTTAGTAATAATAGATACAAATATAGGCAACAAAGAAGTTATTAGAACTATAAAAAAATTAAAAAATGAATTTTTAAAAGTTAAATTAGGAATTATAATATGTACAGATAAAGATAACATTGGGAATTTAAAAGAGTATATAGAAATTGGAGCGGATGATTATATATTAAAACCATTTAGATTTGAAGAAATAGATTTAAGAATTAGTAATCAAATTAAGTTAATGAAAGCTGAAACAAATTCTAAGATAAAAGATATTCAATTTGATGCATTGTTAAACAACACTCCTTTTATGGCTTGGTTTAAGGATAAAGATAGCAATTATATTAAAGTAAATAATGAGTTTATGGAGCATAGTGGAAAAACAATGGGGCAGATAAAGGGCAAAGGGGATCACTATGTATGGAGCGGTATGGTAGGAGATCGGTGCAGACAATTTGATTTAGAAGTAATGAATAAAAGAACTCAAGTAGTTTTTGATGAAATAATTCCTGGGGAAAAGGGATTTAAGCAATTTAATATGTATAAAGCACCAGTAATAAATGAGTTTGATGAAGTAATAGGTACTATAGGTATTGCAAGAGACATTACTGATTTAAAAAATAAAGATGCTAAATTGCAAATGCTTATGGACAACTTACCTTTTCCAGTATGGTTAACTGATATAAATGCAAAATATGTTAATGGAAACAAAAAATTTGCAGATTACTTTAGTGTAAGTATGGATGAATTAATAGGAAGAATGCAACATGAAATTTTTGGAGAAGATATTGTAAAAGATATTCATAGTCAAAATAAAGAAATAATGGAAGCAAAAGAGACTAGAAAATTTGAGTCTGATATTAAAGTTAATAATGAAATTAGAAGTGTGGAAATTTATAAAACACCTGTATTTGATATAGGAAATGAGGTAATAGGAATTGCTAGTGCACTTATAGATATTACAGATATTAAGGAAGCACAAAGAAAAATAAAGAAGCAAGCTTTTACAGATGCTTTAACGCAAATATCTAATAGAACAGCATTATATGATTACATGAAAAATGAAAGTGATTATAGTAATATAGGTATGATGCTTGTAGACATTGATAATTTTAAAGATATTAATGATTATTATGGTCATAATTTTGGCGATAAAGTAATTGTACATGTAGCAAATGAACTTAATAAAATTTGCAATGATGTTTTTATATGTAGGTTTGGTGGAGATGAATTCTTAGCTGTTTTTAAAGATGTAGAAAATGAAAATATAATATGTGATAAAGCAGAAAAAATATTAGAAAAAATACATATGTATAAAGAACATGATTTTTCTGTTAGTATAGGCATCGCAATGGGAGATAATATATCAGATATAAATAGGCTGCTTGTAAAGGTAGATCTTGCAATGTACAAATCTAAAGAATTAGGCAAAAATAGATTTATAAAATACACTAAGGAATTAGAAGCAGAAAAAAACTTAACTTTAAATATAGAAAAAGATTTAAAGTATGCAATAGCCAAAAATGAAGTAAAAGTATTTTATCAACCACAATATACAATAGATAGAAAACTAAAAGGATTTGAAGCACTATTTAGATGGCAAAGCAAAAAATATGCAAGTGTTCCTGTTATAAAAATAATAGAAGTTATGGAACGTAGCAATTTAATAATAGATATGGGTTATTATATAATGCATGAAGCTTGTAAATTTGCAAAAAAAATAAATGTAAACAGAAAAGATAAGATAGTAGTTTCAATTAATATATCTGCCATTCAAATAATGGAGAAAGATTTTATAAATAAGGTAAAATCAATAATTAATAGGGCAGATGTATCTATTGATTGTATTGGAATAGAAATAACAGAGACTATATTAGTTAAAAATATAGAAGAAAATATAATGAAAATTAAAGAATTAAAAGATATGGGAGTTACAATAAGTTTAGATGATTTTGGTACAGGCTATTCATCCCTTAATTATATTGTAAATATGCCTTTATCATTAATAAAAATAGATAAGAGTTTTATTAGTGGAATGAATGTAAAAAAAGAATATATAAAACTTTTAAGATTAATTATTGCCTCAGCTCATTCATTGAATTTACCAATAGTGGCTGAAGGCGTGGAAACAGAAGAACAATTAGCAAAATTAAATAAAATGAATGTAGATTATGTTCAAGGATTTTTATTCTCTAAACCAGTAGAGGAAGAAAAAGCATTTAAATTATCAGAACTTGAATCATAAATTTACCATATAAATTAAAATTTCGTTGTATAGCTATAATACGTAAATATTTTATAAATATACTATTGTATATGGTTAGTTAAAAAGTGTATAATGAAATGGCAGGTTATTAATTAAAATTACGAATGAGGGCTATATCTTAAGAATATTTAATATTCTTAAGATATAGCCTAAATTTTTATATATTATTATGAGAGGATTTAATTTTATTATAAGGAAGAGATTTAATTAAATATATAAGGATATCGGATTTTACATATGCTTATACAATCTTTAATAGTATTTTCTCCATAATAGTTTATTAATTCAACAATAACTAAGCCTAAAGCATTTTCTACTTTGGCTACATATAAAATGTGAACTAACTTATCGGTTAAATTATCAAAATTAAAATAATGTTTACTCATAATAAATCCTCTCTAATTATAATTTATTAAATATATATTCACATAACATATATTTAATGACTAAAACCACAAAATAATAAGATATATTTTAGAATATGGACAATTATTAGGAATATATGCAGATTTAAAGAAAATTTATCTTACAAAAATGTAATTATTATAAAAAGAATCTACATAGACTAGTAAAATAAAGGGGTTATGAGTAAACGTCAAAAAAATTTTTAAAAAATTTTAGCAAGTTCATATAACTCAAAAATCGTTATATTTTGCCAGGTGGACAATATGAGTTAGAAAAAGGGTATATGATTTAGGATTAAATTTTGAATATACTACATGCGAAAATATAATAATAAAGTTATTAGAATCAGATAGGGTTACGGGTGGATTAAGATATAAAAGAAAATTTGCTTTTAAAATCAATAGATTTAATTTAATTCAAGCATATTGGACAGTAGCCTGTCATGTAGCAAAGGAGGAGTAGCCAATGACGCCAAAGGAACTTACAGCATTAACAGTAAGAGATATTGCCAATAGAAGAGAAAAAGCTGATAAAGAATTCTATGGTTATCAAAAAGAGAGTGGAGTAAGAAGAAAAAAAGCTTGCAATGTGAGATATGGTGGATATAGATGGTAATTAATTTATAATAGTAGGGAACCAATTTATTAAGAAGTGAATAATATAATATATGCAATGCTTACTAATAGCTTTAAAGAGATTATTATGAAGCAGGTGTCTGAAATGATTATTGCATTTAATCAAATTATGTTGAATATAGAACGAGGATATTATAGATATATTGGTTCAGGTTCTAGTAGAAAAGTGTTTGATTTGGGAAATGGATATGTAATCAAAGTGGCAAAAAATAGAGCTGGAATTGCGCAAAATAAATCTGAGTATAAAATTTCATCTAATGATTATTCAGATTTGTTTGCAAAAGTTATAAAAGCTTCAAATAACTTTAATTTATTAATAATGCAAAAAGCGATTAAAATATATAATATTTCATATGTATTGAAGTATTTCAA
This sequence comes from uncultured Clostridium sp., assembly GCF_963527835.1. Classification (GTDB taxonomy): domain Bacteria; phylum Bacillota; class Clostridia; order Clostridiales; family Clostridiaceae; genus Clostridium. The sequence goes on along the minus strand of NZ_CAURTC010000001.1, from coordinate 224,062 downwards.
TGTTAGAAGTAAAAATCAACTGCTTAACTCAAAAGAGCTACAGAATATTAAGAGAAACTATAATTTATTATTGTCTGATTTAGGTAGGAAAAGTAGCTGGGGAATTATTAATGGAAGACCTGTTATTATTGATTATGGTTTTACAAGAGAGGTCCAGAAAATGTATTATTAACATTTTTAGATATAAGATAGGATACTATATATTAAAATAAAGTATATTAAATATCGGATATTAAGATATTATGTTTAATAGTATATAAATAGTAAGAGTAAGGTACGTTATAGAAGATATGCCTTGCTCTTTTTTATATATTATATACATATTAAAGTAAGTAGCATAATAAATTTAAAATGCTTAAATGGTGGAATAAAAGAGGAATAATTTTTTAAAATAAAAGCTTTATAATAGTAAGTGTAAAGAATGAAAAGTGGTATTATTTAGATCCTAATTCTACAGGATATAAAGGAGAATGTTATATAGATAGGACTGCCACTATAGATGGAAAAGAATATAAATTAATGTCCTGTTTAGTAACAATTATATAGTAATATGAATATATTAATAATATACAAAAGATAAGAGGTGATTAGTATGTGGTTTGGTCCTGGATTTGGATTAGGATTAGGATTTAATGGATTTAACAATGGATTTGGATTTAATGGATTTAATGGATTTAACAGATGTTGTAGATGTTGTAGATGTTGCAGATGTCGTAGATGTCGTAGATGTCGTAGACATCACAGACGCCGTTCTTGCTAATGACAGATTAATTATTCCTTATACTAAGAAAGTTATAATGAAATTAAAAGCTATTAGTAAAATAATTTAGTACTATTATATACCGTATTATTTAAATCTTTATGAGAAGCGAATAATACGGTATTTTTATTTAACTCACATAAATATACAAAAGAACATAGTACATAGTATTTTAAATAGCAAAGGAGAAACATTTAACAAATGGAAAGCACATTCATTTAGTAAAGGGGAAAATAACCATCGATGATGGACATGATCATGATTATTATTTTGCGACTCAAATTCAAGATCCAACTGAAGTACCAGAAAAGAAAATGTGCTAAATTTTAAATAAAAATACAAGTAGAAAATGTAATGACAGTATGTGATTAAGTTCTATGTACTGTCATTATTTTTATTTAGCTAAAGTTAATGCTCCACTAGAATATATAATTATTGTTAATCTAAAAAGAGTGAAAATACTTCTAGCAGCTAAAAGAATATTTTTAATATTAAGATTAAAGTATACTAAATTAAAAAGAAGTAAAAATAATCTTATAAGAAACTAATATTAAGAGGTGAAATTTTAATGAATGATATAAAAGGATATTATTTAATGCCACATCCACCAATAATAATTCCTGATATAGGAAAAGGTGAAGAGAAAAAAATTGAATTAACTTCAAATGCTTGTAATGAAATAGGGAAAGAAATAAGTGATATTAAACCAGATACAATAATTGTAATAACTCCTCATTCAACTATGTTTTCAGATGCAATAGTTGTATCTAATGAAGAAAGAATTAGGGGAGATTTAAGACAATTTAGGTGTTCTAATTTTAAAATGGATATTAAAATAGATACTGAATTTAATAATGAACTTATAAAATTGTGTACTGAAACAGAGATTCCAGTAGCACCTGTAAATTCAGAATTTTTAATAAGATTTAACAGAGATTATGAATTAGATCATGGAGCAATGGTTCCACTATATTTTATAAATAAATATTACAATAATTATAAGCTAGTTCATATTACGTACTCAATGATTGGCGATTTAAACTTATATAAATTTGGGATGAACTTGAACAAAGCAGTTAAAAATTTAAATAAAAAAGCTGTAATAATAGCTAGTGGGGATCTTTCACATAAACTTAAAAATGATGGACCATATACTTATTCACCCTATGGGAAAAAATTTGATAATGAATTTATAAAAAATCTTGAAAATGGTGATATTTTAAGTGTATTTAATATGAAGAAAAGTTTAATAGAAGAAGCAGGACAATGTGGATTTAATTCTACTTTGATACTATTAGGTAGTATGGATGGAAAAGAAGTAAAGGGAAAACTTTTATCTTATGAAGGAATATTTGGAGTTGGGTATGGAGTAATGAAATTTAATGTTAAAAATAGTGAAAACAGTACATTAAATTCTATAATAAAATTTCAGAAAAAAAAATTAAGGGAAAAGTTAAATTCATCAAATACATATGTAAAATTAGCACGTGAAAGCTTAAATTACTATTTTAAAAATAAAATAAAATTAACTGATATATCTAATATGCCACAAGAACTATTAAATAAGAGATATGGAGTATTTATATCATTAAAGAAGTTTGGTAATTTAAGAGGATGTATAGGAACAATTTCTCCAACGACAGATAATGTAGCACAAGAAATTATAAGAAATTCAATAGAAGCAGCAATAAATGATCCAAGATTTATGAGTGTAGTAGAAGAAGAATTAGACGATTTAGATATATCTGTGGATGTACTTATGGAAGCAACATCATGTAATAAAGAAGAATTAGATCCTAAGAAATATGGTGTAATAGTTACTTCTGGATATAAAAGAGGATTGTTACTTCCAGATCTTGAAGGGGTAAATACTATAGAAAGCCAGCTAAATATAGCATGTGAAAAAGCAGGAATAAATAAAAATGAGAAATATGATATAGAGAGATTTGAAGTTATAAGATATAAAGAAGGTGAATAGCTATTGGATTATAAAGTATTTTTTTATGAAAAATTAGAAGATAAATTTAAGTGTAAACTATGTCCTCATAACTGCATAATAGATAAAAATAATTTTGGAATATGTAAAGTAAGAACTAATAAAAATGATGAATTAATTGCTATAAATTATGGAGAAGTGACTTCAGCAGCAGTAGATCCAATAGAAAAAAAGCCATTATATCATTTTAAGCCATCTAAGAATATTTTATCACTTGGAAGCTTTGGGTGTAATATGCAATGTAGTTTTTGCCAAAACTATGAAATATCTCAAAATAGACCACAAACGCAGTACGTCAGTATAGAAGAATTGATTAAAATTATTTCTAGAATAGAAAATAATACTGGAATTGCATTCACTTATAATGAACCATTTATGTGGTATGAATATATTTATAATTGTGCTAAAAAAATAAAAGAATATGATAAAGATATAAATGTAGTTATAGTAACAAATGGTTATATAAATGAAGAACCTTTGATGAAAATATTGCCATTTGTAGATGCCATGAATATAGATTTAAAAGCATACACAAATAAATACTACAACAAAATATGTGGTGCAAAATTGGAGCCAGTACTTGAAGCTATAAAGAAATGTAACGAATATTGTCATGTAGAAATAACAACTTTATTAGTTAATGACGAAAATGATTCGATAGAAGAAACTTCACAAATAGCGCAATTTATATCAAGTATAAATAAAGAGATACCGCTTCACTTAAGTAGATATTTTCCAAAATATAAAATGCAAAATGAAGCAACGGAAATAGAAAAAATAATAAAAGCAGAAGAAGAAGCTAAAAAATATTTAGATAATGTGTATGTGGGAAATGTTGGTGGAGTAGATAATAATACTTATTGCAAAAAATGTGGCAAACTTCTTATAAAGAGAGATGGATATAGTACAGAAGTTTACATTAAAAATAATAAGTGCAGTCAATGTGGAGAAAAATTAAATGTAATTATATAGGGTTTTAGCATTTAATGAAAATAAAAAATACTACTGGAAATCAAAATTTCTAGTAGTATTTTAATAACAAATTATAAACTACTAGAAATTATCTCAAGTCTCAATTAACGTTAAGAAAGTGCTTTATTCATATAATCACGGTCAAAACTATCATCAAGTACTTTATATGTTTTATTTGAATTATCTTTATACCAAATTATTAAATATTCTTTCCCTAATGTATAAATAGATAAAACATCATCTGAATTTTCATAAAGACATATATGAAAAGATCCTTTAGTTCTGTTTTTTGATGTATCACCAAAATATCTAACAAGTTTTGTAGTAGAAATGTAGGATAAAATTTCATTTATTTCATCTTTATCTTTAATAGTTTTTTCATTTCCAGAATTAACACCTCTAATATAAAGTTTATCAATGGCTTCTAAATTGCAATTAGTAGATAAAATGTTGCCTATAGTAGTTTTTCTAGGATAAAAGCAATATAGCAATATAATTGATAAAATAATTATTGATAAGATTAAAAAATAACGCTTTTTCATGACTATAACTCCCAACTAAATTAGTCTTTTGTTAAATTATAGCATATTAATGTGTTATAATTTAACAGATATGTTATAATAAAGAGAAATTATGAATTATTTAATAAAAAGATAAGAAGAAATTATATTTACAATATTAAATATAAAAAAATCACTGATAATTTTAAATTAATTAATATCATTGAGTGTGGAGGCGCAATTTATATATGCAAAATAAAATTTCAACATTAAATATAGGTAATAAACTAGGATTTATTTCTCTCGGAATTCCTGTAATTGTTTTTATGTTCATTATTAATTGGTTTTTTAATATAACACCGTATCAAATATTGGAGGGAATGCCATTAATGCGAGCTCCATATATATGTTCAATAGGAGCCATATTGGCATTAACTACAGCACTAGTACTTGCAACGAATTTTATAGGTGCTAAAATATTGTTTTTATATGCTCTATGGATTTGTATTATGATTTCAATAACTCCTTTGCTTTGTATATATATAAAAGTATGATTATAATATTATTAAAAGATAGTAAGATAGAATCTTAATGTAAGAAATAATTAGTTAAATATTATATTAAGATATATTTTATAATAAAAAGAGTATATACAGTTTTATTAAATGATTACTGGCTTTAATAAAATGACTTGAAAATTATACCTTACAGTCTTACTAACCATATATTTTAAGTCGGTAATCATGTAAACATATTCATATTGTTTAATAAATCATTTTTATGGAGGTTAAAGATATGAATAAAAAAGAAATAAAAATAGTTACTATTGGAGGGGGTTCAAGTTACACTCCTGAATTAATTGAAGGATTTATAAAGCGTAGCAATGAACTTCTAATTAAAGAAATTTGGCTTGTAGATATTGAAGAGGGAAAAGAAAAATTAGAAATTGTAGGTGCTATGGCTAAAAGAATGGTTAAAGCAGCTAAATTAAACTGGAAAGTTAAATTAACTTTAAATAGAAGAGAGGCATTAAAAGATGCTGACTTTGTAACAACTCAATTTAGAGTGGGCCTTTTGGATGCGAGAATAAAGGATGAAAGAATACCTTTAAGTCATGGATTGATAGGACAAGAAACAAATGGTGCAGGAGGAATGTTTAAAGCTTTTAGGACAATTCCAGTAATTTTAGAAATAATCAAAGATATGAAAGAATTATGTCCAAATGCATGGCTTATAAATTTTACAAATCCAGCAGGTATGATAACTGAAGCAGCTATTAAATATGGAGAATGGAATAAAACTATAGGATTATGTAATGTTCCAATCAATTGTATGAAACAAGATAGTAAAGCATTAGAACTTGAAGAAGAAGATTTATTTTTTAAGTTTGGCGGAATAAATCATTTTCATTGGCACAGAGTCTGGGATAGTGAAGGGAATGAAAGAACAAAAGAATTAATAGAATTATTATATAATCCAATTAATGCAGATTCAAATAATGAAGCAGTAGTAGCAAATATTAAAGAATCAAAATTTATATATGAGCAAATAAAGGATTTGGGGTTATTACCTTGTCCATATCATAATTACTACTATGCTACAGATGATATGCTAAATGAAGAACTAAAAGGTTTTTCAAAGGGACAAACAAGAGCAGAGGTTGTAAAAAAAACAGAAGCGGAATTATTTGAATTATACAAAGATGTTAATCTGGATTATAAGCCAGAACAATTAACTAAAAGAGGCGGTGCTTATTATAGTGACTCAGCATGTGAAGTTATAAGTTCAATATTTAATGATAAAAGAAAGATTATGGTAGTTAGTACTTTAAATAAAGGAGCACTTGTAGATCTTCCATGCGATTCTGTTGCAGAAGTTTCAAGTATAATAACAGCTCATGGACCAGAGCCAATAAACTTTGGACAGTTAGATGCATCATCAAGGGGAATGGTTCAATTAATGAAATCTATGGAACAAGAAACCATTTTAGCAGCAATTAGTGGTGATTATAATAAAGCATTACAAGCTTTTATAATAAATCCATTAGTTCCAAGTGGTAAAGTAGCAAAAGAAGTATTAGATGAACTATTATTAGCACATAAAAAGTATTTACCACAATTTGATGGCACAATAAAAAATAGAGAAGTAAATATGAAATCTTGATAAAATCTAGATTTAGATAAATATTTAGTTGGAAATTGAGAGTGGAAAATTGAGAGTAAAGAAATAAATTCTACAGTGGAATTTTAAAATATATATTTTGAGAAAATTTTCAAGACTTTCATCTCTCCACTTTCAATTAACAAGGGGGGAGCAACAACCTTTGTTCTATTTTTGAGAATTTGATTAAGGAGAGATTTTTATGGGGGGAATAAGTAGAAAAGAAGAAGTGATGCAAAAATTACTTGAACTTGAAAACAAAAACAAGAATGGAATTACGGCAACAGAATTAAGTTCATATATGAATTTGGATCGTACTAATATAAGTAGATATTTAAATGAGTTATATAAAGATAAAAAACTAGATAGACAAGATGGTAGACCCGTTAGATATAGAAGTATACAAAAAGATAAACAAGTAATTTTAAATGGTAATGAGGAAAAGAAAAATATAAATAAAAAAGATAGTTTAGAGATGCTTGTTGGATCAAAACATTCACTAAAACTACCTATACAACAAGCAAAAGCGGCTATATTATATCCACCTAGAGGACTTCACACTTTAATATTAGGTGAAACTGGTGTTGGAAAATCATTATTTGCTGAAGTTATGTATTACTTTGCAAAAGAATCTAATATGATATCTGATGACGCACCATTTGTTAGATTTAATTGTGCAGATTATGCTGATAATCCTCAACTAGTTGTTGGACAAATATTTGGAGTGAAAAAAGGGGCCTTTACTGGTGCTGATAGTGATAAAGAAGGTTTGCTAAAAAAAGCAGATGGTGGAATATTCTTTTTAGATGAGATACATAGATTATCTCCGCAAGGTCAAGAAATGCTTTTTACTTTTATTGATAAGGGTTACTTTAGAGCATTAGGTGACACAGAAAAGAAAATAAAAGTACAAGTACAAATTATAGCAGCAACAACAGAATCACCAGAGTCATTTTTATTAAAAACATTTACTAGAAGGATACCAATGACACTATTATTACCACCACTTAGAGAACGAATGTTAGAAGAAAGGTATAGGCTTTTAAGTGAATTTATAATAGCAGAATCATTGAGGCTTGGAAAAAGTATATATGTAAGTAAAAATTCAATAATATCCTTTTTGCTATATGATTGTCCTAACAATATAGGACAATTAAAAAGTGATGTTCAACTTTCGTGTGCTAAGGCATTTTTAAATTATAAAATAAATAAGAACAATTATATTTTAGTAGATCAAGAAGAATTACAGCCTAGAGTTCAAAAAGGAATAATGAAAATTCAAGAACATAGGGAAGAAATAGACTTTATAGTTAAAAATATTACTGATATTTTAAGATTTTCAAGTAAAGATAATTTTGAAAGAAATTTTGAATTAGAAATTGATGAATCTAGTAATGATAAAAATAAGAGCTTTTATTCAATTATAGAAAATAAGGTGGAATTATTAAAGAATCAGGGAGTTGATGAAGAAAGCATTAATAATATTTTAAATATTGATTTTGAAGAGTATTTTAAAAAGTATATAAATACAATAAATACAAATTTAAAAAAAGAAGAAATTTCTAAGATTGTTGGATTAAAAATAATAAGAGTTGTTGAAAATATGTTATCTATAGCTTCTAAAAAATTAAACAGAGAATTTAATCAAAGAGTTTACTTTGGACTTTCACTACATTTACAAGGGAGTATTGAGAGGATTACTTGTGGAAAAAAGATATATCATCCTAAACTTAATATTATTAGAGTTCAATATAGAGAAGAATTCAATGTAGCAATGGAGATAGTTAAAATTATTGAAAAAGAATTTAATGTAGATGTTCCTTTGGACGAGATTGGGTATGTAACTATGTTTTTATCTGCATGTGATGATGAAGCTAGTGAATACGTAGAAGAAAAAGTTAGTGTCCTTGTTATGATGCATGGAAGAAGTACAGCCAGCAGCATTACTGAAGTTGCTAACACACTTATAGGGGAAGAATATATACAATCATTAGATATGCCGTTAACAATGAAAGCTGAAGTTATGCTTAAAAAGGCTAAAGAAAAAATTAAAGAAATGAATACTGAAAAAGGATTATTAATATTAGTGGATATGGGATCATTGATTAATTTTGGAAGCATAATTAGCAATGAATTAGGTATTAAAGTTAAGACAGTGGATATGGTAACAACATTAACGGTTATAGAAGCTGGAAGGAAAGCAATAAGCGGTAGAAAATTAGATGAGATTTATTCTTCATGTAAAGAGCTAGGAAGAACTTCAATACAAATGTCTAAGGAATATTATAGTGAAGACAAAGAATTTATAGTAATTACAACTTGTTTTACAGGGGAAGGTGCAGCAGAAAAGATAAAAACGAGAATAAGTTGTAGTTTGAAAAATATAGAAAAGGTTAGTATTATTTCTCTTGATATCTTAGATAAAGAAGATTTCTTGAAAAAGGTAAGTACATTGAAAGAAAAATATATAATATTAGCTGTGGTTGGAACTGTAAATATATTTATTGACGGAGTACCATTTATATCTGCACAGGATGTTTTTATGGAACGTGGAGTAAATCAATTAGATGATTTAATTGAAATAGAGAGTGATTTCTTAAAAGTAAGAAAAGCATTAGAAAATGAAATAACAGAAATTAATTGTATGGCTTTAATTAGTGACATTAGAGATATGATAAGAGATATAGAAGAGAGTTTAAATGTTAAAATTCAACATGATATACAAATTGGAATTTTAATTCATATAAGCTTTCTTATAGATAAACTAAAACATGGAATGAATCAAACTATGTTTAATAAATTAGAAGAATATAGATATAAGTATTTAAAGGAGTTTTTGATTGTTAGGAAAATTTTACGAGTTTTAGAAAATAATTATAATATTGAAATCGGTGATGATGAATTAGCTTATATAGTTAGAATGATTGTAGAAAATATAGGGTAAATATTAGGTACAACTTAACTGTAGATTGTGATATAAGGTGTTAATTTTATATAGAGTGTAAAAATAAGAAAGTGTGTGATTAATTTTACACACTTTTTTTGTGATTTTTACAATATGAGAGTAGACAATAAACACAGGAATAGCACTGTTTTAAGGAAAATTTTCTTTGATATAAGTTTTGGCATGGTTATTGCTTAATATAAAGGTGTAAGGTAAAAATAGTAAGCAAGAATGAATATGTTTTAAAACTGTAAATTTAAAGGAGGATTTTAAGTGAAAAAGATATTATTAGTTTGTTGTGCAGGAATGTCTACTAGTTTATTAGTTTCAAAAATGCAAGTAGCAGCAAAAGAAAAAGGAATTGAATGCAGTATAGAAGCGACAGGAGAAGCACAAGTTAAAGATCATATAGATGATATTGATATTTTATTATTAGGGCCACAAGTTAGATTTTTATTAAAACAATTTCAAAAAAGTCTAGCGGATAAGAATATCCAAGTAGAAGTTATAAACACAATTGATTATGGGACGATGAATGGAAAGAAGGTATTGGAAAGAGCTTTAGAACTTACAGATAATAAATAATCAAAAAAAGGGGAGAAACTATATGGAAGAAATAATAATGAATCTTATAGTTCATAGTGGGGAAGTTAGAAGTTATTCGATGGAGGCAATTCAATGTGCTAAAAAGGGAGACTTAAATAAAGCAAGAGAATTGATGGAAAGAGCTGATGAAGAAATGTCAAAAGCTCATAATGTTCAATCATCTTTAATACAAAAAGAAGCTGGTGGAGAAAAAATAGAGGTATCATTGCTTATGGTACATGCTCAAGATCATTTGATGACAAGTATGACAGTAAAATCTCTTGCAGTTGAATTTATAGATATGTATGAGAAATTTAATGGTAAGTTAAATAAGGAATAAAATTAAATTTTATTTAAGAGCACTATATAGTCTAATAGTAAAACTTATACAAGCCAATATAATCTTTAAAATTATTTAAGTAAATTAAAATTATGGTTTAAACATCTTTGATGTAATCGTTATTAAAAATATTTGAGTTTTGAAAAAACTGTTTACAGCAAAAATAAAAAAGTGTGGTGATTTTATGAAATATATTATAGGCGTTGATGGTGGAGGTACAAAAGTAGAGGCTACAGCTTATGCCATGGAAGGAGCAGCTATTAAAACGTCTATAAAAGGATTTGGAAATTTGTTGAATAACAAAGAAAAGGCTTTAGAGAATATAGTTAAATCCATAAAAGATATAATAGAATTTTTGCCTAATGAAGAACTTATAAATGTATATCTTGGGATTGCTGGATCTGAAGTTGGTAATAATTCAAAAATGATAAAAGAAGAAGTTAAGAAAAAGCTCAATATAGATTGTGTAGTTATGAATGATGGTGAAATAGCATTAAAAGCTATGTTAAAAGGAGAAGATGGAATATTAGTTATAGCAGGTACAGGATCAGTAGCTTTAGGAATTAAGGATAATAAAACTATTAAATGTGGCGGTTGGGGAAGTTTATTAGGGGATGAAGGTAGTGGATATAAAATAGCCATAGAAGCAATAAAAAGAATGATATTAGAAGAAGAGTATTCAATGCCTAAATCAAGATTATCTAAAAATATTATAAAAAAATTAAATATTAAATCAGTTTATCAAATAACTGATTTTGTTTATTCATCAACTAAAGATGAAATAGCATCATTAACACCTATTGTTGTTAAATTAAGTGAAGAAGGAGATGATATATCAATTCAAATATTACTTGATGAGAGTATATCATTTGCAAGAACTACTGAGAATGTATATAGGAAATTAGGATTTGAAAGTTGCAATATAGCATTAATTGGAGGCGTTATTAGAAATTCAAAGGTTTTTAGAACGGCTTTTGAGAATCATTTAAGAGAAAATATAAATATTAAAGATATTATAGATGAAGAAGTCTCTCCAACAATAGGAGCTTATTATATGGAATGGGGGATGAAAAGATGATAGGACTCGGAATTTCAGTTTATCCTAATCATACAGATATAAATGAAATTGTGAAGTATATACATTTAGCTGGCAAATATGGATTTAAAAGAATTTTTACATGCTTAATCTCTGTAGATGATAAAAATACTGAAGATGTAATGAGTAATTTTAAAACTATGTTATGTGCAGCTAAGAAAGAAAATATGGAGGTGATTGCAGATTTAGATCCAAATGTATTTAAAAATTTAAGAGCATCTATATATGACCTAAAAGTGTTTGAAAATATTGGATTAGATGGAATAAGACTAGATTTAGGCTTCAGTGGATTAGAAGAATCTATAATGAGTTTTAATGAGTATGGATTAAAAATAGAACTTAATATGAGCAATGGCACTAAGTATATAGACAATATTTTATCTTACAAATCCAATATTGATAATCTATATGGATGTCATAATTTCTATCCTCATAAATATACAGGTCTTTCATTTGAACATTTTATTAAGTGTTCAAAACAATTTAAGGAGCTTGGAATAAGAACAGCAGCCTTTGTAAATTCTAAAACAGCTAAGTACGGACCTTGGCTTGTATCAGAAGGGTTATGTACTTTAGAAATGCATAGAAATTTACCTATAGATGTACAAGCTAAACATTTATTATCAATAGGGCTTATTGATGATGTAATAATAGCAAATTCTTTTGCTTCAGAAGAGGAATTAAAGATATTAAGTGAAATAAATAAAGAAAAATTAATGCTTAATATTGAATTTGATGAAACAGCAACAGAACTTGATAAAAAGATAGTTCTTGAAGAATTTCATTACAATAGAGGTGATGTATCAGAATATATGATAAGGTCTACGCAAAGTAGAGTTAAATATAAAGATAAGCGCTTTCCAGCAGTTAATACTCCAGATATAAAAAGAGGAGATTTATTAATAGATTCAGATTTATACACTAGATATTCAGGTGAACTTCAAGTTGCATTAAAGGATATGAAAAATAGTGGAAAAACAAATGTGGTTGGAAAGATAGTAGATGAAGAGATATTTCTATTAGATTATATAGAACCTTGGACAAGTTTCGGTTTTAGAGAAGTAAAAGGTTAAAGTTATAAGAATAAAAAATATATCTAAGTAAGGAGGAAAAGGTCTATGAAAAAATTCTTTGATTGGATGGAAGAGCACTTTGTACCGATTGCGGCTAAAATAGGTGCTCAAAGGCATTTAGTAGCAATACGTGATGGGTTTGCAACAATAACACCATTAGTTATGGCAGGAGCATTTGCCATATTATTTAATAATTTAGGATTTAAATGTTATCAAAATTTTCTAGATTGGTTATTACCAGTGGGTTGGCAAGCATGGGGAGGAGCTATTTGGAATGGTACTTTTGGCGTTATGTCCATATTACTTGTATTTACAATATCATATCATTTAGCAAAAGGATATGATAAAGATCCATTAGCAGCAGGTATATTATCATTAGGATCTGCAATGATTTTATATGCAACAAATGCTGAAGGTGCATTACCATTTGATTTCTTAGGAGCTCAAGGATTATTTATTTCTATAATAGTAGCATTAGTAGCCACAGAAGTTTTTGTTAAATTATCAGGAAATTCAAAATTAATAATAAAGATGCCAGAGGGAGTTCCACCAGCAGTTTCTAAATCTTTTGCGGCCTTAATACCATCAATTATAGTTTTAGCTTTAACAGCTGGAATTAAGGAATTATTAATAGTTATCAATATACCAGATGTTCATCAGGCATTATTTCTAGCATTACAAAAACCGTTACAAGGAGTTGCTGGTAGTTTAGGTGGAGTATTACTTATAATTTTTGTATCTCAATTATTATGGTTCTTTGGATTACATGGCTCTAATATACTTGCACCAGTTATAAATGCGCTACTACTTCCATTGCTTGTTTTAAATACAGAAGCAGTTAAAGCTGGATTAGAACCAGAATACATTGTAAATAGTCAATTTTTAGATTCGTATGTGAATATGGGTGGTTCAGGTGCTACCATTGCATTGATTCTAGCAATATATATTTTAGGAAAGAAATCAGGATCTCAACAGAAGATGATTGCAAATTTAAGTTTAGCACCAGGATGTTTTAATATAAATGAACCAATAATTTTTGGTATGCCAATAATATTAAATCCAGTATACTTTATTCCATTTATGTTAGCACCATTAGTATCTGCATTAATAGCATATGGTTTAACAGTAATACACTTTGTACCAAAAGTTTCAATTATGGCAACATGGACAACACCACCAATTGTTGGAGCATTTTTCTCAACTAATTCAGTTATGGGTGCAGTTACAGCAATAATTTGCATAGTAATTAGTGTATTAATATATCTTCCATTTGTTTATGTAGCAGGAAGACAAGAACTAAAAAATAACCAATAAATTTATTAAAGCTTTATCCTACTAATTATATAGTAGTTTAATATCATATAAGTTATCCTCTCAAAATTAATCCATTTTATAAAACAATTTATTTACAAAAAGCACTCCATGAATATTCATGGAGTGCTAATTTTTATTATTTCATATTTATGATAATTGTAAATCGCTGATAAGAAAAATCTTTGGTAATGAAAAGAATACCTATAAAAGGAAACATATATTAAAAGTAGTAGTTCAACAATATAAGATTTGAGCTAGTACTTTTTTGTGTTATGCTATATTTAATAGGAATATTTAAAATTATAGATTTATATCTTATAAAGAATAAACCCTAATTATAACTTTAACATTGGAGTTTAAAATATAAATTAAAGGAGATGGTCTATTATACGAAACTATAAAAATATTTTTGTTAATATTAATAGAATTTTCTTTATGATATTAGGTGCTATTTTAGTATCAATAGGACTTGAAATATTTTTAATACCTAATAACATAATTGATGGAGGAATGACAGGAATATCAATAATGGCAAGCTATTTAACAAAGGTTCAACTTGGAATGTTTATCTTTCTATTTAATTTACCTTTTGTTATTATAGGTTATAAACAAATTGGAAAGACTTTTGCTTTGTCAACCATATTTTCAGTAATATGTTTATCAATAAATGTAACTTTATTTCATTCTATTCCAAGCATTACACAAGATATATTACTAGCCACTATTTTTGGGGGTATTACAATGGGAGTAGGAGTAGGCTTAATTATAAGAAATGGTGGATCTTTAGATGGAACTGAAATTATTGCTATAATACTAGATAAAAAAAGTGCATTTTCTATTGGAGAAATAGTTATGTTTTTTAATCTATTTATATTGGGAATTTCAGGATTTGTATTTGGATGGGATAGAGCCATGTATTCTTTAATAGCTTATTTTATTGCGTTTAAAACAATAGACATTACTGTTCAGGGGCTTGATGAATCAAAGGCAGTTATTATTGTTTCTGAAAATAATGAGAAAATTTCTGAAGCTATAATGGCAAGACTAGGAAGAGGTGTGACCTTTTTTTATGGAAAAGGCGCATATAGTGGAAATAAAACAAATGTCATCTATGTGGTTTTATCAAGACTTGAAATAGCAAAATTAAAAAACATTGTACATGGTTTTGATAAAGATGCATTAATTACAATTACAGGTGTTGAAGGTACTGGAAAGAGATATGGAAAGAAAGCTATACATTAAAAATATTCATATTGCAAAAGTTCTAATTACTATAAAAATAGGATTAGAACTTTTATTATTATGTTATAATTCTTAGTGGAAATAATATCTTCATGATATGTATTAAATAAACTAAAGAATAAAATGAGGAAGGGGATACAAATTAAGTATGACTAAAACTGAAAAAAATAATATAAGCCGAAACAACTGGATAATTCTTGCGATAGTAGTTATGTCACCATTTATGGCATGTCTTGATAGTAGCATAATAAATGTAGCACTACCTGTTATGGCAAAGGATCTTTCAACATCTATGGCTGGTATACAACAAATAGTTACAACATATCTTATAGTGATTTCTGCAACTATACTTATATTTGGAAGATTGGGGGATATAAAAGGAAAAACAAGTGTATTTAAATACGGATTTATAATATTTGTTTTAGGTTCTTTATTATGTGGAATATCAACTACGCTTAATTTTTTAACATTTTCAAGAATTGTTCAAGGAATAGGTGCAGCTATGACTATGTCTACAAGTCAAGGAATCATAACACATACATTTCCAAAGAATGAAAGGGGAAGAGCACTTGGAATATCTGGAACTTTTGTAGCACTAGGAACTTTGCTTGGACCACCTTTAGGAGGACTAATAATATCAGTAGTAAGCTGGGAGTACATATTTTTAATAAACGTTCCAATAGGTACAGTAGCTTTTATAGCAGCTATGAAATATTTACCTAAGGATAAAATAACCACTAAGCAAACTTTAGATTATAATGGTGCCATACTTTTTCTTATATGTATAGTTTCATTATTTTTAGGGTTACTTAAGGGACAAAAGATTGGCTATAATCATATAACAATAATTTTATCATTTATAATATCTCTAGTGAGCTTTATTGTATTTATTATATTAGAATCAAAGATAGAAAATCCGCTTGTAGATTTATCTATATTTAAAAATAGAGTTTTTTCTATCAATGTATTTTGTGCTTTTTTATCATTTGTAGGAATTAGTTGTATAAACATAATACAACCTTTTTACCTTCAAGATGTATTGGAATTATCTCCAGGTACAGCAGGATTTATTATGATGGGTTATCCTATAGTTTTAACTATTATAGCTCCATTAAGTGGATATTTAGCAGATAAAATAGGAAGTAAAATACTTACCTTAACTGGCCTTATGATAAGTGCAATAGGTTTATTTACTATGACAACTTTAAATGAGCAATCATCATTTTTAATAATTATTAGTATTATATCTATAGTAGCCTTAGGCAATGGAATTTTCCAATCCCCTAATAATACTTTAGTTATGTCTTCAGTTGAAAAAAGTAAACTTGGAATAGCTGGTGGAATAAATGCTCTTATTAGAAATTTAGGATTTGTTTTTGGAGTTTCATTTTCAACTACTGTTTTGTATAACAGAATGAGTTATAAAATAGGTTATAGAGTATTAGATTATGTAGAAGGCAGAGGAGATGTATTTATATATGGTATGAAATGGGTATATGCTCTTGCAGCAATAGGATGTATTATTGGATTTATCATATCTTTAATTGATAAATTGCAGATAAGACATATTCAAAAAAGCAATGAATCTAAAATTACTGAACAGTCTATATAGATATTATATAAGCCTAACACTAGCGAATGGAGGAAATGAATTAATGGTTAATTTACCAAATTGTCCTAAATGTAATTCAGAATATACTTACGAAGACGGAAATCTTTTTATCTGCCCAGAATGTGCCCATGAATGGAATTTAGAATCACAAAATGCAGGTAATGAGGATGAACTTGTTGTAAAAGATTCAAATGGAAATATTTTAAATGATGGCGATTCTGTAACAGTAATCAAAGATCTTAAAGTAAAAGGATGTTCATCACCTATTAAAAAGGGTACAAAAGTAAAAAATATACGTTTAGTTGATGGAAATCATAATATTGATTGTAAAATTGAAGGTTTTGGAGCTATGCAACTAAAATCTGAATTTGTTAAAAAAGCATAATTAATATATTTTAAAATAATATTGATATTGTAGTATAGAGCCTATAAATATACTACAATATCAATTTTTATTTTAAATATAATATTAAATCTAGAAGGAGTTGTTGTTATCTCTTTAAATAGAATATCTTTTATTAAGGATACCACAGCACTATCTTACTACCATTTTCCCAATTTTTAAAATCAACATTTCCGCCATGTACTTTAGCAATTTGTTTTACAATAAACAGTCCAATACCATGAGAGGTACCATTAGGAATTTCATTAGAAAAATTCAAATTTTGTAAAACTTCATATTTAAATCCCATTCCTGTATCTTTAATTTCAATTACACAACCCTCATTCTTTTTTTTAACATTAATAAAAATATTACATCCATGTTCATTATGCTTAATACTATTTCCTATAAGATTATTAAGTGAACGTTCAAATAATCTTATATCACCATTTATCATATGAGTTTGAGCTTCATCAGAAATTGAGAGTTGCAATGTATATTTGTTATTACATAAATTATTTAAATAATCTACAACTACTTTTCTTATAACTTCTGAAGCATAAAAAGGTTTTATGTTTAAAGGCTGCATATCATATTCAAGTTTTACGGTTAAATTTAAATCATTTATTAATTGTTTAATTTTTTCACTTTGAAATCTTATGATACTAAATTGTTTTCTCTCTTCATCAGAAAACTTTTCATTATCTTCTAATTCACTAGAATATCCCATAATCATAGAAAGGGGAGTACGAATATCGTGAGATACTCCAGTAATCCAATTATTTCTAGCTAAATCTCTTTTTTCTATTATTTGTTGCTGTCTTAAAAGTTCATTAGAAGTATTATTTATATTATCTGCTAAATCTTTTAATACACCCTTAGTTTCAAGCAATACAGGTTTCTTTTTAGCCATATCATCTATTCCTTTTACAACTGTACGAAGGGAAAGGAAAAAACGAATTCCAAATAAAAATGCTAAGAACATAGCAATCGTAAAATTTATTATTAATGAAGCGAATAACCACTTTGGACTATTTCTTAAAACTGTTTCAGGTAGTATAAATTCAAGTTTCCAAATAGTATTTTTATCATTTCCAAGAACAAATAAGCCATAGTCATGTTTCCATACTTGAACAGGATAATCATTTAAATACCATTTGGTAAAGGAAGCAATATCAGAAGAAGTATATTCTAATGGTAAATCTTCAGGTAGATTTTTATTCCATATAACTTTCCCATCATCATCTAAAAGCATTGCCCACTTATATTTATTATTAATAGTAAATGAACTTTTATCGGATAATACAAATTCATTATTTTCTTTTATAAGTCCTTGGCTAATTTCAGAAATATTATATCCTATATCACTATATTTATTAACATATTTATTAACAGATATTGTCCATGTAACTAAAATGAAAAAGTTAGTTAACAATAATAATATGCTAATTCCTCCTGCTGATAGTAGGTAACGCATTATTATTTTCATCATACTCTTCATTTTATTACTCCAATATAAGCTTGTATCCAAGCCCTCTTACTGTTAAAAGATATTTTGGGCGAGAAGGCTCTGGTTCTATTTTTTCTCTTAATCGTCTTATATGAACCATTAAAGTATTTTCATATCCAAATAAATTATCATCCCAAGCAGCTCTACATAAAGCATCAATAGTAACAATATTTCCCTTATTAACATACAACTTATCAAGGAGAGTATATTCTTTAGCTGTAAGTGTTAATTCTTTTTTTGATGTTTTTATAGTTCCGCTATTCATATCTACAAATCTATCTCCCAAATAAAAAGTCGGTTTTTTATTTGGTTTTATTACTGAAGGAAAATAAGTTCTTTTAAGAATAATGCTAAGTCTAAGAATTAATTCTCTAGGTAAAAAAGGCTTAGTAATATAATCATCAGCACCAAGCCCAAGCCCTAGCAGTCTATTTTCATCTTCATCTCTAGCTGATAAAAAAAGTATAGGAATCATAGAAGTTTCACGAAATTGTTGCATAAGAGAAAACCCATCTCCATCAGGTAGCATTACATCTAAAATAATCACATGAGGATTTATTTTTTTAAACTGCTCTATAGCCATATTACAGCTTGATGCTGTAAGCACCTCGTGAAACCCTTCTTTTAATAAAATATTTTTAACCATTTCTAATAGGGGAAGTTCATCATCTATAATTAATATTTTGCAATCTTTAATGTTGTCCATAATAAATTACCTAGCCTTTCTAAATAAATAATCAGTATATCTTTTAAAATAGTATTGATATTCTAGTATAATGCCAGTTCACCTTTATACTAGAATATCAATACTTACTTAAAGTGTAATGAAAAATCATAATAAATTTTAAATAAGGTAAATAAAAGACAAGAATATTTAGCTGTTAATTTTTTATATACCTAAAATATACTAATAATAGTATACATGAATATTTAACTAACAAAAATTATATTATAAAAAGCTTAATGTAATTGTAAGGTAAGCTTCATTAAAGTGTAAGGTGAGTGTTTTATATTTTAAAAGAACCTAGATATATTGAAAGGAGCTTTTAAATATGGAACATATAATTACTACAAATAATCTTTGTAAAAAATACGGGAATGTATTTAGAGTTAAAGATCTTGATTTAAAAATACCAAAGGGGGCTATCTATGGATTTTTAGGACCTAATGGTGCTGGAAAATCTACAACATTAAAAATGATTTTAGGACTTGTTAAACAAACAAAAGGTAAAATAACTGTGTTTGATAAATATTCAAATGATAAAAACAGGTTAGATATTTTAAAAAATGTAGGGAGCCTTATTGAATCTCCTAGCTATTATGGGCATTTAACAGGAGAAGAAAACTTAAGAATTATTCAAACATTACGCAATGTACCAGAAAAAAATATAAAAAAAGTACTAGAAATTGTTCGTTTAGAAAATGCAAAAAACAAAAAAGTAAATCAATATTCTTTAGGAATGAAACAAAGGTTAGGTCTTGCTTCTGCATTAATTAATTTCCCTAAACTACTTATTTTAGATGAACCAACAAATGGTCTTGATCCAGCCGGAATACAAGAAATGAGAGAATTAATTTGTTCTCTTCCTAAAAAATATGATATGACAGTTGTAGTCTCTAGCCATTTATTAAGTGAAATTGACCAAATGGCAACAGATGTTGGAATTATTAATAATGGGGAACTGATTTTTCAAGATAATCTTGAAGCACTGCATGAAAAGAACAAAAATAAAATTGCAATTAAAACTTTAGATAATACAAAGGCTAGAAGTATATTAAGCATGAAGAATATTTTTTGTGAGGAGGAAAGTGATTATTTATTATTACCACAAACATCTGATTCATTTATTATAAAATGTAATCAATTATTTTATGAAAATCAAATTAAGGTTACTCGTATAGAAGAACGACAAAAAAGTTTAGAAGATATTTTCTTAGAGTTAACAGGAAAGTCGGTGAGTTTATGATAACAGCACTTTCTATGGAATTTTATAAAATACGTCACAGAAAAGTTGGACTTACTGTAGCTATAATGATAGGGGTACAATTTATGTGGGCTTTATGGGCAATGAGACATATGGATGTTCATAAATTGTCACAAGGATGGATGTATTCTATATATTCATTTTCACAACTTAACTGTATCATGATGCCAATAGTAATTGGAGTTATAGCCTCGCGCTTAAGTGATATTGAGCATAAAGGAAATACTATTAAGTTATTAAAAACTATTATTTCAGATAATAAAATATTCATGGCAAAATTCTTATGTGGTGAATTTTATATGATAATTATTGCAATTTTACAAGTTGGAATAATAATTTTCTTTGCAAAGTTAAAGGGGTTTAGTGGAAATTTTCCTATAGGGTATATCAGTTATTATACTTTGATAATTAATCTAACACTATTGTTACTGCAACTTATATTTTCTTTAATTTTTATAAACCAAATGATTGGACTTGTTATAGCAATAGGGGGAGCGCTTTTAGGGTTATTTTCATTATTTTTTTCAAAAACAATAGCTAGATTAGTTTTATGGGGGTATTACGGTTTATTATCACCAGTTAAAATGGATTGGGATATAAAAACAAGAATAGTTAATTTATATTGGATATCTATTCCACTAACAGAATTTGCAATACTTATTGGGATATTTATTTTATTGTATATAGCAGGAAAAGAAATTTTTAAAAGGAAGGAGATTTAAATATGTTTTTACGTACATTAAAGGCAGAACAATTAAAACTACATAATTCTCCTGTATGGATAGCATTTATTGTAATACCATGCATTTCAGCTTTTATGGGAACATTAAATTATTTAAATAATACAGAAATATTAACAAATCAATGGTATAGTCTTTGGACACAACATACATTATTTTATTGCTATTTTTGTTTTCCTTTATTAATAGGGGTTTACTGTGCTTATATATGTAGATTAGAACATATGAATAATAATTGGAATATGGTTATGACAGTACCAACTAAGATTAGTAATATTTATTTATCAAAGTTTATTACAGTTATGAAAATGCTATGTTTAACACAAATTTTTGTTGGAGTATTATTTTATATTTCTGGGAAGATAGTTAATTTTAATACTGGAGTGCCTAAAGAAATGTTTTTGTGGATATTTTTAGGCCTTATAGCAAGTGCTGCAATTGTATCTATTCAACTTGTATTATCACTTACTATACGAAGTTTTGCTGTACCTATAGGTATCTCTTTAATTGGTGGAATTATGGGGCTTGCAATTAATGCAAAAGGATATGGATTATACTTTCCTTATTCTTTATTTTCAATAGGAATGTGTTCAAATAATCCCGAAAGTAGTATGGTATGTAGTATAATTGCATTTATGATTTCATGTATTGTATTTATAGTCATATTTAGTTGGATTAGCATTTTGAAACTTAACAATAGACAATAAAGAAAAAAATCTTTAGAATTTATCAATTGAAAAGCTATAATTTTTAAAATAATGCATTGACTATAACGTTCCGTAATAGTTTATTATAAATATGTAGAAATAAGCACTAAACAATTAGGGGATGATTTTATTTCTTATAAAGTAAAAGAGGTTGCTAATATAGTAGGAGTAAGCGTACGAACACTCCACTATTATGACCAAGTTGGATTATTAAAACCAAATACTATAACTACCGCGGGGTATAGACTTTATACAGAAAAAGACCTTGAAAAATTGCAGCAGATCCTCTTTTTTAAAGAACTTGATTTTAGTTTAAAAGAGATAAAAAACATTATGGAAAATCCAGGATTTGATAGAAAGCATGCATTAAATAATCATAAAAATTTATTATTACAGAAAAAAGAGAGACTTGAAAAAATAATAGATACAGTTGAAAAAACTATAAATTCAATTGATGGAGGAAA
Organism: uncultured Clostridium sp.; assembly: GCF_963527835.1. GTDB lineage: Bacteria > Bacillota > Clostridia > Clostridiales > Clostridiaceae > Clostridium. Next base: position 201,680 of record NZ_CAURTC010000001.1, on the reverse strand, counting down.
AGAAATGAATAAAAAGGAAATGTTTAATGGATTTGATATATCTGAAATAGAAAACTATAAGAGTAAATATGCAAAAGAAGCTAGAGAAAAGTATGGTGATTCGAAAGCCTATAAGGAAAGTGAAATAAAAACATCAAAATATACAAAAGAAGATTGGAACAATATTATGGAATCTGGAAATTTAATATTTGAAAAGTTATCAAAATTAATTGATAAACCAAAAGAATCTTCAGAAGTTCAAGATGTAATTGAAGAATGGAGAGAATATATTACTAATAATTTTTATAATTGTACACTAGAGATATTTAGAGGCCTAGGACAAATGTATGTTTATGATGAGAGATTTACAAACTTTATTAATCAAACTAAATCAGGATTAGCTAACTTCTTTAGTGAAGCAATTGAAGTATATTGTAATAATATAAATAAAATATAAATATTTATTTTTATAAAAATCGGCATAATATTACAGCAGTAATTTAAATAAAATAGTAGCATTTATTTAAAATAATACGTATAATAACTTAAAATCTCTTTGCACTGCATATTAATCTACAGTACAAACTGATCAGGCCGATAAATGATTTTATTATGGAGCCGGGCCATAATAGTGGCAACAGGATATTTAATACCTGTGGGACAGTATATTGTTCTACGGGTATTTTTTTATTCTTTGGAACAATAGCTGATAATAAGATCTTAAATGCATTGCCATAGAGCTATCAAACAAAAATTCTTAAATATTTTAAGAATAAAATGGAGGTAACTTTTATGACAGAACAAAAAAAGTTAAATGAATTTATGGGCTTAACAAAAGAAGAAGCAAAAAAAGCTCAAGAAAAACATGGTAAAAACCAATTGATTCCTGAAAAAAAAGAAAACTTTTTTCTGAAAATTTTAGAAGTGTTAAAAGAACCAATGTTTTTACTTTTACTTGTTATAATATATAAAATAAAACCTACTAAATAGACTATAAATGGGCTATTTCAGTAGGTTCTTTTTTGAAAATATATTTTTAATACAATCTATAAGATATTAACAAAAATTTAAATGAATTGACTTTGTCATTAAATCTTAAGTAAATTTCTCTGTCCATAAGCTTTATTTGATAGCTAGTGTCTGTAATTTCATAATGGCTACATGCTCATGGATAATGCTTTCTAACTCTCGTCCTAAGACAAACTTTGATTGAGACTAAGAACTCTGTTTATACTGATAATATCAGCATTCATTTAAAACATAGCTAAAAATTTAATTATATAATTCAACATTAAAATTTTTTAATATTTTTAGTATATTTCTATTTGGAATTTTATCTGTAACTATTCCATTAATGTCATTTAGATTTGAAAAAGTATATATACCATGAGAATAAAATTTTTCATTTTCCATTAATATATATGAATTATTACTTGAATTAATTATTACTTGTTTTGTATTACCTTCTTCTAAATCAAAATTATAAATATCTCCATTTTCTAAATTTATGCCTGAACTTCCGATGAAGGCTTTATCAAATCGATACTTTTTTAATGTGCTAATAGTTTCTGAACCAACTGTTCCACCTAATTCTTTATTATAAATTCCACCAATAAGGATTAATTTACAGTTAGAATTAGTTTTAAATAATTCAGGGATAGATGACATATTTGTTATTAGGGTTATTTTTTTATAACTATTTGCAATTAACTCTGCTAATAAAAAATTTATGCTAGAGATATCAAAAAATAATGTATCAGAATCTTTTATTATATTAAATGCTTTCTTTGCAATTATATGTTTATTTTCAATATTTTTATGCATTCTAGTATCAATATTTAGAGTTTTTTTAATTTCATTATTTGCTATTGCGCCTCCATAGGTTCTTGTTAGCTTGCCTAGACTTTCTAATTTTTGAAGATCTTTACGTATCATTCCATTAGATACATCAAACTTTTCACTAAGATTTTTAACAAAAACTTTTCCTTCTTTATTAACTATATCTATTATTTCTTGTAATCTTTCTTCTTGAAACATTTTGTTATTTCCTTCCTTAAATAAAACAGATAATTTTTAGTATTTAAAATATAAAACAGTTACTTTATTTGCATTTCCAAGTTTTAAAGTAAATTAATATGACCATGAATTTTATCAATGTATAGCATCTTTAAGTTTATAACAGTAAATACTAATGGATAATGGATTTTACATATATAAGTTATTAGTCATATATTAAAAAATTTACATAACATAATAATTAATTATTATTATAACCCAAAATGATAACAAATAAAACTAAATAATACTTTGAATATTGACAAACATAAAAAATAAGATTAAAATGTAATCAAATGATAACAAAAAATAATAAATAATAACAAACAATACTGATTAAAGGGGGTGAAGTTTAGTGAGTACTTATTCATTAAGTTATATATCTCACTAAATATGAATTATGGAAAAAGCACTTATTTGTAATATTGAAAAATATGCTACCCATGATGGACCTGGAATTAGAACAGTAGTTTTCTTTAAAGGCTGCCCATTAAAATGCATATGGTGTAGTAATCCTGAAACTCAAAGTAAAAAAAATGAACTATATTATAACAAGAAAAAATGTATTAGTTGTGGAAGTTGTATAAAAAGTTGTGACAAAAATGCACTCTCATTTGAAGATGATTTAATAAAAATTCATAGAGATAAATGTAATAGTTGTGGTAAATGTACAGATATTTGCCCTACAAATGCTTTGAACTTAGTTGCAAAAGAAATGATTATAGATGAGGTATTTAAAGAAGTTATTAAAGATGAAATTTTTTATTCTAAATCTGGAGGCGGAGTTACATTATCAGGTGGAGAAGTATTAAGCAATGGAGATTTTGCATTAGATTTACTTAAAAAATGCAAGGAAAATTATATTAATACAGCAATTGAAACAAGTGGATTTGGAGAGACTGAAACTCTTTTAAATTTATCGAAATTTTGTGATTTAGTTATGTTTGATATTAAAAATACTAATAATGAATTTCATAAAAAATTTATAGGTGTGGATAATTCTTTAATAATTAAAAATTTAGAAAGCTTAAGTAAAGTTCATAACAATATAATTATAAGGATTCCTTTAATCCCTAGTTTTAATGATGGTGAAGAAAATATAAAAAAAGTTATTGATTTAGCTTTAAAAAATAGAATAAGAGAAATTCATTTATTACCTTATCACTCATTAGGTAAGGAAAAATATAATCAATTAAACAGAAAATATGATCTTAATGATATGAAAACGCTTAATAAGGATAAAATTGAATGTTTAAAAGAAATTATTGAAAAAAGTAATATTAAATGTATTATTGGAGGTTAGTAAGATGATGGATTATATAATTAAAAGTGAAAGAATAAAGAAATTAAGAGAGTATATACTTAACAAAACTCCTTCTATTTGTATTGAAAGAGCTAGATATTTTACTGAAGCTTATAAGGAAAATGAAGATAAGCCAATATATATAAAGAGAGCTAAGGCTGTAGAAAAAACTTTAGAAAATATGAGTATTTATATTAAAGATGGTGAACTTATAGTTGGTAATCAAAGCTCTGATGAAAGAACTGCACCAATATTCCCTGAATACGCTGTTCAATGGATAGAAGATGAATTAAAAGAATATGGCAATTTTAATAAAAGAGAAGGGGATAACTTCTATATAAATGAAAAAAATATAGATGAACTTTTAGAAATAGTTCAGTACTGGAAAGGCAAAACATTAAAAGATAAATGTTATGGGATAATGCCAGAAGAAATAAAAAAGGCCATTAATGTTAAGGTAATACATGGAGAAGGAAACATGACTTCAGGAGATGGTCATATAGTTCCAGATTTTGAAAAAGCTTTAAACTTAGGACTTTCTGGAATAATAAAAGAAGCAGAAGAAGCTTTAGAAAAAGTTGATATAAGTGAAAATGATGGGTTCAAAAAGAAATCCTTTTTAGAATCAGTAATAATTATAAATAAAGCTATTATAAACTTTGGATTAAGATATAGTGAGCTTGCTAAAAAATTAGCACTTGCAGAAAAAGATATAAATAGGAAAAATGAATTATTATTAATATCAGATATATGTTCAAGAATACCAAAAGAAGCTCCGAAAAATTTTTATGAAGCTGTTCAAATGATTTGGTTTGTACATTTAGTAATACAAATAGAAAGTAATGGTCACTCTGCTTCATTAGGTCGTGTTGATCAATATCTATATCCTTATTATAAAGAAGGAATAGAAAATGGAACTTTGACAGAAGATTTTGTGAAAGAATTATTACAATGCTTATGGATAAAGTTATTTTCAATATTAAAAATTCGTCCAACATCTCATGCAGGGTATGGAGCAGGATATCCAACTTATCAAAACGTAACAATTGGAGGATGTAATGAACTTGGAGAAGATTGTACAAATTCTTTAAGTTATTTAATATTGCAATCTGTTGGAGAAATGAAATTAACTCAACCAAATCTTTCAGCAAGACTTTTCTCTAATAGTAGTGCGAGATTTATAAGGGAATGTGCAAATGTTATAAAAACAGGATTTGGAATGCCAGCACTTCATACTGATGAAATAATAGTGCAATCATTATTAAATAAAGGTGTTAATTACAAGGATGCATATAACTATACAATGGTAGGATGTGTGGAAGTTGCAGTTCCTGGAAAATGGGGTTATAGATGTACTGGTATGAGTTTTTTAAATATGATAAAAGCAGTAGAGCTAACTTTAAATGATGGATATGATGAAAGAACAGGTGAAACATTGCTTACTGGAAATAGGGATTTATTAAGTTTTAATAATTTTGAAGAATTATGGGCTGCGTGGGAAAAGAACATAGCTTATTACACAAAATTAACCGTTGCATTAGATAAAATTGCAGATACAAATCTTGAAGAATTCCCAGATATATTCTGTTCATCATTGGTAGATGATTGTATAGGTAGAGGAAAGCCTATTAAAGAAGGCGGAAGTATTTATGATATAGTTGCTGGACTTCAAGTTGGATTAGCAAATGCAACAAATTCATTATTCGCTTTAAAGGATATTATTTTTGATAAAAATATACTTTCTAAAGAAGAAGTGATGAATGCATTAAAAAATAATTTTGAAGGTTTAGAAGGAATTAAAGTAAAAAAAATATTATTTTCTTCACCTAAGTATGGAAATGACGTAGATTGTGTTGATAACATGGCAAGAAATGTTTACCAAACTTATATAAATGAAATATCAAAATATAAAACAACAAGATATGGAAGAGGACCTATTGGAGGAATTTATGGACTTTCAACATCAGGAATATCTTCTAATGTACCAATGGGATGTGTAACAGGGGCTACTCCAGATGGAAGACTTGCATGGACTCCATCAGCAGAAGGAGCATCTCCAGTACAAGGATCAGATATAGAAGGACCAACTTCTGTTTTAAAATCAATAACTAAGTTACCTACTATATTAATAACTGGGGGACAATTATTAAATATGAAATTCTCACCTAACTTATTAGTTGGAGATGACCAATTTACAAAGTTTATTAATCTTATAAAATCTTTTGTTTCAATGAAAGGATGGCATATACAATTCAATGTAATAGACACTAAGACTTTAAGAGAAGCCCAAAAGGACCCTGAAAAGTATCGAGATGTAATTGTTAGAGTAGCTGGTTACTGTGCTCAATTTGTAACTTTAGATCAAACTACTCAAGAAGATATAATATCAAGGACAGAAGAAACATTTTAGGAGGAATTAATTATGATATATATGATAGATACAGCAAATATTGAAGAAATTAAGGATGCAATGGAGTATTATCCACTTAGTGGAGTGACAACAAATCCAACAATTCTTTCAAAGGAAAACAAAGATCCAATAAGTTTATTAAAAGAAATTCGTACTATTGTTGGGGAAGAAACAATGATACATGCACAAGTAATTTCTCTTTCAACTGAAGGTATGATTAAAGATGCAGAGTATTTAAAAGAAAATATAGGAGGAAACTTATATATTAAGATTCCAGTAACAAAAGAGGGAATTAAAGCTATAAAAATTCTTAAGACAAAAGGTTTTAATATAACTGCTACAGCTATATTTACAGCTCAACAAGGATTAATGGCATCAGTTGCAGGTGCAGATTATATAGCTCCTTATGTAAATAGAATTGATAATTTAAGCGGTGATGGTGTAGGGGTTGTTGGCTGCTTAATAAATATGATAAAAGAATATAATTTAGCCACTAAAGTTTTAGCTGCATCATTTAAAAATGTTCAACAAGTACATGAAATAAGTAAGCTAGGTGGTCATTCTGTTACAGTTGGAAAAGATATTTTTGATAAATTAATAGAACATCCAATGACTGACTGGAGTGTTGATAATTTTATAAAAGATTGGGAAAAAGCTTTTAATAGAAAATCTTTAGTTTAGACTATGTTTCAAGTGAATGTTAATATTTTAGCATAAAAAATTTTATGAATTTACCCACCAATTTTTAGTTAAACTGTTTTATAAACAAATTTCATACTAATAGTTGGTGGGAAGTTATACATATTCCTACCATAAAATACCTCGTTGAATTATTTGTTAAAAAATAATAAGCTGCAGAGAAGTCTCTACAGCTTATTAAGCATAATTATTTATAGAAAAATATAATAAATAAAAATAAACAATTGAATTTATTTTTATAAATATAATCTAAATACTCTATTTAAAAATAGAGTATTTAAAATAGAATCATCTTTAAATCTGTTTATAATTTTTGTATATTTGTTGCCATTGGACCTTTTTCACCATCTTGTACATCAAAGGTTACACTTTCACCCTCATGTAAGTCCTTTTCAGGACCATTTTCTTTAATTTGTGAGTGATGTGCAAAAACGTCATCTCCTTCATCACATGAAATAAAGCCATATCCTTTTTCAGCATTGAACCATTTAACTATGCCTGTTCTACTAGCCATAAATTATCTCTCCTTTAATAAAGTTTTCACTATTAGTATTTGCTTAAAATTTATTTTTATTATTATTCCACCAAATATAAATTCTGAAAATATTAGTGTTAATAAGTTTGTTAAAGATTTCAAATAAGGATTAGCTTTTATAAAAAATAAAAAGATACTAATTAATATAATGATAATGGGAATTATAATAAATTTTGCTTGTTCACTTATTAGTAAAATCAAAAACTGCTTGATTAAACGTAAAAAGTTAATCATGCAGTTTTTATATACAAAAAAGCTTGTTCATTTGAAAAATATCAAGAAATTACTGAATAGAAGTTATTTGTCTGTTTTGTGCAAAGGTTACTTTTGAATTTTTCAACAAAATTACAGCTATGATTGTAGTTATTGCCTCAGCGCTTGGAAAGACAAGCCATATACCGGTTATACCAAAAAAAGAGGACAGTACAATAACCAATGGAACAATAGCTATAACTCCTCTTATTAAGGAGATAATAAAGGCTACTTTAGGATTTTCAATAGAACTTAAAAATGAAATTATAACAATATTAACTCCTGCAAAAACAAATCCAATAAAGTAAAGTAGAAGTCCATTTGTTGCATAATATTTCAGAAGTAAATTGTTCTCACTATTAAAAAATGAAATTAATTCACTTGAAAATAGGTTTACTATTATATAAATTAATACTGAAATAGATAGTGATAAAATAATTCCATACTTTAATAATTGTCTTAACTGTAAATTGTTTTTCATTCCATAGCTATTGCTGACAAGTGGTTGCATTCCTTGTGCTATTCCAGTAAACATCCCTACAGCCACAATCGATAAATTTGCTACAATTCCATATGCTGCAACACCTATATTATCTGTAAGACTTAAAATAACGATATTAAATATTATTAGGACAATTCCTGATGATATTTCTGTTATGAATGAAGATATTCCAAGACTGCTGATATTTTTAAATATCAGTAAATCAATCTTACATTTTTGAATATGAAATTGATTTTTCTTTTTAATAAAATGTAGTGATAATAATAATATACTAATTATAGGTGCAAGTCCTGTTGCAAAAGCTGCTCCAAACATTCCAAGGTTTAACGGAAAGATAAAAATATAATCAAGAATAATATTAGAAAAACTACCTAGCATCATACCTGTCATTGCAAGCCTAGGGGAATTATCATTACGTATAAAAGCGATTAGAACATTATTCAAAATAAAGCAAGGAGAAAAGCAAAGAATAGTTTTCAAGTAGGTGTTAGTCATAGTAAATGTTTCTTTATTAGCACCAAGCAAACGACTTATGACTTCAGAATTGAAAATGCCTGTAAGAACAAAAAACATTCCGATGACAACACTTAAAATTATACAATGAGTAAAAACTTCATTTGCCTTGTTATGTTCACTTTGAGTTTTTAGTATTGTAAATTTTGTAGCTCCACCAATTCCTATCATTAATCCTGTAGCATGAATAAAACTGTATATAGAAATAGCAAGATTAAGAGATGCTAGTCCATTTGTACCAAGCCCATTTGAAATAAAATAGGTATCTGCAAGTATATAGCAAGAAAGAGCTAACATTCCAATAATATTTAAAGTGATAAATTTTGTAAATGTGAGATATAAAGCATTTTGTTTCATTAAATCAATCCTTCCAAATAAAAAACATCCCCAAATTCATACCTTCAATGGCCTAATGGTATGAAATGCGAATGTTTGTAAAATCATATTTACCCGGCGGCAAAAATCAAACAATATAATTAATTATTTTTAGTATAGTACAATTTGGGGTATTTTTCAAGTGAGCAAAATAACTTTATCTTTAGAGTTTTATAATAAAAAAAACATATGATATAGATTGAGGATTATTTCAATTTTGTTATGAAAATTTAGAAAAGAGATTTTTCACAAGATATTAAAATACCCTGTGAAAAATCTTAAACTAAGAAAATATATCTCTAGATATTAAATACAAAGTTTCTAATTTAGTAATTAAAATCACTTTTTACAATAGTTATTTATAAGTTGTATGAGGAGAGGGTTCATTATCACCATAAGGACTTTCTTCATGACTTTTTTCATTTACATTTTTAGCGTAGTTAGATGATGCAGGATCAGAATTAGTAATGTTGTTGTTTGAGTAAAGAGTTTCCTTTTTCATACATATCCTCCTTCTATAATTTGCTCATAATATTTTATAGAAAAATGTTACTATATTAGCTTATCCATAATAATTAAAATTATATATTAATACAATAATATTTATATTAAAAAACATGTTGAATATATAAAAAATATATGATATTATGTACTAAAGTAAAAGATTACATAGGTTTTAACACATTTTTGTTAAGGCATGTTACTGGTAAAGCAGGCAAGACCGAAATAAAAATGCATTTCTTTTAATTAAGAAATACATTTTATTTTGGTCTTTTTTTATTCTAAAAAACGGAGGAGAAGAATTATGGATTATAAAAAAGTAGGACTTCAAGTATTAGAACTTGTAGGTGGAGCAAAAAATGTAAACAAGCTTACACATTGTGCAACTAGACTTAGATTTGAATTTAATGATATGTCAAAAGTTCAAGTTGAAAAGATTGAAAAACTACCAGGAGTTATAAGTGTAGTTAATAAGGGTGGACAATTCCAAGTTGTTATTGGAAATGATGTACAAACCGCCTATAGAGTTATACTTAATGAAACAGGAACTCTTGAAAGTTCAAAAAATAAATCAAACAAAGAAAATGTAGAAAAAGAAAGTATAGTTTCTCGTTTTATAAGTGTTATATCAACAACATTTACGCCTATGATTCCAGCAATCACTGGAGCTGGTATGATAAAAGCAGTATTAGCTATTTTAACATTAACAGGTATATTAACAGATGATAGTCAAACATATTATATTTTAAATACTATTGCAGATGCAGCATTCTTCTTTATGCCAGTATTACTTGCATATGGTGCAGCTATAAAATTTGAATGTAGTCCAATATTAGCTATGACACTTGCAGGAGTATTATTACATCCTAATTTAGGAGCACTTATGGAATCTGGAGAAGCAGTACATTTTATGGGAATGCCTGTAAGATTAACTGATTACGCAGGTTCAGTATTACCAATTATTATTACTGTATGGGCAATGTCTTACATAGAAAGATTTGCAGAAAAAGTATCACCATCAATTATAAAATTCTTTACTAAACCTTTAATAATTTTATTACTTACAGCACCACTTGCTTTAATCGCAATAGGACCTTTTGGCACATATTTAAACGATTTAGTAGCAGCAGGAGCAGAATTTATTAATGGAAAAGCTAGCTGGTTAATACCATTACTTATGGGAGCATTACAACCTTTCCTTGTTGTAACTGGAACAGCATGGGCAATGACGCCAATTGCAACAATGCAATTGACTAGCAATGGGGCAGAAATGATAAATGGACCTGGTATGTTAGCATCAAATATAGCACAAGGTGCAGCTACTGTATGTGTTGCTGTTAAAAGTAAAAATAAAAATTTAAAACAACTTGCAGCTTCATCAGGTATAACAGCATTATTAGGTATAACAGAACCATCACTTTATGGAGTTACTTTAAAACTTAAAAAACCATTAATAGCAGCTATGATAGGTGGAGGTTGTGCTGGTATATATGCAGGACTTTCAGGACTTGTACGTTATGCTTTTGTTTCACCAGGACTTGCAGCACTTCCAGCATTTATAGGTGAAAATCCAATGAATATAGTTCATGCTTTAATTACTTGTGCAATTGCCTTTGGTGTTACTTTTGCATTAACTTGGATCATAGGTTTTGAAGATCCAATAGATGAAGATGAAGCACAAGTAGAGGAAACTACTAGTACTGAAGCAAAAAGTGAAAATAAAGTAGAAATGAATGGTTCAATGGAAATAGCTAGTCCTCTTTCAGGAAAATTAATTCCATTAAGCAAAGTTAATGATGATGTATTCTCAGGAGAACTTCTTGGTAAAGGAATGGCAATAGTACCTAATAAAGGAAATGTAGTTTCACCTGTATCAGGAGTAGTTCAAACTGTACTTGCATCAAAACATGCAGTTGCAATAGAAAGTGATAATGGAACTGAAATTTTAATTCATGTAGGCCTTGATACTGTAAATCTTGAAGGAAAACATTATGAATCATTTGTTAAGAGTGGAGATAGAGTTAAGGTTGGAGATGAATTAATAAGTTTTGATATAGAAGAAATTAAAAAATTAGGTTATGATATTGTGACTCCAATAGTTATTTGTAATTCGGATAAATACTCAGACATATTAGGAGAAGAAGAAAAAGAAGTGACTTTTGGAGAAAAAATTATAAAAATTACAGAGTAGATAATATTAAAAAATCAGACTTTGAAAAAGTATCAAAGTCTGATTTCACACTTAAAATATTATGATGAAAGGTTGAGCTAATATGATATATAATAATATAAAAGGATTTCCTGAAAACTTTTTATGGGGTGGATCTACATCAGCTTATCAAGTAGAGGGAGCTTGGAATGAAGATGGAAAAGGATTATCCGTTATAGATATGTGTGATCATCCAGAAGGAACAGCAGACTTTAAAATTGCTAGTGATCATTATCATAGATTTAAAGAAGATGTGAAGCTATTTTCAGAAATGGGGTTAAAGGCTTATCGTTTTTCTATAGCATGGACTAGAATTATTCCACAAGGAACTGGTGAAGTTAATGAAAAGGGAATAAAGTTTTACAATGATCTTATAGATGAGCTAAATAAATATAATATAGAACCAGTAGCTACAATGTTTCATTTCGATTTACCATATGTATTAGAGGAAAAAGGTGGTTGGAGTAATAGAGATACTATAGATGCTTTTTCTAAATATGCCAAAGTGTTATTTGAGAGATTTGGATCAAAGGTAAAGTATTGGTTAACAATAAATGAACAAAATACAATGATACTTCATCCAGGTGCAATAGGTATTCCAAAGGGAGGAACGTTACCTAGTAAAAAAGAGTTATATCAGCAAAATCATCATATGCTTTTAGCTCAAGCAAAAGTAATGGAATTATGCCATAAAATGTGTCCAGGTGGCAAAATAGGTCCAGCACTTAATACAACAGCAATGTATGGAGAAACATGTAATCCGCTAGATGCTATTGCAGCCCACAATTGGGAAACTATTCGTTGTTGGAGTTTTTTAGACATGGCAGTTAGAGGTAAATATAATAAACTAGCTTGGAGTTATTTAGTAGATAGAGGGTTGGAACCTATTATAGAAGATGGTGATATGGAAATAATGAAAAATGCTAAATCAGATTTTATAGCAATAAATTATTATTCAACAGCAACAATAGCTGCAAGTAAAGGTGATGCATCTGATATATCAGCAAGAGCAGGGGACCAACAAATAATGTTAGGTGAACAAGGTGTATATCGTGCAGCTGAAAATCCTTATGTAGATAAAACAAAGTATGGATGGGTTGTTGATCCGATAGGTCTTAGAATGACTTTAAGAAAAGTAAGCGAAAGATATGATTTACCTATTTTAATTACTGAAAATGGAATTGGTGCACCAGATAAATTAGAAGAAAATGAAACTATAAATGATGATTATAGAATTAATTATATTAGAAAGCATTTAGAACAATTAAAGTTAGCTATTAATGATGGAGTAGAAGTTATGGGATATTGCCCATGGTCTGCACTTGATGTTGTAAGTACTCATCAAGGATATGGCAAACGTTATGGTTTTATATATGTTAATAGGGACGAATTTGATTTAAAAGACTTAAGAAGAATAAAGAAAAAAAGCTTTAATTGGTATAAGAATGTTATAAACACCAATGGAGAAAAGTTATAAACCTTTATAAATAAATAATTGATATTGAGGGTGAATAAGATGCAAATAATTAAAGTGATGAACAATAGTCTTATTTTAGCAAGAGACGAAAATGATAAAGAAATTGTTGTTATGGGAAAAGGGATCGGATTTAAACGTAAGGCAGGAGAAGAATTAGACACAGAAAAAATAGAAAAGATATTTGTGTTAAAAAATGAAACTGATACAAGAGAATATGTAAAACTTATAGAAGAAACGCCTAGTGAATACATTGAAATAACTAATGATATTATTGGTTATGCTAATGAAAAGCTAGGTGGAAAGTTAAATGATCAAATTTTTATTACATTAGTAGATCATATATCTTACGCTCTTACTAGATATGAAAAGAACATAACTATACAAAATCGCTTATTGTGGGAACTTAAAAAATTTTATCCAAAAGAATTTGAAATAGGAAAGTATGCAGTTGGATATATTAATGATAAACTTAAAGTAAAGCTTCCAGAAGAAGAAGCTGGAAATATTGCATTTCATGTTGTTAATGCACAAACTGATGAGGCAGAAATGCAAAACACAATGTTAACAATACGTATGTTAAAGGATATTTTTAATATAATTCAATACAATTTTGGAATAACTATTGATAAAGATTCACTTAATTATTCGAGATTTTTAACTCACCTTCAATTTTTTGTTCAGCGTTTATTAGATGATAGAATGATTGAATCTAAGGAAAACTTTATTTTTGAACAAATGATAAAAGAATATCCAAAAGAAGTTAAGTGTGCTAGGTTAATTGGAGATTATGTTAAAAAGGTGTTAAACAAAGAAATCTCTAATGAAGAATTATTATATTTAACTATACATATAGTAAGAATAGTACAAAAGTAATTTGGGATGTATATAGATTTAAATTTATTATTAAATAGCTAATTATTTTATATAAATATCCAACATAAAAAATACATAAAATGGTAAATAAAATTAAAATATTTTTTATAATCTTGTAATATAATAAGTGGACATATGATAATTATATAGTTATATGTTCGCTTTTTTACTTTTTATATATTTATTAAAATGATTTTTTTAACGGTTATATACTGCTATATTAAGTGACGTAGGTTTGAAGTTTATATAATAAAAAGATAAACTTTAAAAAAGAAAACTCAAATATGAAATTAAAAAATATTGTGTAACATATGTTACTTAATTTATATAGACTTTATTATATAATTACTTACATGGAATAAGTAATTTAAATGCTACGAATTAGAATATAGAATATTTAAAAATGTATTGTATTTTAAATTAAGAGAATTAGATATTAATTTATTGCAAAATATAAATAAGACTATAGAAATTAAAAATGAAAACAAATCAAATAAATTTAATATAAAGAGGAGAAAAATTATGATAACTAAAGATATGACAGTAGGAGAAATAATAAGAATAAAGGAAAATGCACCAGAAATTTTGATGAGTTTTGGAATGGGATGTGTTGGATGTCCATCAGCTCAAGCTGAAAGTCTTGAAGATGCAGCTAATGTTCATGGATTAAACCTTGAGGATTTACTAAAAGCACTTAATTAATTGTTGGATATGTTTAGTAGCGGATTGATATATGCATAAGCAAATTTGGACAGAATTTAAATATGTTAATTACAATAGCACTGTACCTATTGCATATATCAATACATATTTAAAATATAGTTTTAATATAAAAAAATAGAGTGCACAATATATCTAAATTAGATATGGAAAGGAGAGAGAGTATATGGATTATGGTAACCTTCAAAAAATAAGAAATGGTAAGAGAACATATGGTATAACTCCACATATACCAGGTGGATTTGTAACTATAGAAACAATGCAAAAGATAATAGATGTAGCTAAGAAATATAAAGGTGTATTGAAAATTACATCAGGACAAAGAATATTAATAACAAATTTAGAAAAAGAAGATTTACCTAAGATATGGGAAGAACTTGGTATGGAACCTGCTGTAAAAAGTGCTAATTCTGTTAAAAATGTTGAGATGTGCCCTGCAGGTTTTTGTAAAAGAGAAAAATATAATACCATTGGAATCGGAATGAAGCTTTCTAAAAAGTATACTTGGATGGAGATGCCTTGCAGAACTAAAATTGGAGTTGCAGGATGTAGAAATGCTTGTGGAAGTGTTTATAGCAAAGATGTTGGAGTAATTGCAGATAAAACTGGATTTATAGTATGTGCAGGTGGATCAGCAGGATATAATCCAAGAATTGCAGATGTTATTGTTAAAGACATAAGTGAAGAAGAAGCATTAAAAGTAGTAGATAATATATTTGATTATTACAAAGAAAATGCAGAAGCAGGAGAAAAATTAGGATCCTTTATAGAGCGAATTGGATTAGAAAATTTTAAAGAAAAAGTTATTCTTTAAAATTTTAAGATAATGAATCTAATAGGAAATCCATTGATAAAGGCATCTTCATTTGGAGTTATTACCGATGCAATATATTAGATTTTAGATACCTTAAATAGTGCTCTAAAAGCGCTATTTAAGGTATTTTGCTGTTAGAGATTTATTTTTAAGATATAAATTATTGACACTCTAAAAATATTATGATATCCTTATCATATAAACAAAAGGATTGTTACTGGTTATGCAGGCTTTACCGCTTTATAAATGATATTGTGTTGGTATTATTTGTGGTATGGTCTTTTTTTTATACCCTAATAATGAAATATGATTTTAAGCAATTTTATTATTAGAAGTTTGATAAAGCAATTATATTGTGTATTAAAAAGGGGAACAGTCATGAAGATAGATAAGGTAATAAACAATAATTTAATCCGAGCTTTTGATGATAACAATAAAGAAGTTCTTGTTATGGGTTGTGGACTTGGATTTAAGAAAAAAATTGGAGAAATTATTGATCAAAGTAAAATAGAAAAGATTTATTTTTTTGAAAATAAAAATTGCTCTAATAAATTAATAGAATTATTATCTGACATTCCTTTAGAAGTTATTCAAACAACTAATGAGATTGTTTCTTACGCAAGATATTCACTTGGAAAGAAACTTAATAATAATATTTATATATCATTAACAGATCATATAAATTTTGCAATAGAAAGAATTAATCAAGGATTGGAATTTAAAAATGCATTGTTGTGGGAAATAAAGAGATTCTATAATCATGAATTTTTAATTGGTAAAGAAGCGATTAAAATAATTAAAAAAAGACTTAATGTTGATTTACCAGAAGATGAAGCAGCATCTATTGCATTACATATTGTAAATGCTCAATTAAATTCTAGTAATATGGATGAAACTATTGATGTAACTAAAATGATTCAAAATATTTTAAACATAGTAAAGTTTCATTATAATTTAGAGTTAGATGAATATTCACTTCATTATGAAAGATTTATTACTCACTTAAAGTTTTTTGCTCAAAGAATGTTTAGTGGTAAAGAGATTAAAGATGAAGATAAAAATCTTTATGAAATAATGAGAGAAAAGTATAAGGAAGCATATGACTGTGCAGAAAAGATTAAAAAATATATTAAGAGTGAGTTTAACAATGAACTTACTGATGAAGAGATGATGTACTTAGCAGTACATATAAGTAGAATTACAAAACAAACTGAATAAACACAGGATTGTTACTGATAATGCAGGCTATACCTAAGAAATGTAAAACAAGTGCTCTTTTACATTCTTTAGGTATTTTTTTTATAAAAATAAAGTCATTTAAAAGAAATATATTCTACAAATAAAAAACAAATAATGGGATTATTTAATTGCTAAATATGTAAAACTAATTAAATGCAAGGTTGTTACTGTAAACAGGAAACTGTATTATAGGCTTTACTTCATTAAAATTTATTTTAAATGGAGGATTTGTATTATGGATTATTCAATGGTAGCCAAAAATATATTAGAAAAATTGGGTGGAGAAGATAATATAAACAGCGTTATGCATTGCATGACAAGGCTAAGATTCACCTTAAAAGATGAAGGTATTGTAAATGATGAAGAAGTTAAAAAAATAAAAGGTGTCATGGGGATTATGAAAAAAGGTGGTCAGTACCAAGTAATTATAGGAAATGATGTCTCTAAGTGTTATAAAGAAACATTAAAACTTGGAAATTTCAGTGATTCTATTAACGGAAATGAAGCACCAAAAGAAAAACAAAATATTATAACAAAAGTGTTAGATGTAATATCAGGTAGTATGTCTGCAACTATGCCGGCTATTATTGGTGCTGGTATGATTAAAGTTTTAATTATTTTATTGACAACATTTGGACTGTTATCAGAAATTAGCCAAGCTTATGCTATATTATCAGCACTTGGAGATGCAGCATTTTACTTTTTACCAATGTTATTAGTTATTTCAACTTCCAAAAAGTTTGATATTAATCCGTACACATTAGGTGCAGTTATAGGAGTAATGTTATATCCTGATTTTATAAAATTACTTGCATCTGGGGATAAAGTATCATTTTTAGGATTACCAGTTACTTCAGCAAGTTATGGATACTCAGTTATTCCTATAATAATGATGGCTTGGATAATGAAATACGTAGAAAATTTTGTAGATAAAATTACTCCATCTGTTACAAAAAACTTTTTAAAACCAATGTTAATATTACTTATTGCAATGCCAATAGCATTAATAGCTGTAGGACCTATTGGATACTTAGCAGGTCAAGGTTTAGCAACAATTATGTATGAAATTCAAGCTAAAGCTGGATGGATTGCATTACCTTTAATGGCTGCATTTATGCCACTTATAGTTATGACTGGGATGCATTGGGCTTTTATACCTATTTCATTAGCTGCAATTGCAAATCCAGGATATGAAACATTGTTTTTAGTTGCAATGTTACCATCTAATTTAGCACAAGGTGCAGCAGCTTTAGCAGTATCATTAAAATCAAAAAATAAAGAATTAAAACAAGTTGCAAGTGCATCAAGTATTTCAGCATTACTTGCAGGAGTTACAGAACCAGCACTGTATGGTGTTACTTTAAAGTATAAAAAACCTTTAATTGCAAGTATGATAGCAAGTGCTATAGCAGGATTATATGCTGGAATATCAGTACTAAAAGTATATGTTCTTGCAGCACCAGCTCTTGTATCTATAGCTCAATTTATTAGTCCAAATGATGGATCAAATTTTATCAATGCATTAATAACTGTAGCAATTGCTATGATAGTTTCATTTATATTAACATGGATAATTGGATTTGATGATCCAGCTAATGAGGCTGATGAAGATTTGGAAAAATTTAAAAATCATAAAATTGAAAATATAGAAAAAGAGATAAATGAAACACTTAAAAGAAAAGAATCATTAATTTTAGCACCTATTGAAGGAAAAGCAGTATCATTAAGTCAGGTTAATGATACAACATTTTCGCAAGAAATAATGGGAAAAGGTGCGGCGATAATACCAAGTGTAGGTAGAACAGTATCACCGGTCAATGGGGTGATCTCAGCATTGTTTGAAACTAAACATGCTATAGGAATCACATCAGATGATGGTGCAGAAATTTTAATACACATAGGATTAGATACAGTAAAATTAGGTGGAAAATATTTTACAGCACATATTAAAACTGGCGATAAAGTAAAAGTTGGAGAATTATTAGTTGAATTTGATATAGATGCTATTAAACAAGAAGGTTACGAAGTAATAACACCAGTTCTTATTACTAATTCAGATGATTATAAAGATGTATTATCATTAATAGATAGAAACGTAAAATTTGATGATGAATTAATAAAAACAATAAAATAATCTCAATAATTAAGCTAAGAATGAATGTCAATAAATTTAGATAAAAAAGCTATTTGCAAACAGTGAAAATAAAATATAAAAAATATTAAATATAATGTGTAGGAGGAATAGTTATGTCAATTAAATTTCCAAATGGATTCTTATGGGGAGGAGCTACGGCTGCGAATCAATGTGAAGGAGCATATAATGAAGATGGTAAAGGGTTATCAACTCAGGATATAGCACCAAAAGGGGTAATTGGACCTATAACGGATAAACCAACAGAAGATAATATGAAACTTATAGGTATTGATTTTTACCATAGATATAATGAAGATATAAAATTATTTGCGGAAATGGGATTTAAGACTTTTAGATTATCAATTGCATGGTCAAGAATATTCCCAAATGGTGATGATAAAGAACCAAATGAAAAAGGTTTAGAATTTTATGATAAAGTATTTGATGAATGTTTAAAATATGGAATTGAACCGTTAGTTACAATTTCACATTACGAAACACCTCTTGCACTTTCTAAGAATTATAACGGTTGGATTAATAGAAAACTTATAGGATTTTTTGAAAACTATGCAAGAACTATATTTACTAGATATAAAGATAAAGTAAAATATTGGCTAACATTTAATGAAATTAATTCAGCATCACATTTTCCATATATGAGTGCAGGAATATGGACACCAAAAGAAAAGTTAAGCAAACAAGATTTATATCAAGCGATGCATCATGAATTGGTTGCTAGTGCATTAGCAGTAAAGATTGGACATGAAATAAATCCAGAATTTAAAATTGGTTGCATGATTTTGGGAGTACCTAATTACCCATTGACTCCAATGCCAAGAGATGTACTTAAGGCAATGGAACAAGATAGACAAAATCTTTTCTTTGCAGATATTCATGCAAGAGGAGAATATCCAAGATATATGAATAGATTTTTTAAAGAAAACGGTATAGAAATAAAAATGGAACATGGCGATAAAGACATACTAAAAAATACAGTGGATTTTATTTCTTTTAGTTATTACATGAGTTCATGTGCAACAGCAAATCCAGAAAAAGATAAAAAAGGAGCAGGAAATCTTCTTGCAGGTGTATCAAATCATTATTTAGAAGCTTCAGAATGGGGATGGCAAATAGATCCAGAAGGTTTAAGATATATTCTTAATATGCTGTATGATAGATACCAAAAACCATTGTTCATAGTTGAAAATGGATTAGGTGCAGTTGATGAACTGATAACTGATGAAAATGGAAATAAAACTGTAAATGATGATTATAGAATAAATTATTTAAATGATCATTTAGTTCAAGTTTCTGAAGCTATTAAAGATGGTGTTGAAATTATGGGATATACTACATGGGGATGTATAGATTTAGTAAGTGCATCAACTGCTGAGCTTAAAAAGAGATATGGATTTATATATGTAGATAGAAATGATGATGGAAGTGGAAGTTTAGAAAGATATAAGAAAAAAAGCTTTAATTGGTATAAAGAGGTTATAGCCACTAATGGTCAGAGTTTAAAAGAAAAATAACATATATAAAATTGTTTTATCTTAATATAATTTCAAAAAGTATTTAATAAATAATTAAAATTGAATTTTGTATTATTCAAGATTCAACTATTAAACTAGGACCAAAAGAGTGCATGGATTTATCAAAACAAGGAACTATTTAAAAATAGTCCAACCTGATTTTCTTATAATATTAGTGCAGATTTTGAACCGATACCATGTAAATAATCTGTAAATAATTTTGTGTAAACTGAATAAAATGAGCTCTAGATAATTTTATATAAAATTATCTAGAGTTTTAAAATTTTACATTTTAAATTTGTTTACATTTTTAATCATTTCAATACTCGTATTACTTAATAACTCCACAGAATTTGATAATTCTTCAGTAGAATTATTCATTTCTTCAGTTGATGATGCTATTTCTTCAGCCGATGCAGAAACTTCTTCAGCAATTGAAGATGATGTTTCTATTTTAATTAAAATATTTTCTTTATTTACATTTAAATCATTAACTGAATTATTAGCTAATTTAATTTTAGGGGCTATGTCATCAACTGCAACTGTAATTGTTTCAAAGGATTTTATTGCAGTATATATATTATTTTCTTGAATTTTAAGCTCATCCTTCATAGTATCAGTAGTATTAATCATAAGATTTGTATCTACAGAAATTTCTGATACTAAGTTAGAAATACTTAATGAAGATTCTTTACTTTGTTCAGCAAGTTTTCTTATTTCATCTGCTACAACAGAAAAACCTCTACCAGATTCACCAGCTCTTGCCGCTTCAATAGCTGCATTTAATGCAAGAAGATTAGTCTGTTCAGATATACTATTTATTAAATTAGTTATTTCGTTTATTTTTGTAACATTAGAACTAACGCTTTGTATTTTCATAATTAAATCATTAAATGCTTTGTTAACATTATTTACAGATTGAATAACAGTTTCCATATCTGTATTGCTAGAATAAGCTTTAGATTTTATATTACTTGTATTTGAGTCTATATCACTTATTATTTTAACCATATCATCTAATTTAGAACTGAAATTTTGTAATATAGCAGTAATATCTATTAAATCTTGAGCTTGGCCTACAGTTCCTTTAGCAACATCATTAGTAGCAATTGAAATGTTCTTACTTGAAGCTGACATTTCATTGGATAGTACTAATAAAGTATTACTTTGAGTGTCTATATTAGAAGAACTTGATTTTATATTATCAATCATATTAATCATAGAAGTTTTCATAGTATCTATAGATTTTGCCATTTCTCCTAGTTCATCAGTTCTATATAGAAGTTTTTCTGAAATATTTAATATTAAATTACCTTCAGATATAGATTTTAATTGTTGCATTGATAATTTTATAGGTTTTGTAATTGAAGATGACAGAAATAATACTATAAAGCTACTTAATAAAATAAATATAACTAATGTTATTCCAATAACTAATTTTAAAGTAGTTAGTTCACTTAAAACTTCATCTTTTTCAACTACTATAGCTACAGACCAACCTGTACTTTTAATAGGAGAATAACCAATATATTTATTTTGGCCTTTATAAGAATATTCTCCAAAGCCTATTTCCCCTTCAATCATTCTTTTCTCTATTTTAACTATAGATTCTAGTAAAGGATCAGTTTTTACATTTTCAAAGTCATTATCTCTATCAAATACTAATTCTTTATTATTATGTGCAATTATAGTTCCCTCTTTATTAAGTATATAAGAAGTACCTGTTTTTCCAAATTTAATGTTATCAGTATACCCACTTAATTCATTACCATCTCTAATAGCAGTTAAAACTCCAATTATAGCATCGTTGTTTTTTATAGGAACACTATATACAACTATGAGAGTATTATCTGTCTTACTTACTATAGGATCAGATACTGAACTAATGCCCTGCATGCTTTTTTAAAATAATCTCTATCACTAACATTTGAAGAATTACTATCAGAGTTTACAGAATTACCATTTATATCTACAATCGACATTTTTAAATATCCATTTTGTTTTGAAGCTTCTGAAAGCAAAGACAATTTTTCTTCTGATGATATAGATTCATCTTTGATTTTTTCATTACTAGCTAAAGTTTCTAAAATTTTAGTTTGAGTATTAATTGCATTTTCTACAGAAGAACTTGCTTGTTTAGCAACTTCAGGTAAGGTGATATTAACAGTTGAAATTACAGATTTTTTTGATATGTACATAGAAATTAAGGCTATGCCTGTACACATAATTACAATTAGAGATATAAAACATAGTAATAATTGCTGTTTTATACTTTTAAACTTTAGTTTTTTCATTTTAAATTTTCCTCCTAATATAGTTATTTAATAAAATAATACATTTATCTATCGTAACATTTAATAAAACCTTAAACCAACATTTACCTAATAAAATATTAATTTTTAAACTATAAATTAAGAAAAATTAAAGAATTTAATAAAAATATTAGAGAAAATAGAATTTGATATATATGTTTTAGGATATGATGAACTGCAGAAAAAAGAAGAATCTATTAGCTACTTGAAATTAGAATTATTAAAGCTAAAGTAATAGTATATAAAATAGATAAAAAAAGGACATGCTCAAAATAAAATGAGCATGTCTTTTTTAGTTAAAATTTTATTGATTTATCCATTCAACAACGCCAGGTGTTAAAGAAGCAACATTATCTTTAGTTACTTCTGTAACAAAAAGCATATCTGTAGCTTCAAGAACTTCTTTAAGCTTTGCTGAAATTTCATTAGCAGTTAATTCACATTTAACTAGAAAACTAGTAGGCATTAAGTGTGCCCAAGCTCCTAAAGCTTTAATATTTCCAGTTATTTCGTAATCATCACGATGATGATGGTGATGATGTTCTTCATTATGATCTTCACAACCACATGAATGTGTATCTTCTTTTAAATAATAAGTTATTGCATAAACGTTCATATATGTACCACCTTAATTTTATATTAATATATCTTTAGTTTTAATCTATATAAATTATACAATAAATGAAAGAAATTTTCAAATAGAAATAAATATCAAAATAGGGAGTATAAATATAGATTAAAATAAAAAAATAAATAAAATTAAAAAAACTATTGATTAACGTTTACAAATAGTTTATACTATGGTTAATCGGTTCAGTGAAACGGTTAACTGAAAAGTTAACCAATATTTAATTAGGTGATGGAGGAATTTATATGAATAAGATATGTGTACTTGGAAGTATGAATATGGACTTAGTTATGAAAATAAAGGATATGCCTAAGTCAGGAGAAACAATACTATCTAAATCATATGAGAAAATACCAGGTGGTAAAGGTGCTAATCAAGCAGTAGCAGCAAAAAGAAGTGGTGCACATGTTTCGATGATAGCTAAAATAGGAAAAGATGATTATGGTAGAACATTAAGAGATGAATTAAAAAATGATGATATAAATATAGATTATGTTTTTGAAGATGATTCTAATGCAACAGGAACTGCGGTGATAATGGTAGCAGATACTGGTAATAATTCAATCATTGTTAATCCAGGTTCAAATATGAGTATTAATGAAAAAGAGATAGATTTTACATTAGATAGAATAAAAGAAAGCGATATTTTAATTGCACAGTTTGAAACACCAAAAGAAATGTCTTTAAGAGCATTTAAAAATGCAAAAGAAAATGAAAAAATAACAATATTAAATCCTGCACCTGCAAAAAGTATAAAAGATGAACTTTTAGCAGTTACAGATATAATAGTTCCCAATGAGACTGAAGCAGAAGTTTTAACTGGTGTAACAGTTGAAAGTGTAGAAGATGCAAAAAAAGCAGCAAAAGTTTTTATGGACAAGGGAGTTAACTTTGTAATAATAACAATGGGTTCAAAAGGCGCAGCAGTAATAGGAAAAGATTTTTGTGAATTAGTACCTGCATATAAAGTAAATGCAATAGATACTACAGCAGCAGGAGATAGTTTTATAGGTGGACTAAGTACAAAATTAAATCCAAATGAAATAACTAAAGAAAATTTACTTAAAGCAGTTAAATTTGGTAATATGGTATCTTCAATAGCAGTACAAAGAGAAGGTGCTCAACCATCAATACCATATAAAGAAGAAGTAGTTAAAGTTTACGGAGAGGAATAAGAAAGAGATGAGAAAAACAGCATTATTAAATAGTAATTTAAGTTCAGTAATTTCAAAAATGGGTCATACAGATATGATTGCAATAGGAGATTGTGGTTTACCAATACCAGGTGAAAGTGAAAGAATAGACTTAGCACTAATAAAAGGTATACCAACATTTATGCAAACGTTAAAGACAATATTATTAGAATTACAAATAGAAGAAGTGATTTTAGCTAGAGAAACAGAGGATGTTAGTCCAGAGCTTTATGAGGAAATAAAGGAAGTAATAGGTGATGTTAAGATAACATTTATTACACATGAAGAATTAAAGACTACATTAAAATCTTGTAAAGCAGTAGTTAGAACAGGAGAACAAACTCCATACGCTAATATAATATTAAAGTCAGGAGTAGTATTTTAAAAGGGGTGAGCAATTTGAATAGCAAAAAACCAATGTTAAAAATGGAGAATGTATCTAAAGTTTTCCCAGGTGTAAAAGCATTAGATAACGTAAATATAACTGCTTATGGTGGAGAAGTAACTGCACTTATGGGCGAAAATGGTGCAGGGAAATCTACACTTATGAAAATTTTAAGTGGTGTTTATAAAAAAGATGGAGGCAGAATTTTTATTGAAGATCAAGAAGCTGATATAAAAGGTATAAAAGCTGCTGAAGAATATGGAGTAACCATAATTCACCAAGAA
Organism: uncultured Clostridium sp.; assembly: GCF_963527835.1. GTDB lineage: Bacteria > Bacillota > Clostridia > Clostridiales > Clostridiaceae > Clostridium. The sequence continues at coordinate 176,756 of NZ_CAURTC010000001.1, read as the reverse complement.
TTAAGCTTACTGAATAATCTTACTGTTGCTGAAAATATTTTTCTAGGTAATGAAAAGTATGATAAGTTTAGCAGAAAGATAAATCAAAAAGTTTTAAATGAAAGAAGTGTTATGTTCCTAGAACAAATTGGCTGTAATATTGATCCAAATGAACTTGTAGGTAACATTAATGTAGGAGAAAAACAAATGATAGAAATTGCAAAAGCATTAACTAAAAATGCAAGAATTATCATAATGGATGAACCTACAACAGCTTTAACAGATGTAGAAACTAAAAAGCTATTTGAAGTAATAGAAAGTTTAAAGAAAAAAGGAATAGCTGTAATTTACATATCTCATAGAATGGAAGAAATATTTGCAATTTGTGATAGAGTAGAAGTGCTAAGAGATGGTAAATATGCTGGTAATGCATTAATTAAAGATATAGATAATGATGAACTTATTTCAATGATGGTTGGTAGAAAGATAGAAGACCAATTTCCTTATAAAGAGGTTAAAAAGGGAGAAAACTTTTTAGAAGTGTCAAATTTAAGTGCAAAAGAAGGCGTGAAGAATGCATCATTTAATGTAAAATCTGGCGAAATACTTGGAATAGCAGGTCTTATGGGATCTGGTAGAACAGAACTTGCTAAAGCTATCTTTGGTGAATATAAAAAGACTAGCGGAACTGTAAAAATAAAAGGCAAAGAAATGAATATAAAATCAGTTAGTGATGCTATAAATAATGGAATATGTTACTTATCTGAAGATAGAAAAAAAGAGGGATGTGTTCTAGGATTATCTATAAAGGATAATATGTCAATTTGTAACATAAAAAAATATGAAAATAAATTTAAATCAATAGACGGCAAAAAAGAAATAGAAGATGTAGATTATTATATTAAAAAGATTAAAATAAAAACTCCAAATAGAGATCAATTGATAGGTAAGTTAAGTGGTGGAAATCAACAAAAAGTAATTCTTGCAAAATGGCTTATGTTATCACCGGAAATTCTAATAGTAGATGAACCTACTAGAGGAATAGATGTAGGAGCTAAAAAAGAAATATACGAATTATTAAATGAACTTAAAGCAAATGGAAAAGCTATTATAGTAATTTCTTCTGATTTACCAGAAGTGCTTGGAATAAGCGATAGAATAATGGTTATGAGTGAAGGAAAAATATCAGGAGAACTTTCAAGGGAAGAAGCATCTCAAGAAGCAATTATGAAATTAGCTGTTGGGATTAATTAGATAGGGGGAATTAAAATGAGCGAAAACTTCAAACAAAATTTAGTAAAATATAAATCAATAATAGGGTTAGTACTACTATGTACCATTATTACACTTGTAACTCCAAGCTTTTTAACAATATCTAATATTACTAATGTTTTCACACAAGTTTCAACTAATGCAATAATAGCAGTTGGTATGACTTTTGTAATCTTAACAGGTGGTATAGATTTATCAGTAGGTTCAACTTTAGCAATTAGTGGAGCTTTAGCAGCATCTATTATTAAATCAACTGGAAACGTATTCCTAGCTGTTATAGTAGCAGCATTAGTTGGGATAGCTGTAGGTTTTGTAAATGGTATGTTAATATCAAAAGGTAAATTACAAGCATTCATCGTTACTTTAGCTACAATGACAATATTTAGAGGTTTAACATTAGTATTTACAAATGGTACACCAATATCAAAGTTACCAGAAACTTTTGTGAAAATCGGTAATGGTAAAATAGGGTTTATGCCAATACCAGTTATTATAACTATAGTAATTGCAATTGTTGCAATATATCTATTAAATAAAACAAGATTCGGAAGATACTTATATGCCTTAGGTGGAAATGAAGATTCTGCAAGATTATCAGGTATAAACACAGATAAAATAAAAACTCTAGCTTATGTAATTTCAGGATTTGCATCAGCAATTGCTGGGGTAATTATAACAAGTAGAATAGCATCAGCATCACCAAATGCAGGAACAGGATTTGAATTAGATGCAATAGCAGCAGTAGTAATTGGTGGAACTTCATTAGCTGGTGGAGAAGGAAAAATATCAGGTACAATTATCGGTGCTCTTATAATAGGAATTTTAAATAATGGATTAAACTTAATGAATGTATCACCATTCTATCAATCAATAGTAAAAGGTTTAGTTATATTAATGGCTGTATTATTAGATAAAAAGAGCAGAAAAAAATAATACGAACATATAGGAGGAAACACCATGAAAATAATGAAAAAAATATTAATGTTTGGTTTAGTTTGCATAATGGTAAGTTCTTTTATTGGATGTTCAAAGGGTAGTAATGAGAGAAAAATAGGTATGGTTTTATCTACATTAAACAATCCTTTCTTTGTAAATATTAAAGAAGGAGCAGAAGAAGAAGCTAAAAAATTAGGATTTGAATTAATTGTTTTAGATTCACAAAATGATGCTGCTAAAGAAAGATCTAATATAGAAGATTTACTAGAACTTGGAATAACTGCATTATTAATAAATCCAACAGATAGTGATGCAGTTGTAAAATCAATAGAAGTTGCTAATAAAAGAAATGTTCCAGTAGTTACAATAGATAGAATGTCTAATGGTGGACATGTAACAAGTCATATAGCATCAGATAATATTAAAGGTGGAGCTATGGCAGGAGAATTCATCTTAGATAATTTTAAAGATAAAAATACTATAAATGTAGTGGAATTACAAGGAATACCAGGATCTTCTGCAACTAGAGATAGAGGAGAAGGATTTCATAGTATAATAGATAATGATGCTAAATTTAACTTAGTATCAAGTCAGGCTGCCGATTTTGATAGACAAAATGGTCTTAAAGTTATGGAAAATATAATTCAAGGAAGTAAAGACATTGATGTAGTATTTGCTCATAATGATGAAATGGCACTTGGAGCTGAAAAAGCAATAAAATCTGCAGGATTAGACACTTTAGTTATAGGATTTGATGGAATTGATGATGCTTTAGATGCTATAGATTCAGGAGAAATGAAAGCAACAGTTGCACAACAAGCTGATTTACTTGGTAAGTTAGGTGTTCAACTTGCAGAGAAAATATACAATTCTGAACATGTTGACAGTGAAATAGCTGCTGATTTAAAAGTTATAACTAAATAATTTGTGGTATAATGTGATTTAGTTAGTATGTATGACAAAGGAGTATTTTTATGAAGAAAACAACATTACTGGATGTAGCTAATCACGTTAATGTATCGAAAACTACTGTATCTATGGTATTAAATAATAAAAAAATAAATGTTTCAGAAGAAACTAGAAATAAAATTTTTAAAGCTGCTAAAGAGCTTAATTATATTCCAAATTCACTAGCAAGAACTTTAAGTACAAATAGAAGTTATACTATTGGATGTATTGTTCCAGATATAGAAAATCCTTTTTTCTCAGAAATTGCTAAAGCTATAGAAACGGAAGCAGAAAAGTATGGATTTAGCATGATATTATGTAATACATTAAATAGAGAAGAAAAGGAACAGCACTATATAGAATTATTAATAAGTAAATTAGTTGATGGAGTTATAATAGTTCCTAGCAAAGATGGAACTAACTCTTTAGACTTATTAATAAGAAATAATGTTCCATTTGTTGTTGTTGATAGAAAAGTTAAATACAAGGAAAAGTATAATGTAGTACATTGTAACAATAAAGAAGGAATAAAACTTGGAATTGAATATTTAATTGATAAATCTAAGAAAAATATAGCTTTTGTAGGTGGAATAAGACATGGGGTGGATACACGTATTGATTATTTTAAAGAACTTGCATCAGATTTAGAAATTTTAAATGAAGATATTATTGAAGAAGAGAACTTTTCCATGAATGGAGGAATAAGAGCTACTGAAAATATAATTAAGAAAAATAGAAATGTTGATTGTATTTTTTATAGTAGTGATGTAATGGCCATAGGGGGAATAAAGTATCTAATTAGAAATGGATATAAGATTCCCGAAGATATAAGTATATTAGGTTATGATAATATACACATATGTTCATTCATAGAGCCAGAGCTTACAACTATTGCTCAACCAATATATAAAATGGGGGAAGAATCATTTAAATTGTTACTTAAATCAATAAATAGTGATGAAAGTATAAAAGAGAATATAAGTTTAGCACCTTATTTGGTAGATAGAGAAACTGTAAAATAGAAAATAGTCATATTGGAATGAATAAGTGATATGAAAAAGAGACTTCATTATATTACATATTGCGAAGTCTCTTTTTACTATAGCTAGAATTAAATTTAATTCTAGCTATTTGTCATTTATCATATAATTTTTCCAATTACCATCTGGAATATGTACAGCTTTTTTATGGAATATTGAATCTATATCTTTATTGTAAAAATAAACATAACAGTTTTCTTTATTTTTAGTATTTGAATTTTCTACTTCTAAAAGAATTTTATTATATTCATTATTAGGGTTATCTGTGCTTATAAAGCCTTCCATATCATCAATAGCTTTAATTGTATTATCATAATCTTTAACGCTGATTATTTCTCCAATTACTTCACCATCACCAGGTAATATAGCAGGATAACCTTTATAAGGCATATGATATAAATGCATTCCTTTAAGTATAGCAGGTTTAACTTCAATTACTTTACCATCTAAATACTTGTTGTAGTTAAAAAAGCCTTCTCTTAAACTACCGTAAACGAAGATATTAATATTGCTCATTAGCAAATTTCTCCTTGAGTAGTTCTTATATCTGTGTTATTTTCAACTGCTGCTTTAACACTTAATTCTAATCCTTTAGAAATATCTTCAATTGACATAGAAGGCATATTTGCTTTATTAACCACTTGAGATGGTATATAAGGAACATGTATAAAGCCACCTTTTATATTAGGATATTTTTTATTTATCATATATAATACTCCGTACATAACGTGGTTACATACAAAAGTTCCAGCACTATTTGAAACTGAACTAGGAATTCCAGCGTCTTGCATTTCTTTAACCATAGCTTTTATTGGAAGAGTAGTAAAATATGCATTTTCTCCATCTTCAAATACTTTTACATCTATTGGTTGATTTTTCTCATTATCTTCAATTCTAGCATCATCAATATTAATGGCAACTCTTTCTGGAGTTATTCCAAAACGACCACCAGCTTGACCTATTGAGATTACTATATCAGGTTTATGAGCTAATATATTTTCTTCTATTTTTTCTAATGATTTTTTAAAAACAGTAGGGATTTCTAATTTTATTATTTCAGCATTGCTTATTGTATTTGGTAATTGTTTTACAGCTTCTAATGCTGGGTTTATACTTTCTCCACCAAATGGGTCAAAGCCAGTTATTAAAACTTTCATTTAAATTCACGTCCTTTTAATATAATGTTAATTTGTAGCTGTGTTTTAGTAGCGTGTTGATATATGCAATGTTATTTTTGCATATATCAACACATATTTAAAACACAGCATAATTTATAAATAGTTAAGCTTATATATAGAATGTAAAATACAATCTATATATAAGCTTATAAACACTTTAGTATTAAGAAACTTATAATAAAAAATTGTATTTTAAAGTTTCTTAAATTTATTTAATAACTAATTATAAAAAATAAATATTTTTATATAATATATTTTTAGCATAAGTAATTAGTTTTATTATTAAAATTTAAAAAGTGCAAATATTATTTATACTATAAAGTGTAATTATAATAAAACTTAGATTATTTTACAATACGAAAATAATTAAAAAGAGTATATAGTATGTTAAATTACTTTATATATTGTACTTATAAAGATATCAATATCATGTAAAAAATAACCATTATTTAAAACCCTAATGTATACATAAGAACTATATGTACTAATAATAAAATTAAAGCTAGTGGTGCTTGAGATTTTATTACTGCATTTTTATCTTTTATTTCTAATAATGCAGCTGGCAACATATTAAAGTTAGCAGCCATTGGAGTTAATAATGTTCCACAAAATCCAGCTGTTAAAGCTAGTGCTGAACATATTACAGGGTCTCCACCTTGAGCGAATACAAAAGGAACACCAATTCCAACAGTTATAACTGAAAATGCTGCAAATGCATTTCCCATTATTGCTGTAAATATAGCCATACCTAAGCAATAAGCAACAACTCCAGCTAAAGGATTACTTTGAGGTATAACCCCAGAAATAATGCTAGATATTCTATCACCAACTCCAGCAACAGTAAATAAAGCACCTAAAGAAGCTAAAAGTTGAGGTAATATTGCAAACACACCTACTGATTGGAACATTCTATTACTATCTTCAACAAATTCAATAGGCTTAGCTTTAGTAAGAATAAATGTAATAAGTAAAGCAGAAGTAGCTGATATACCTATAGCAACTGTTCCTGATAAAGGAGTAAATGAAGCAATAATCATTGCAATTATAGCTATTGTTAATGATGGTACAAATATCTTTAATCCTAATTGTTCTGCTTTTAAATTAGTAAATGTACTATCTAATTGTTTTAATGTACCCATATTAATTTGCTTGAATGCTGATAATAAAGCAATTACCACAATAAGAATACCAGTAACAATAGATGGTATTATTTTACCGAATATAAAAATTACAGATATTATTCCCCAAAACAATGCAGTACCAATTCTAGTTTTATGATTTTTGTCTTTTAAAGTAAATATCATTGTAATAGCCATATATAGACCTAGCATGATATAAAATACTTCTAGTAATATATTAGAAATTTGTTTAATATCCATTTAGCATTTCCTCCATAATTATTGATTTTTAGAACTATATTTTCTCTTTAGGTTTCTATCTAAAAGATAGTTTTGTACTATACACAAAATAAATGCAACTATTGCAACTGGTATAGATGCTTTAGCAATTTGAAGTGTATCAACATTTAAACCTAGAGTTTCTAAAGTACTAGCTATTAAAAGTACTCCGGGATTAGCCATGAATACATTTTGTCCAAAGAAATTCCCAATATTATCAGCAGCTGCTGAATAAGCTTTAATTTCATCTAAATCTTTTTCATCTAAATCTTTATATTTAGCAATTGAAGCACCTTCGGCCATTGGGCTAATAAGTGGTCTAACAAATTGAGGATGCCCACCAAGCGTAACTCCCATTGCAATTGTTGCTTCTCTTATAAAAGTATATCCACTTAAAAGAATTCCAGTTGATAGTCCTTTTGCCTCTTGAATAAGCATTATAGCCTTTGCTTTCAATCCATATCTTTCACATAAACCTATTACAGGTATAGTAAGCATAAATAGACAAGTTGTTCTATTGTTTATAAACGCATCACCTAAAGTAGTAAGTATTTCTGTAATATTCATTCCAGAAACTAACCCAGTTATAACACCAGCTGAAACTACTACAGCTATTGTGTCTAGTTTTAGTGCGAAACCTACTATAATTATTAAAATTCCTATTAATTCCATAAATATTTTGTCCTTTCAAATTATGTTTTTTTATTATTATACAGAAGTTCTTTATAAAAATCCATTAAAAAAATTAACCAAATTTAAAAAACAGTTAACAAAACAGTGTATTTAATTAAAAAAATATCAAAATAGAGCGTAAAATATCAAAAAACACCATTAAGTTTAATAAGAAGGAATTATATTCTTATTAAGTAATATTTAAGTTCATTTTTGGCAGTTTTAACAATGAATTGCAAGATATTATAATGTCAAAAATTACTATAATTTAAGTATAATTAAGGCGTTTCAATATCATTTTTAATAAATACAATTATTGTATAAATACATATTGCTATGGTATAATATGTAAAATTATATATAGAATTAAGGGGGAAGATATTATGAATAGGATTGAACTTATTTTACCAAGCAAAGAATTAAAAGAAAAAATTATGGATTACAAAAAGGAATTTATCATAAATAGAGATAATATGGATGGTACTGCAGGCTTAAAAAATGCTCCGAATTTTGAATCTTGGTTAGATGCAATTAAGGATAATTCAACAGAAGAAACAGTGAGAGAGGGATTTGTTCCATCCTCTACATATTTAGCCATAAGAAAATCAGATAAAAAAATTGTTGGAATGATAGATATTCGTCATAGTTTAAATGATTATTTATTAAACTTTGGAGGTAATATAGGATATAGTATTAGAAAATCTGAACGTAGAAAAGGATATGCAAAGGAAATGTTAAGTTTGGCATTAGATGAATGTAGAAAATTTAACATAGATAGAGTGCTAATTACATGTTATAAAGATAATATAGCATCAGCTAAGACAATTATTTCAAATGATGGGATATTAGAAAATGAAGTTTTAGAGAAAGATAAAATTACTCAAAGATATTGGATTGATTTATTATAAGTGAATATTAGTTATATGAATATAAAAAATATTAATATTTGTATATATAAAGTAGTAAAAGCCTTTGAAAATTTTTCAAAGGTTTTAATTTGTTTCACTTTCATTTACTTTGCTATCACTAAAATCTACATGCATATTATAAGCTAAGCCTGCAACTACTATTAATCCACCTATTATTTTGCTAAGAGGAAACTGTCTAGAAATCAACCAATCTAAGGCTATTCCAGTAAAAAGTTGGGCTACAAATATAAGCAATGTAACATAAAAAGCTGACATCTTTGGTGTTACTACACTGTTAAGGATAACAATAGCTACACCTAAAAGACCTCCTAAATAAGCATAAAATGGAACGTTATTTAATAAGGTAAATATAAATTTTTCTCTCATAATAAAAAAGAATAATATTGAAGTTATTGATCCTGTAAAATAATTAAAATAACTTGATTCTATAAGACCTATTTCTTTAGAAAGTTTTGTATTTAAAATTCTAGAAACTACTATAATTACGCCTGCTAATATAGACATTAATATATATATCATAAATTATCCTCCCTTTAATTCTAGAAGAAAGTCATAATACAGACACCAATTGTTATTATTGTAATGCCGATTATTTTTTTCTTATTAAATTTAATTTTTTGCATTCCTAGTAGTCCATATTGATCAAATACTATTGAGGTTAATGTTTGACCCAAAAGCCCAAGTGCCACTGGTAATGCTACTCCAATAACAGAAAAAGTTATATTGTTAAATAATATTGTAAAAATTCCAAGAGCACCAGCACTATAAAGATATAATGGTAAATGCATTTTAAAAGGTATTTTTATTTTTTTATAAAGCATAATTATAACTAAAGCAAAATAACCTAAAATGTGAATCACCATTAAAGAGGAATAATTTCCAATACCAGAAGATAAATCTCCATTACAAACAATCATAACTGCAATAAGTACACCGATTAATAAAGATAATAAATTATACATAGTCTCTCCTTATAAAAATATAATTCTTGATTTCTAAATTTAGTTTAAGCTATTATAAAGGAAATGGTATAGGACATATGTCATATTATAATGAAAATTATTAATGTCACAAAAAGGGGAGAAATTTTTGATTAAAGTAAATGATTTTGAAAAAATGCAAGGGTATATAGAAAAACACAAAATAAATGATATGTTTAGCAGAGATATGAGAGAATATATGTCTTTATATATGTTTGGTAAGAATGAGCATATATGTAAAGAAGAAGAGATTTTAAATAAAATGTTCTTTGTGGTTGATGGTAAAGCCAAGGTATATAAAAATTTAGAAAATGGTAAATCTGTATTATTATCATTTTATAATCCATTTACTGTAGTTGGAGATATTGAATTTTTAGATAATAATAGTGTAGATTGTAGTGTCCAAGCCATAAAAGATACATATTGCATTGGTATTGAATTTTCGATAATTAAAGATAAACTAATGGATGATTGTAAGTTTTTAAGAAATAGATGTAAACATTTAGGGGAAAAGCTAAGATGTAATAGTAAGAATAGCTCAATAAATTTGCTTTATCCTCTTGAAAATAGATTAGCAAGCTATATTTTAGCATTTGTAAATGGAGATAATAATCTAAGCTTTACATTTGAAGGTGGGTATAATGAAACAGCAGAATTATTAGGTACTAGTTATAGACATTTAAATAGAACACTAAATAAATTTTGCAGTGAAGAAATTATAAAAAAAGATGATAAGTCATACATAGTAAATGATATTGATAAACTTAAATATTTATCAGGTGATTTATATAGATAATTAAATACTTTAATAAATGAAAAGATAGCTTTATGCTACCTTTTTATCTGTTAAAAATAATAAATTATAAAATTAAAAATAATAAATAACAAGTAATTATACCTATTGAGGATATTATATAAGTAAAATTCTTTTTTCCTTTCAATAAGAAAAGCATAAGGGGAGTACCAATTGTCCCACATATAAGTAGATTTACTGTTTTAGGATCATTAAATAAATAAAGATTTCCCTTCATATAAATAACATCTGCAATAAATAAAACTAAAAAGTTAAATATATTACTACCTAAGATATTTCCAACTGCAATATTAAAATTACCTATTTTAGTAAGAGAAATACATGAAGTAACTTCAGGAAGGGAAGTAGCTATTCCTAAAAATAAAGCTCCAGCAAATCCAGTTCCTAAATTTAATCTTGCAGATATAATATCAGTGATATAAGTTATAAGTACACTAAATACAACTAATCCAATGCTTGTAAAAATGAATCTAATAATAATTTGCTTTAAAGTTAAATCAATAGAAGCAGCAACTTCATCAGCCTCTTTTTCTTTATATTCACTGTTATCATTAGCCATTTCTCTTAATCCAAAGCCATATAAGATAAGTATCAGTATAGATGTAAAGCTAATTGTTAAAATTTCAAAATTAAGTATATTAAGCATATTTAAAACAATTACTATGTAAATAAGGCATAAAAATATAGTAGTCATAAAATGACTCTTAGATATTTTAGATTTTTTAAATGAATTAATTCCAAATAAAATTAGCGCTGCGAGTATTGTTAAGTTAAAAAGGTTACTTCCTAGAATATTTCCAAGTGAAAGTCCAGGATTATCTAGCAACACAGTTGCAGATATACTAGTTAAAAGTTCTGGCAATGATGTTACTGTTGATAATAATATACCACCTATAAATGCTCCGGATAAACTTGTTGTTTTATCAATTAAATCAACATATTTTGCTGCTTTAATTGATAAGAATACAACAATTGATGCTACAATAGCATAAGATAAATAAATCATAAAAATCCTCCTAAGTATAATATTTTTTATGTATCTGCCATGAAATAAGTGTATGAAAAAATTTATAAGATGAATACATCCTCTTTTCATTCTTTGAGTTTATTACTTAAAACACAGCCTTATTTTATTACAATTTTAATTAAGCATTATATAATTTCCTAAAGAATAAAAAATGAGACCCATAGATAACATATTATTAATAAATATGCTATCTATGAGTCTCGTTTATTAAGATAATACCAGGCTTTATAGTCCATTATGTTGATATTATCACAACTTCATTGTTGCAAACTACTCCCCCATAGGATAAAGTACTAAGTCAGTATATCATCATATTTAAAGTAATGCAATTACAAAATAATATAATATTATTTAAATTTAATTAAGATAAAACGTTAGTTTAAGAATTTCACTATGCTTTAGCAGAATGTTGATGTATAAGTAAGTAAAGTGGGCTTCGTAACTATATTAATACTATTTTTAAATATAAAGTTATATTAAAATAGTAGTATAAATAAAACAGAATGTAGTTTAGAGATTTAAAACATAAAATATTAAGAGGAGGATATAGGCATGTATGATTATCCATTATATAGACCACCAAGTGAAAGTAACAGTCTTATAATACAAGCTACTTTAGGCTGCTCTCACAACAAATGTAGTTTTTGTAGTATGTATAAATCTAAAAAGTTTACTATAAAATCTGTAGAAAAGATGAAAATGGAGATTGATTATTTTAGGCAAATCTATGGTTATGCAGAAAAAATATTTTTAGCTGATGGAGATGCCTTGATTATTCCTATAAATGATTTAAAAGAAATATTGAAATACATCAAAAAAGTATTTCCTGAATGTATTAGAGTAACTTTGTATGGTTCTCCAAAATCAATTTTATTAAAAAGTATCCAAGAATTAAAAGAGTTAAAAAGTTTAGGATTGTATATGATTTATATGGGGATTGAAAGTGGTGATGATGAGGTTTTACTTGATATAAATAAAGGAGTTAGTAGTAAAGAATTAGTTGAAGCCACTAAGAAAGTAAAGGAATCAAACGTATTACTATCAGTAACTGTAATAGCAGGTATAGGTGGAAAAGAAAAGACCATGAATCATGCTATAAATACTGGTAAAATAATAAGTGAAATAGAGCCTGACTATTTAGGCGTACTTACTCTTATGCTAGAAAAAGGAACTGAGTTATACAATAAAATATTAAATAAGGAATTTAATATTTTGAATGATAAAGATATATTAGATGAAACAAAACTATTAATAGAGAATATAAATGTAAATACCCCAGTTGTATTTAGATGTAATCATGCGTCAAACTACATTTCATTAAAAGGAACATTGCCTATAGATAAAGAAAGGCTATTAAATGAAATTGTGTATTATCAAAATACAAATAATTTAAAACAAGAAGAATATAGAAGATTATGATTATATAGATAATGGAGGAATTAAGTATGATAACAATAGTAGCTAAATTAATAATAAAAAATAATAAAACGTAAAAATATGTTAATATAAATATATAATGTTTTGTACAAACGTAACTTTATTTTCAATATTCGATAAACTTAGATTAACTTTATACGAAAATTAAATAGAGACAATGGAATTTAATAATATTAAAAATAAATTATATTGGTTTCAATATTAGTTAAAAAAAAGGGGATGACAATGTGAAGAGTAATATACTATTAGAATCAGGTACAGGAGAATTAGAGATTATTGATTTTGTTGTTAATGGAACTCATTATGCAATAAATGTAGTAAAAGTTAAAGAAATAATTAAAATGCCAAATGAAAGTTTAACTAAATTACCAGATCCTAAACCTGAAGTAGCAGGACTTATATTATGTAGAGATGAAATTCTTACTTTAATTGATTTAAAATATACATTAACAAAACAAAGAAATCATGAATTAGGATCTAAAGTTATAATTTGTGAATTTAATAAAATTAAAGTTGCCTTTAATATTGATGATGTAGTAGGTGTACATCGTATTAAATGGGGAGACATAAGAAAGCCAGATGATTTATCTGAAAATTCATTATCTGTTGGAAATATATTATTAAACGATAAGGTTTTAATTATGTTAGATTTTGAAAAGATAGTAACAGATCTTTGTCCAAGCGTTGGAATAAGTGAAGATAGACTTGTAAAAGTAAAATATCAAGATAGATCTGATATAAAATTAGTATTAGCTGATGATTCTGCTTTAATAAGAAAGCTTTTAAAAGAAACGCTTACAAAAGCAGGATTTGCTAACTTAAGATTATTTAATGATGGGCAACAAGCATTAGCTTTTTTGAAAAATATAGCGGAAAACCGAGGAGAAAACTTTAGAGAAGATGTAGATCTTCTTATTACTGATATAGAAATGCCACAAATGGATGGTCTTACTCTTACAAGAAGAGTAAAAGAAGATGAAATTTTATATAAATTACCAGTAGTAATATTCTCATCATTAATTACTGATGAATTGAGACATAAAGGTAAATCTGTTAAAGCAGATGCACAATTAAGTAAACCTGAGATAGAAGAACTTGTTCTTGTTATAGACAAATTATTAAGCAAGTAGTTTGACGAAATAAAGGCAGAAAAGATTTAAATCATCTTTTCTGTCTTTTTATATTCACAAATTTTGAGGATTTTAAATAGAGCATAGAAGAAATCGCATAAGTCTTTAGCTTCCAGGTAATTCAAAACTATAAGATTTCATGAAATCTTAAGTAAAAGAGATTTTGTTCTATATCTTGTGTAAGGCGTATTTTTATAATATTATTAACTGTATATAATTTAAAGTTAAAATAAATGATAAGGTGTGTAACGATATGGAAGAATTTAAAAAAGTTATTAATGAGATTTTACAAGAAGAGATTATAAAATTAGTTGTTAGTAATAAAATGAACAAAGATGTTAAATACAATAAAATAACGTTTATTCTTAAAGAAAATGATAAGAGTAAGTATTATCAAATAGAGAAGTTTACTGATAAACAAGTTTTTCATGAAAATATAAATATAGATGATTTAGATAATAAAATCATGGAATATGTTGAAAATAATTATAAGCAACTTTCAGCATGGTCAAATGCAACTACATTTGATTTAAAGATATCTAAAAAAGGTAAGATATTTTTAGGAAAGAAAAAATCTGATAATAAAAGCCTTGCAAACAAATCTCATAATAAAGAGAAAAATTATATTTTAAAAGAAGGACTGATAATAGAGCCACTTATAGATTTAGGGGTATTTACTAAAGAGGGAAAAGTAGTTAACTCTAAATATGATAAGTATAAGCAAATAAATAAATTTGTAGAGATTATTGATGATGAAATTAAAAAGAATGACTATAAAGAACTTACAATTCTAGATTTTGGATGTGGAAAATCATATTTGACATTTGTACTTTACTATTACTTTGTAAAAATTAAAAATATTAATGTGAAAATGATAGGATTAGATCTTAAAGAAGATGTCATTAAAAAATGTAATGAAATTGCTAAAAGGTATAAATATGATAATTTACATTTTGAACTTGGAGACATAAATGGATTTAAGTATAATAATAAAGTAGATATGGTTATAACACTGCATGCTTGTGATACAGCAACTGATTATGCTTTATATAATGCAATAAAATGGAATAGTAAAATGATTTTTTCAGTTCCATGCTGTCAACATGAATTCAATAGTCAAATAAAAACAGAGTCTTTATCTATATTAACTAAGTATGGAATAATTCAAGAGAGAGTTTCAGCACTTATGACAGATAGTGTTAGAGCTAACCTTTTAGAATGCGTAGGATATAAAACTCAATTATTAGAATTTATAGATATAGCTCATTCGCCTAAGAATATATTAATTAGAGCTTCAAAAGCTAATATATCTGATAATAAAAAAGAAAAGTCTTTATCAGAAGTTAAGAATTTAATGAAACAATTTAATGTTAATCCAACATTGTTTAATTTACTAAAAAATGATAAATTAATATGCACAGAAACAAATGAAGCTTAATATAATAAATTAGAATGATTTAATGCTATAATATCAATACTCATTAAAATATAATTATTAAAAATAGAAAGCAGGCTTTTTAAGTTTGCTTTCTATTTTGGTTGTTTGTTTATTATAAAAAATGTTATGATTTATAAAAAGGACAAATAAAAATTAGTTAGACAATTTTATAGGATGTGGGAATAATGAATTCAATTAATCATTTTAGAACAATAACAAATCATAAATTGTTAGTTATGAAATATTGCTTTAAAGTTGGTTTATATAAACAAGGACTATTACATGATTTATCTAAATATTCTTGGGTGGAATTTTCAGCTGGAATAAAATATTATAGAGGTGATGTTAGCCCTAATGGAATACAAAAGATAAAAGAAGGGTACTCAAAAGCATGGCTTCATCATAAAGGACGCAATAAACACCATTTAGAGTATTGGATAGATTATGGAGTAAACATAAAAGAAGGTCTTGTTGGAATGAAAATGCCAACAAAATATGTAGTGGAGATGTTTATTGATAGAATGTGTGCTTCAATGAATTATCAAAAAGAAAGATATAGTGATAGAAGTGCATTAGATTACTATAATTTAGGCAAAGACCATTATATTTTACATGAAGAAACAAAAAAAATATTAGAATTCTTACTTAATAAACTTGCAAATGAAGGAGAAGAGACAACACTTTATTATATAAAAAATAACCTATTAAAAAAATGAGGTTATGTTTTAGTAGAATGTTGATATATTAATTATGATAAAGTTAGTGCTAAATTCATTTAATTTAACACTAACTTTAAAACTATTAACTAAAAATAGTTTTAAATATAAGGTTAGATACTTTAAAAATGAGTATCTATTTCTTTTCTTCTAATCTTTTTTAAGTCTTTTAATCTTAAATTAGTTTTTTCCATGATTGTATCAAAAGAATCTCCTGCAATCATCATTTCTTTAGCTTTTTCACGAGCCAATAGTTTATCATTACTCATATTTTAAATTCCTTCCTATAATAATTTAATCAGTATTTATCTTTTCCTTAGAAAAATAATATATACATTACATTAAATGGGGTTTTATGTATGGAGAATTTATTTCAGAAGTTCTCTTGGTGATTTGTTAAATAGTTTTTTAAAAGAACGCAGAAAACTAGAATAGTCATTAAAGCCGCATTTAATAGATGCTTTTAAAACAGCTTCACCATTTTCTATAAGGTCTTTTACTATTAATAATCGTTTTTGCAATATATAATTATGAAGAGTATAGCCGGTTTCTTTTTTGAATTTATGCATTAAATAATATTTACTTATAAAAAATTCCTTCGCTAAAAATTCAATAGAAAGATCTTTTGAGATATTAGTATTTATATATTTTAATATTTCTTCAATTTGTTTATCATATTTAAGAGATGATTCATCACTTATAAACATGTCTTCTAAGTAAATCCTATTTAAATAAATTAAGAACTGAATAAATAATGCATTATTTAAAAGTTTACTTCCAAAATCATTTGAATTTAATGAAGAATCTAATGAGCTGATAATGCTTTTTAATGAACTTTGCAATTTAATATCAAGTCTAATAAGATTAAAACTTTTTTTATTAGCCAATTTAAAACAAGTCATCAAATCACAATTATTATAATTGTGAGATTCTATGAAATTTGAATTAACCCAAATTACGATTCTTTCATAAGCTTCTGATGAATCTATTAGTGGTTTATGCACATCATGGTTATTCACAAGAAGTATATCCCAAGGCTTTAAAAAATAAGCTTTTCCTTCTATAAGGTAAGTTACCTTTCCAGATAAAAATATAATTATTTTGTTAAATTCATGATAGTGAAATTCAAATTCTTGATTTTTTTTATCCTTTATATGAAATAATTTAAAATCACTATGTAAATATCCAGATTTATTTCCATAATCAATTGTATTCATTCAAATGACAACCTTTCAAATAAGATATATAAATCATAGAGCACTTTTTACAATATTTCAAGCAATATATGCACTATTTATAGTTAAAATTTTGTATATAATAAAATTAATAAAGATATATTTTATGTAAAGAAATTAAAGGAATTATATTTTATTAAGAAAAGCAAAAAATAAAAATTCAATTAAGGAGGAATACACTTTGAAGTTTATAAAAAACTATAAATATTCAATAATTTTATTACTATCAATTTTACTTGGTGGTGTTATAGGACTTATAATGGGGGAAAATGCAAAAATATTTGAACCATTAGGAAAATTATTTTTAAATTTGATATTTACAGCATTAATACCAATTGTATTTTTCAGTATATCTTCATCAATAGCTAATATGGAGAGCTCTAAGAAGCTAGGTAAACTACTGGGGACAACTGTTATAGTATTTGGAGCAACTGCTCTCATTTCAGGAATATTAGGCGTGGCTAGTTTCAAATTATTTGATCCCACAAAAGGACTAGATTTATCTACATTTGGGAACTTAATTAATTCCAATCAAAATGAAACTATGAATTCAGTTGGAATATTAGAAAAGATTGTATCTAGTGTCAGTGTTGGTGATTTTTCAGAACTTTTAACAAGAAGTAACTTGCTTGCATTAATTTTATTTTCAATAATAGTAGGATTTGCCACAATGCTTTGCAAAGAAGAAGGCAAAGTGTTTGCAAAATTTTTAAATAGTGGTGCAGCAGTTACTATGAAAATTGTAAGTATAATTATGTATTATGCACCAATAGGACTTGGAGCATATTTTGCAAGCGTGATAGGAGAATTAGGTGGTCAAATTTTAACAGGATATTTGAAAGTATTTGTGCTATATACTGTTCTTTCAATATTATATTTCGGAGTATTTTTTACAATATATGCATATATAGCAGGTGGGAAAAGAGGAATTAAAAGTTTTTGGAAGAATTCAGTTGAACCATCAGTAACAGCAGTAGCAACATGTTCAAGTGCAGCCTGCATACCTGTCAATATAAAAGCAGCTAAAAAGATGGGAGTACCAGATAGTATAGCAAAGATAATAATGCCAATAGGGGTTAATATTCATAAAGATGGCTCAGTTATAGGTGGAGTATATAAAATTATGTTTTTATTTGGAATATTCGGACGTGATATGGAAAGTATGAGCTCATTACTAATTATATTAATTTTAGGGTTATTAATTGGAGCTGTTGTAGGAGCTGTTCCAGGAGGTGGAGCAATAGGAGAAATGCTTATATTAAGTATGTTTAACTTTCCACAAGAAGCACTTGCAATAATGCTTGTAATAGCTACAATAATTGATATTCCAGCTACACTATTGAATTCATCTGGCAATACTGTTTGTACAATGATGATTTCAAAATTTATGGGTAATAAACAAAATGAAATATAAATTCTATAATAGAATTTACTTAAATAGAGATATTTAGATAATAAAATGTTTAAATATCTCTATTTATATTATGAGAAAATTAGTGTAGTATTAACTTATAAGAAATTTTTTGGATAAGGGGAGTGTATTTATGAAAAAGGATTTTAATATAGATGAATTTTTATTAGAGTATCCACATATAAACAAAACAATAGAGAAATATAATATTAATATTGAAAACATGAAAGCAATATATAATGATTATATTGAGTATAAAGATTCTTATGAAAATCAAGCAGGATTTATAGCTAATATATTACGTTCTCAAGAGGTTATACATTCAGTAAAATCAAGAGTTAAAGAACCTATTAGACTTATAGAAAAAATTATAAGAAAAACTGAAGATAGAAAAGAAAAATATGGCGATGATTTTGAATTTACGGTAGATAATTATAAACAAGAAATAAATGATTTAATAGGAATAAGGGTTATACATATATTTAAGGAGCAGTGGAGAGAAATACATGAGTATATAATAAACACATGGAAAGTAGTAGAAATAACTGCTAATATTAGAGATGGAGATAATATTGAGGTCTTTGAGGAATTAGATATAAAAGTGAGATCAAGAGCTTCGGGATATCGTTCAGTACATTACTTAGTTGAATTCTGTCCAACAAATGAAAAAGTAGTTGCAGAAATTCAAGTTAGAACAATATTTGAAGAAGGATATGGAGAGATAGATCATATTTTAAGATACTCACACAATGAAATTCCAGAAATTTTAAAATCAAATTTATTATTATTTAACAGAATAGTTGGAAGTGCAGATGAAATGGCATCATTAGTTAATAATTTAAGTAAAGAATGGTGTGAAAAAGAGAAAAACTATATAAAAATGATAGAAGAACAAGATGCTGAAATAAATAGACTGAAAAATAAAATGACATGGATAGATGTAGAATAAAATTAAAAAAACATGGAGATTCAAAATAAAAAGTTTTAAATAAATGTAAAATATAAAAATTAAAATTTTGAGAATATATTGAGGAAAATACTATGGCTACATAAATGTACCAATAGTATTTTTCTTTTTTATTCTTTAGTATTTTTTCTGATAATTATTAGTAAAAAATATGTTAAATTTTACTTTAAAATGATAGAATATTAAAGTAAAAAGAAAAGTAAACTGGTTTAGGAGTGATTTAATTGATATTTGTACCTTATTACGAATTGAAAGCTGGAATGAAATTATCTAGCAATATACATCTAGGTAACAATAAAAAATCAAAAGCTTTTTTATTAAAGAAAGGTATGATACTAACAAATGAAAAAATAAAGAAAATAATGAATTTTAATGTTTTAGGTGCATACATTGATGATGGCAGAAAAAATCCAATATTAGATGATAACTTAAGAAAAAAATCTGTAGCAGCAATTAAAAATATTTTTGATATGTGTGAAAACAAGTATAAAATTATAGAAGAAAGTACTATAAAAGAAATAGAAGATATATCTGTAAAGCTTGTTAACAATATGTGCAAAAATGAAAAAACATCTATAGGTATAGCAGATTTACAATCATATGATGTCAATACATATCTTCATTCTTTAAGTGTTACAGTGATATCGATTGCAATAGGAAGTGCATTAGATTTAAGTAAGAAAGAATTATGCGATTTAGGTGTTTGTGGTTTGTTACATGATATTGGAAAAGTAAAAATACCAATAGAAATAATAGCTAAGCCATCAAAACTTACGGCAGAAGAGTTTAATGTTGTTAAAACGCATGCAGCATTAGGTGGGAATTACATTGAATCAAATAAATATATAGATAAGGACATATATTTAGGCGTTATAAGTCACCATGAAAAATTTGATGGGACAGGTTATCCTAATAAGCTAGAAAAAGAAGATATACCTTTGTTTGGGAGAATAATAGCTGTAGCAGATGTATATGACGCTTTAACAGGAAATAGACCATATAGAAATCCTATAAAACCTTTAGAAGCCATAGAATATATTATGGCAGGTGTTGGCAATAGCTTTGATTATAATGTTGTAAAGGCATTTTTAAAAAAAATAGAACCATATCCTATTGGATCATGCATAAAATTAAGTGATAACAGGCGTGCTACAGTTATTGGAGATAATATTACTAATCCATTAAGACCAATTATAAAAATATTACAAGAAAATGGAGATGAAGGAGAAGTAATAGATCTTCAAAATGATTTAAATGCAAGGAATGTTATAATTTTAGATATAGATTATAATTATCTTATTAAGAAATAAGAAAGGATTTATATAACTATTAATGGAAGATAAAGAATATATAAAAAAAGAAGCACAAATCTTATATAATTATATTTTAAATGATGGAGAAATTTTTGATAATAAAAAGCAGATATATGCAAGGATTTTTAATAATATAAAAGATACTGTTAAATGTCAAATTGGAGGATTAGAGTATTTAGATATATCTATAAGTGAAATTAAAGATATAATTAAAGAAGTAGTTAACAAATATTAAATTTAGGAGGCTATATAATATGAAAAAAATTGGATTTATTGGTGTTGGAGTAATGGGGAAATCTATGGTTAGAAATTTAATGAAAAAAGGTCTTGAAGTTTCTATCTATACGCGTACAAAGAGTAAAGTACTTGATGTTATTGAAGAGGGTGCTAAATGGTGTGATGACGTAAAAACGTGTGTACAAAATAAGGATTTTATAATAACCATAGTTGGATATCCTAAAGATGTAGAAGAAGTTTATTTTAATGAAAATGGTATTTTAGAAAATGCTAAGGAAGGTGCTTGTATTATAGACATGACAACTACAAGTCCTAAACTTTCAGTGAAAATATATAATGAAGCTAAAAAAAGAAATATACAAGCATTAGATGCTCCAGTATCAGGTGGAGATACAGGGGCTAAAAATGCAACATTAGCCATAATGGTAGGTGGAGATTTAGAAACCTTTAATAAATGTCATGATGTATTAGCTAGTATGGGAAACAATATTATATATGAAGGAAAAGCTGGAAGTGGTCAACATACTAAGATGGCAAATCAAATAGCTATTGCAGGGGCTATTTCTGGAGTTTGTGAAGCAATTACATATGCTAAAGGTGCTAATTTAGATGTTCAAAAGATGTTAGATAGTATAAGTACAGGAGCAGCGGGAAGTTGGCAAATGAGTAATATGGCACCTCGTATGTTAAAAGGAGACTTTGATCCAGGATTTTTTATAAAGCATTTTATAAAAGATATGAAATTAGCACTTGAAGAATCAGAAGAAGCATCATTAAATTTAGAAGTATTAAAAAAAGCTTTAGATATGTACAATACTTTGGATAAAAATAATCTAGGAGACTTAGGTACACAAGCTCTTATTAAGTATTATGAAGATTATTCTAAATAGATAACAATTTATATATGTTCATACATTGTATATTTTAATAGTAATTTCAATATTATGCTATGTTTTAAATATATGTTGATATATGCAATAGGTAAAGTTCAGTTACTTCCTTCACTTTGCTTATGTATATTTAAACATTCTGATAAAACATAGCATAATTTTATAATCTTTTTAAATCTATTAATTCAATATCGGAAGAAATAAAGTTATCTTTAATTGGTTCACATTCCATTAAATCCGTACTTAAATATTTTTTATTATCATCAGCAAATATTGTAACTACATTTCCTTTATAATTATTTAATTCAAGTGCTTTTATAGCTCCTAAAAAATTAGCGCCAGATGATATGCCAACCCCTAAACCTAAAATTTCAGAAAGTTTTTGTGCCATTATTATAGCATCACCATCATCAACACTTATTACTTCATTTAATGCTTTTAGATTTAATATAGGTGGAATAAATTCATCTACAATTCCTTGAATTCGATGTTCACTTACTTGAAATCCAGTTGAAAGTGTAGGTGAGTTTGATGGTTCTAAAGGATATATTTTCATGTTATCATTATTATCTCTTAGATATTTACCTATTCCCATAATTGTTCCCCCAGTTCCAACACCAGCAACAAAAGCAGTAGGAATAATTCCAATGCTATTTAAAGTGTTCCATATTTCTGGGCCTGTAGACAGGTAGTGAGCTTCTACATTATTTTTATTAGAAAATTGACATGGAAGAAATACAGTATCAGAATTTAATTTTCTTTTTTCTGCAAGTTCTAAACATTTTAAAAAGCCACCTTCTTTTTTAGAAACTAATATTAAATTAGCATTAAAGCTTGATAAAAGTCTTTTTCTTTCATCGCTCATCCAATCAGGCATATAAATATCAATAGAATTTCCTAAGTAAGTGCCTATAGCTGAAAATGATATCCCCGTGTTTCCACTAGTAGTTTCAACTATGGTGTAGTTTTGTTTTATAGAATTATTCAAATAAGCTTTTTTCAAAATATATAAAGCCATTCTATCTTTTATACTTCCAGTGTAATTGTAATATTCAAGTTTTGAATATATTTTTAGTTCTCTCTCTTTATATTTAAATAATATTTCTATAAGGGGAGTGTTACCAATAAGTTTTTCTAAGTTATTTATTTTATCAAGTATATTCTTCATAAAAAACTCCTATTCTAAATTTAGTGTTATATTATAGACTATGTAATTTTTAAGGAATGTTCTCGTTATATGGAGGTAAATTATTAACACTATAATATATAATATTTAAATGGATTAATAATTATTAGTAGTTGTTATGAAAAAATAAATTCAATAAATCAGGATATATTCAGCTTATAAAAACTTTATTAAGAATTAGTTATTTACAGAAGTAATCAGTATAATAAGAAATTTCGATATTTATCAGGGGAAAACTTCATTCTCAAATAACAAAAAAATATATTATAAAATTTAAATTTAGTCAATAAAGTAGTAAAGTGTATTGTAATAACAATAATTACCACAAATATAAGCTGATTTTATTAATATATAGAGTTATTATAATAAGCATATTTGTGATATAATCATTAGAATAATGTATATATTTAAAGTTTATATATGTAATATATAATTTAAAATTTTTCTTAATATAAAGAGGGGACAAAAAACATGAGAAAACGAAGGCACAAACCTACCAAAAATACTACAAATATGAAAGCTATTATAGTAGGTGTTACTATTTTACTTGCTATTTATTTGGGAGGATCAGCATATTTTGCAAAACATTTTTATTTTGGATCACAAATTAATGGGATAAATGTTGGAGGGACAACTGTTGAAGAAGCAACGGAATTATTGGCTTCTAAAATTCCACAGTATAAACTTGAACTTGAGTTAAGGGATGATAAAAAGGAAGAAATTAAAGGTGAAAGCATAGAATTGACTTATGATCCTAAAGATAAAATAGAAAATTTAAAGAGTAATCAAAAAGCATTCTCTTGGCCAAAATCTATATTTAGTAAAAGCCATTCTACATTAAATGATATAGTGACTTTTAATGTAGATTTATTAGATAAACAATTAGACAATCTTTCTTGCATTAATGAAAATGTAACAGAACCTGAAAATCCTGTTTTTGAATATACAAGTAATGGTTACAAAATATTACCTGAAGTAAAAGGGAATAAAATAAAAAAAGAAATATTTTCTGATGTATTAAAAAACGCTATTATTAATGGTGAAACAAAAATAAATTTAGAAGAAATGAACTGTTATGAAAATCCAAAATTTAATTTAGATTCAAAAGAAGTTAGTGAAGCAAAAGATGTACTTGATAAATATTCAAAATTAGAAATAACATATGATTTTGAAGATAGTAAAGAAGTATTAGATGGTTCTACAATACATAATTGGCTTTATGTTAATGATGATATGGAAGTAATGATTAGTGAAAAAAACGTTAGTCAATATATTTATTCTTTAGCAAGTAAATATAATACTTTTTCTAAAACAAGAGAATTTCATACATCGTTAGGAGAAACAGTAAATGTTGATGGTGGAAATTATGGATGGATTATAGACAAGCAGGCGGAAGTAACTGCACTAATTGAAACGATAAAAAAAGGTGAAAGTGTTACAAAAGAACCTGCGTATTCTCAAACAGCTATATCACGTGGAAAAAATGATATTGGTGATACATACTTAGAAATTAATTTTGATAAGCAACATATATGGTATTATAAAGAAGGTCAATTAATAGCAGATGGTGATGTTGTTACAGGCAATGTTAATAATAATTGGGGAACTCCAGTAGGAACATATAGATTAAACTATATAGAACGAAATGCTACATTGAAAGGTGAAAATTACAGCTCTCCAGTTAATTATTGGATGCCTTTTAATGGGAATATAGGACTTCATGATGCAACTTGGAGAACAGAATTTGGTGGACAAATCTATTTAGCAAATGGTTCGCATGGATGTATTAATGCTCCATATGAATTAGCTCAAAAAATATTTGAAAATATAAAGGCAGGAACTCCTGTAGTTTGCTATTAAATATTTTCAAGCAATATAAAAAATCATAAAAACACACTGACTAATATTAAAAAGTTATTGTAAATATAATAATATCCCATAGGAATAATCCTATGGGATATTTAAGTTTATCTTTGTTTTAAATGTGTGTTGATATATATTACTTGGTATAAAATTTTGATTATGGATCTTAAAACACACCTTTGCAAAATAACTTTGACTTTAAACCTATTGCAGTATTAAAGATAATTTCTAACATTAAATATTTCACCATTTTTCATATAAACTCTAGGTATTCTATATTTAAGCATACAAAGAATCTCATAATTTATTGTTCCCATAGATTTAGCAAGATCATTAGCAGTTAATTTTAAATCACCATCTTCACCAAGAATTATTACTTCATCACCAACATTGACATTATCCATATCAGTAACATCAATCATACATTGATCCATGCATATTCGACCAACAATTGGAGCGAATTTTCCATTTATTATAACTTTAGCACCAGGAGCAAGTAATCTAGAATATCCATCAGCATATCCAATAGGTAAAGTTGCTATAATGCTTTTTCTTTCAGTTTTAAATGTTTTACCATAGCTTATATAGCTGTCTATATCTAATTCTTGTACACGTGTTAAACTAGCTTTTAGAGTTAAAGCTGGCTTTAATTTAATATTTTCTTTATTTATTTCATCAGATGGATAATATCCATAAAGTATTATACCAGCTCTTACGCTGTCTAAATAAGTTTTTGGCATATCTATAATAGCACCACTATTAGATATATGCTTTATTGGAATTTTAACTCCAACCTTTGAAAGCATATTTATAAAAGATGTAAACTTATTAAATTGTTCATTAGTATATTCTTTATCAGTTTCATCAGAAGTTGAGAAGTGAGTAAATATACCAATTACATCTAGACCTTTTAAATTATATATTTTTTTAATATCTTTAATTGCTTTTTCATTTGGAATAAATCCAATTCTCCCCATACCTGTATCAATAGCAACATGCACTTTGGCTTTTTTGTTAAATTTTATAGCTAAGTGTGATAATTTTTTTGCATATTCTAAATCATAAACAGTTTGCTCTATATCATAATTAACGACTTCCTCAAATAAATATTCAGGAGTATATCCTAAAATCATAATTGAAGCAGTTACATTGTTGTTTCTAAGCTCAATTGCTTCAGTTAAAACAGCAACAGCAAGTCTAGAAGCACCATTTTCAAGTAGAGTAGGAACTACATCTAAAGCCCCATGTCCATAACAATCAGCTTTTACAACTGCAATTACATCCTTGTTTTGTGCTAATTTTTTTATGTTTTTCATATTATACGCTATTGCATCTAAATCTATTTCTGCCCATACTGGTCTCATTATTTTTTCCATAATTATCGTCCTCACTAGTATTTAATATTAATAAAGTATAGTTTATCCTATAATATTATTTTATTAAAGTAGCTACTATAATGAAAGAACCACTAAGTTTTTAATTTGCATAAAGAGTGGTTTATCCTATACTTTAGATTTAATTGATAGAAGTTTTATGTTATCTCCTATGATTTTAATACCTCTTCTTACGTCATCATCAGTTACTCTACCAAATCCAATTCTAAAAGTAGTCTCATCAGCATTACCTTCATAAAAAATATCTCCAGGCATAAACATAACTCCATCTTTATAACATAATTCTAATAGTTGTCTGGAATTTATATGATCTTTTAATTTAATAAAAACATGAAGGCCACCTTCACCAGTTATATACTCATAAGAAATATGTTTATTTATCATTTCAATAACAAGATTATATTTATCTTTATAATATTTCCTGACATTCTTCAAGTATTTATTAAAAGAACCACTTTTCAAATAATAATAAAAAGCACTTTGATCTAAAAAAGAAGAATGAATAGTTTTTCCACGTTTTACACTTTCTAAAATATCTATAAGCTTTTGATCAGCAAATATCCAACCAATTCTAAGACCAGGAAATAAAATTTTTGAAAGGCTACCTATATATATAATACCATTGCCTTCTCCAGCTAAAGATGCTATAGGCTCAATTGGGGAACTAGAATATAAAAGTTCTTCATTAAACCCATCTTCTATTATTGGAACAGAATATTTTCTAAAAAGATTATATATTTCTTTTCGCCTTTCGCTCTTAGTCACAATACCAGTTGGATTATTATAAGAAGGTATTAAGTATCCAAACTTAGGTTTGCACTCACTTAATCCTTTTTCAAGTTCAATTAAATCTAAACCATCCTTATCCATATTAATTTGTACAACCTTTAAACCATATGATTTCATTATTTTTATTGCAGTATTATGCGTTGGCTTTTCGCAGATTATAGTATCACCTTTGGTAGTTAAAGAAGACATTACTATATCAAAAGCTTCTGTAAAACCATTTGTTATTAAAATATCTTTACTATCTACATTAACTCTTTTTTTTATCATATAATCAAAAAAATAATCAATTAGTGGTTTGTATCCTTTAGCATATCCATAATTTAAAAGGTTGGTATTTTCATATGACCATGCATCTAATAAAGCTCTTTTAAAATCATCAAGATTGAAAAGATCACTTTCAGGTGCTATAGATTTAAAGGATATTAGACCTTTTTTATAAGGAAATTCATTTTTTATTATATCCAAATTTCTAAGATTATTAGAATAATCATTTGTCATAGAAGAGTAGTTTATATTATAGGCATAACATTTAGTTTCACTTTCTATTGCAATAAAAGTACCAATACCTCTTTTAGTAACGATAATGCCATTACTTTCCAATTCTTCATAAGCAGAAATAACTGAATTTCTACTTATATTTAAAAATTTACTTACTTCTCTTGTAGAAGGAAGTTTACTATCTCTTTTTAATTCACCTTTTTTTATTCCATTAATAATATGTTGTTTTATTTGTAAATAAATAGGTTTATCTTTATTGATATTAAGAGTAGAAAATATCAAATTTAATCACCTCGTGTTTAAATACATTTTGTTTTTATACAATCTATAGAAGTATTTATTGTCAATTAGTATTATATCAATTTATTCCAAATTAGTACAATTAAAGCTACTTATTAAATACAAAAACACCTTAAAAATAGAATAAATATTTTAATAGTTTAATATAATGAAAAGAATTCAATTCAGATTAAGTACTTTTACATTATACTATTTTAAGAAAGGAAAGGAAGTAATTGTTGTGGATAAGCAATATAAAGTAAAATACTTAAAGAATATAGGTATTATTTTTTTTATTATTATTATTATATATCTTAGTTTATCTTTTTATTTTTTTAATCATTTTTACTTTGGAACTATAGTAAATGGCGTTAATATTTCATGCAAAAATTTAGAGGATTCTAATACAAAGCTTTCAAGTGAACTAAAATCATACAAATTAGAATTAAAAGAACGTGATGGGAATAATGAAGAAATTTTAAATAGTAACATTGATCTAAAATACAATCCAGAAGATAAACTGAAAGACTTAAAAAATAAGCAGGAACCTTTTCAATGGATTTTTAAGTTTTTCAAAACAAGTAACTATAACAGTGTGAATTTAGTTTCATATAATGAAGATTTATTAAATGAATGTTTAAATAAGTTATCATGTTTTGATGAAAATAAAGTAGTAGAATCTAAAAATCCTACTTTTAAGTATGTAGACCATGGATATGTGATTATAGATGAAGTTTATGGTGATAAAATAAAACGAGATGTTTTATATGAAAACATAGTTAAATCAATAATTAATGGAGTACGTATTTTGAATTTAGATGAGATTGATTGCTATGAAAATCCTAAATACACATCTGATTCATCTAAAGTTATAGCTGTTAATGATAAACTTAACAAATATATATTAACAGAAATAACTTATGATTTTAGTAATAGAAAAGAAGTAATAGATGATTCTATAATAAATGAATGGATTGGAGTAGATGATGATTTAAATATTATATTCGATGAGAAAAAAATAAGACATTATGTTAATGAAATAGCAAATTCTTATAATACTGTAGCAAAAACTAGGGAGTTTTTGACCTCTACAGGAACGACAGCTAAAGTCACAGGAGGAAATTATGGATGGATTATCAATACAGAAGAAGAGATTAAGACTTTAATAAATTTAGTTGAAAATGGAGAAACTATTACAAGAGAGCCAATATATCGCCAAAAAGCAGTAAGTCGTGATGTTAATGATATTGGAAGAACTTATGTGGAAATTAATTTTACAAAACAATATTTATGGTTTTATAAAGATGGAACAATGGTTGTACAAGGTAATGTAGTAACTGGAAATGTAAGCTTAGGGCATGCAACTCCTGTAGGAGTATATATGTTAAATTATAAGCAAAAAAATGCAACTTTAAAAGGAGAAAACTACGCTACTGATGTTAATTATTGGATGCCTTTTAATGGGGGAATTGGTATACATGATGCAATTTGGAGAGGTCAATTTGGTGGAAATATATACAAAACAAATGGATCACATGGATGTGTGAATGCACCATCGTATTTAGCTCAAAAGATATTTGAAAATATTGAACCAGGAACTCCAATAGTATGTTATTATGAATAAGTAAATAAATGATTTATTTTTGTGATTATTAAACAAAAGCGGATAACAAATGGGTTATCCGTTTTTAGACATTAAGATGATTTTATAATAATATTTATAAGTATTTATAAAAGAAAGGTGTTGATTTATAATAATGAAAATTTTAATACTAAAGATTACATTAAGAGCTTCGTGGGTGTCTTCATTAAAAGAAAAGAGAATGATTGTAAAAAGTTTAATACAGAGGTTAAAAAATAAATTCAATATATCCGTATCTGAAATAGATAAGCAAGATATTCATAAAACTATAGCTATTGGTATGGTTGGGATATGCGGAAATTCAGCACAAGTAGATTCAACAGCAGAAAATATAATAGAATTTATAGATAGCAATACAGATGCAGAAATAATACATATAGAAAAAGATGAGGATATATTATAGGAGAATAATAAATAAATGAAGAAATATTTTCAATCAAAAACAGTTAAATCAGCATTATCAGCAACAATAGCGATTTTTATATCTAATTATATGGGATTAGAATTTTCAGTAACATCAGGAATAATAGCAATTTTGAGTATTCAAGATACCAAAAAAGAAGCATTACTTATTTCAATTAGAAGAATCTTAGCATCAATGATAGCAATATTATTATCATTTGTATTGTATTTAGTATTAGGAAATAATCCTATGATATTTGGACTCTTTTTGCTTATATTTATACCAATAACTAAATATTCGAAAATAACAGAAGGAATGATAGTTGGTGCCGTATTGTCAACGCATCTTCTGAGTAGTGATAATATAAATTTTTATTGGATTTTTAATGAAGTAACTTTAACTATAGTTGGTATTGGTGTTGCAATGATATTTAATTTATATACAATGTCATTAGAAGAAGAATTTGATAAGAATAAGGATAAAATAGAGGAATATTATAGAATAATATTATCTAATATGGCATTAAGTTTAATTACTCAATCAGTACCAATATATGAACAAAGGATATTAAGGGATGCTGAGGATTTAATAAAAAAAACTAAGGTAATAGCTCATAAAATAGATAATAACTATATTTTTAAAAGTGATGATTATTATATACGATATATAGATATGAGGATATTACAATTAAAAACTATAAAAAGAATGAAAAATCATTTTTCAAAATTCTATATGACATATGAGCAAACAAAATTATTATCGGATTTTACAAAGGATGTTTCAATAAATATTTATGAATATAATGATTGTATTAAACTAATAGATAAGTTGAGTTTGTTAAGAGATGAATATAAATTAATGGAATTACCTGTAAATAGAGATGAATTTGAAAATAGAGCACTACTATTTCAATTTTTAAATGATTTAGAAGAGTTCTTAATTGTAAAGAAAGAATTTAAATCGAACTTTTAAAATAATAATTTAAGAAAAATTTGGATTAATGGCATACATAATTTAAAAGTTTGCATACTAATTAGCAAATAAAAATTCGTTAGTGTTATTTCTTATTTGTTAAATTATATTGGTGTAAAAAATATATATAAATTGAATCACAATAGTCCTATTTATGGATATTGATATCTAGTAGTTCATATAACAGAATCACCTATTGCTAAAAATATTTTAGCAATAGGTGATTCTATTATTATTATCTTTTTATTTTGTAGGATGTAGCTTTATAGACGTTGACTTTATAGGAAGATAATGTTTGTTTGATACTATTGGAAATTCATTATCTTTAAATATTGTTTCTTGAATTAAGTAAAATTTATCTTCAGATGCAATGGGATGCTGTTTTGCAGCAAAATTTCCAGAAGTTGAATATTTTATTTCAATTAATACATCATTAGTTATTTCATAAAGTTCCTTTTCTAAAAATTCTAAGAGTTGTTTTTTATTATTTAAATCGATATTAAGTGCTGATATGGTTTCGATTGGTATCAAAGTAAATGTGTAAGCAATAGCTTTTCCTTGATACTTATACCATCTATCAATAAGTACAACGGCAGCAGTACTTTTAACTAAAACTTTATTAAAATAATCCGTAGAGGGTTCTATACGTAAAATAATTTCAACATCATCAATTGGGTCGTCTAAAGACTTGTAAACAGGATGTCCTATCTTTTCAAGACCGATGTCTTTGTGTGTTTCAGATTTTATTATAAAATTACCTTTACCTCTAATGTTTTTTATTAAGCAATCATCTTGAAGTAGAGCTAAGGCCTGCCTCAAAGTTGTTCTACTCACACCAATGAATTTTGCTAATTCAGGTTCTGATGGAAGTCTGCTACCTTCTTTAAATGTACCTTCATTTATCATTTTAAAAAGTTGATTATATACAGTAACATATCTTAATTCTTTAGGTTTTACACTTAAGTTAATATCATTCATAAAATTCACCTTTCATCAATAACTAGCGTAGGCTATGTATTATGCTGATTAAACTAGCATATTTTTTCATAAACTACCTAGCAAAGTATTAATACAATTTTTAAATGCATAAGCATGATATAAATCGTATGCTATATTTTATAGAATAGTTTTGATCTAAGATAACGATTTCTGTTTTGCAAATAGTACTTAATAACTAGAAAGTATTATCCTAGAAAAATTCCAATTAAATTTCAAAATTTAATTTACGTATATAATTTTATAATAGATTATTTGAAATATTAATTAGACAAGTTTAATACAAGTAGATAAATAAAAGTCTAAATAAAAAACATATTATAAAATCTATACTTTATTATAACATTAAAACGCTCAATTTGAACATAAGGTAATCATTAAGATTATGTTGAAATTTATATGTATAAAACTCAATAATATAACTAATATATCTAATATATCAATATTTTAACACAATTGCTATACTCTTATAAAAAACTTGACATACAAATAATAGACATGATATTATTTAGGCACAGACAATGATA
The DNA here is from genome assembly GCF_963527835.1 of uncultured Clostridium sp. Lineage (GTDB taxonomy): Bacteria > Bacillota > Clostridia > Clostridiales > Clostridiaceae > Clostridium. The sequence continues at coordinate 144,261 of NZ_CAURTC010000001.1, read as the reverse complement.
CAATAAAATAGACAAGTAGAGTAAATGTCTAAAGCGATGTTTTATAACAAACATGTAATCGTCTTCCCGGTATATTACAAAATAGATCGGGAATACTAATAAAAACTAAAAAATACATAAATAAAAAATGGAGGGATTGAAGTGAAATATTCACAAGGATCAGGTAAACAATATCATATAGACGTTGCAGAGGGAGAAGTAGGGAAATACGTGATTCTTCCAGGAGACCCTAAGAGATGTGCAAAAATTGCTGCATATTTTGATAATGCTGAATTAGTTGCTGATAAAAGAGAATACGTTACTTACACAGGATACTTAGATGGTGTTAAAGTAAGCGTTACCTCAACAGGAATTGGTGGCCCATCAGCTGCTATAGCATTAGAAGAATTGGTGAAATGTGGAGCAGATACTTTTGTTAGAGTAGGCACATGTGGTGGAATGGACATAGATGTTAAAGGTGGAGATATGATTATCGCTACTGGAGCAATTAGAATGGAAGGAACTAGTAAAGAATATGCACCAATTGAATTCCCAGCAGTTGCTAATATTGATGTAGTTAATTCATTAGTACAAGCATCTAAAAGCTTAAAGGAAGAATATCATGTAGGAGTTGTACAATGTAAAGATTCTTTCTACGGTCAACATTCACCAGAGACAAAACCTGTTAGTTATGAATTAATGGATAAATGGAATGCATGGTTAAGATGCGGATGTCTTGCATCTGAAATGGAATCAGCTGCTTTATTTATAGCTTCAAGCTACTTAAGAGTACGTGTGGGTTCAGTATTTTTAGCTATAGCTAACCAAGAACGTGCTAAAGCAGGATTAGAAGATCCACAAGTTCATGATACAGATGCTGCAATAAAAGTTGCAATAGAAGGTATTAGAAATTTAATAAAAGCAGATAAAGAAAATAATAAATAATAATTACTTAGAGAAAATTTCATGGTTTATAAATTACTAAATGTAGTGTAATTATGTTATTAGCATAAATAGTTAAAATTTACTGATGAAATTTTCTCATAACTTAAGGTATTGGAATGAGATTTAAAAGAAGTATGAGGTTTTATGGGGAAGATTTAATACCATAACAAAAGATAGGAGAAAAATTATGAACATAGTTATAAATTTAATAGGAATAATTTTATTATTAGGAATAATGTATATTTTATCTGCCGATAAAAAAAGTGTTCCTCACAAAACAATATTAAAAGCACTTGGTATACAATTTATAATTGCATTTTTATTAGTAAAATTTCCATTAGGAAGAACCATAATATTAAAAGTATCTGATGTAGTTACTCAAGTACTTGATTATGGTAAAGAAGGAATCGGTTTTTTATTTGGAACTATAGGTGATGCAGGCGCACCTACAGGAATGATATTTGCTATTCAAGTATTAGGAAATATTGTCTTCATCTCAGCATTAGTTGCGGCTTTATATTATTTAGGAATATTAGGATTTATAGTTAAAATTATAGGTAAAGCTATTGGTAAAGTATTAGGTACAACACAAGTTGAAAGCTTTGTTGCAGTTGCTAATATGTTCTTAGGTCAAACAGAAAGCCCAATATTAGTTAGTAAATATTTAAATAGAATGACTGATAGTGAAATAATAGTTGTATTGGTTTCAGGAATGGGAAGTATGTCAGCTACGATCATAGGTGGATACACAGCATTAGGTATTCCGATGGAATATTTATTAATAGCTAGTGCTTTGGTACCAATGGGAAGTATTGCAATCTCAAAATTATTATTACCTGAAAGAGAAGAAACTCAATTAATTGAAGATGTTAGCATGGATAATAAAGGTGATAATGAAAATCTTATTTCTGCAATTTCAGAAGGTGCTATGAGTGGATTCCAAACAGCTGTAGCAATAGGTACTTCATTACTTGCAATTATTTCTTTAGTAGCACTAGTTAATGGTATACTTGGAATTTTTGGTGTAAGTTTACAACAAATATTCTCTTATATATTTGCACCTATTGGATTCTTTATGGGATTAAATGGATCAGATATACTTACAGCAGGTCAATTATTAGGAAGTAAGTTAGTATTAAATGAATTTGTTGCATTCCAAGATTTAGGTAACATATTTGGTTCATTAAGTTATAGAACAGGTTTAGTACTTACTATATCACTTTGTGGATTTGCTAATATTTCAAGTATGGGAGTTTGTATTTCTGGAATAGCAGCGTTATGTCCAGAAAAAAGAAATACACTTGCTAGATTAGCATTTAAGGCAATGATTGGTGGATTCGCAGTTAGTGTTCTAAGTGCAATGATCGTTGGACTTCTTACTTTAATATAAACTATAGTACATACTAAAATTATAAATTAATAAGATTTTACATTATGTTAAAGTTATAAAGATTTTCTTTATAACTTTAGCATTATTATATAAAATTTATTTTAAATTATATTTTACAGAATAAACAAAAATACAGTAAAATTAGTATTAAAACATAGTCTAATTTGGAAAGGAATTGAAGATATGAAAAAGTATAATAGAATTTTCACAATTGTAATAGACTCACTTGGAATAGGCGGCATGCCAGATTCAATGGAATATGGAGATAAAGGAGTAGATACTCTTGGACATATTGCTGAATCAGTAGAAAAATTTAATATACCAAATTTAGAAAAGTTAGGTATATCAAATCTACATTCTATAAAACATGTAAAAGCAGCAGATAAGCCTTTAGCTCATTATATGAAAATGAAAGAAGCAAGTGTTGGTAAAGACACTATGACTGGTCATTGGGAAATGATGGGTTTACACATTACAAAACCATTCCAAACATTTACAGATACAGGTTTTCCACAAGAACTATTAGATGAATTAACAAAAAGAACAGGACATAACATAGTAGGAAACAAAAGTGCAAGTGGTACTGAGATATTAGACGAACTTGGAGAACATCAAATGAAGACAGGAGATATGATAGTATATACTTCTGCTGACTCTGTTTTACAAATTTGTGGTCATGAAGAAACTTTTGGTTTAGATGAACTTTACCGTTGTTGTGAAATAGCAAGAGAACTTACTCTTAAAGATGAATGGAAAGTTGGAAGAGTAATTGCTAGACCATATTTAGGATCTAAAAAAGGCGAATTTAAACGTACAAGTAACAGACATGACTATGCGTTAAAGCCATATGGAGAAACAGCACTTAATGCATTAAAAGATAATGGATTTGATGTGATATCTGTAGGAAAAATAAGCGATATATTTGATGGAGAAGGAATTACTGAATCAAATAAATCAAAGAGCTCTGTTCATGGAATGGAACAAACATTAGAAATAATGGATAAAGATTTTAAAGGATTATGTTTTGTTAACTTAGTTGATTTTGATGCTTTATGGGGACACAGAAGAAACCCAGTAGGTTATGCAGAAGAAATAGAAAAGTTTGATGTTAACTTAGGAAAAGTATTAGAGAAATTAAAAGAAGATGATTTATTAATAATAACAGCTGATCATGGAAATGATCCAACTTATGTTGGTAGTGATCATACACGTGAATTTGTTCCATTTATAGCTTATTCACCATCTATGAAGGAAAATGGATTAATGGATACGGTGGATAGTTTTGCTACAATTGGTGCAACTATAGCTGATAACTTTAAATTAAAAATGCCTCAAAATACAATTGGAAAATCAGTATTAGAAAAGTTAGTTTAATTATATTAAAAAATGAATAGATATTTTAGTATGAAGATAGCTCTAAACTTCATGTAGAGCTTGTCTATACCTGAATATGGACAACTATTCAGGTATAGACATCCATAAATGACTTATTAGATTAAAATTTTATAGATACAGAAATTTATTTTAAGAATTCTAAAATATCAATATTTAAAACAAAGTTAATTATATATGCTACAAATTGAAAGATTGGTTGGTGAAAAGTATGAATAAAGAAAATTTAATTTCTACATTAAAAGAAGTAAAAAAAGACATAATAGAAATGATTTATGCAGCAAAATCAGGACATCCAGGTGGTTCTCTATCTTGTTCAGAAATAGTAACATACCTATACAATGAAAAGATGAATGTTGATGTTAAGAATCCTAAGGATCCTAATAGAGATAGATTTGTATTAAGTAAGGGACATGCAGCTCCAGCTCTTTACTCTGTATTAGCTGAAAAAGGATATTTTCCAAAAGAAGAATTATATAACTTAAGAAAAACAGGAGCACTTCTTCAAGGACATCCAGATTCTAAGCATGTGCCAGGCGTAGATGTGTCAACTGGGTCACTTGGTCAAGGAATATCAAATGCAGTAGGAATGGCATTAGGTCTTAAAACACAAAAGAATGATGCTAAGATATATGTTGTTTTAGGTGATGGAGAATTACAAGAAGGATTAGTTTGGGAAGCTTCAATGGCAGCAGCTCATTATAAATTAAATAATTTAGTTGCTATAATTGATAACAATGGTCTTCAAATAGATGGTAAAAATGAAGATGTAATGGGAGTTTCTCCTTTAGATAAGAAATTTGAAAGTTTTGGTTGGAATGTTGTTATTTGTGAAGATGGTAATAACTTTGACAAAATAAATGAAGCATTTTTAGAAATAGAAAAGTGCAATGATAAGCCAAGTGTTATTATAGCTAAGACTGTAAAAGGTAAGGGAGTTAGCTTTATGGAAAATGAAGCAGGTTGGCATGGTCAAGCACCTAACGAAGAACAAAAAAATCAAGCAATCAGTGAAATTGAAAGATAGGAGGAATTTTAAGATGGGTAAGGCAACAAGAGAATCATACGGAATGGCGTTAGTTGAACTAGGACATGAAAATGAAAAGATAGTAGTTTTAGATGCGGATCTTTCTAAATCAACAAAAACTAATGGATTTAAAGAAGAATTTAAAGATCGATTTTTTAATGCAGGTATAGCAGAACAAAACTTAATGGGAATGGCTGCTGGTTTTGCTAATGTAGGAAACATACCTTTTGCAAGTACATTTGCTGTGTTTGCAAGTGGAAGAGCTTTTGAAATAATAAGAAACTCTATTTGTTATCCAAAAGTTAACGTAAAAATAGCAGCAACTCATGCAGGAATTACGGTTGGCGAAGATGGTGGATCACATCAATCAGTTGAAGATATAGCACTTATGAATTCACTTCCTAATATGACAGTAATAGTTCCAGCAGACCACAGAGAAGCAATGGCTGCAACAAAAGCTGCTGCTGAATTTAATAGTCCTATTTACTTAAGATTTGGAAGATGTAATACAGAGGATATATTCGATGATAATTATAAATTTGAAATCGGAAAAGGTGTTGAGGTAAGAGAAGGTAATGATGTAACTATTATAGCCACAGGAATGATGGTTCAAAAAGCTATAGAAGCATCAAAAGAATTAGAAACTCAAGGAATTAAAGCAAGAGTTATAAATATTTCTACTATAAAACCGATAGACAGAGAAATAATATTAAAAGCTGCTAAAGAAACTAAAGGAATAGTTACAGCAGAAGAACACTCTATCATAGGTGGACTTGGAGCAATGGTTTCTCAAGTTGTGTGTGGAGAATTTCCTACTTTAATTAAAATGGTAGGAATTAAAGATACATTTGGAGAATCAGGAACACCAGATGAACTTATGAAAAAATATAATTTAACTAGTGAAGAAATAATTAGAGAAGTTAAATCAATATTAAAATAGATTTTACTTATATAAAGCCTAAACGGAAAAATATAACAATTAATTAAATTATAATAAGCGGAGGTAAGACACAATGAGTATTCATATTAATGCACCAGAAGGCGCTATAGCAGAAAGCGTATTATTACCAGGAGATCCTTTAAGAGCTAAATTTATAGCAGAAAACTTCTTAGAAGATGTAGTTTGTTACAATGAAGTTAGAGGAATGTATGGATTTACAGGAACATATAAAGGTAAGAGAATATCAGTACAAGGAACAGGAATGGGTATCCCATCAATGTCTATATATTCTACTGAATTAATAGAAAGCTACGGAGTTAAAAATCTTATAAGAGTTGGAACTTGTGGTGGTTACCATGAAAGAGTTAAAATCAGAGATCTTATAATTGCAATGTCAACTTCAACAGATTCAAATCTTAACTTAGTAAGATTCCAAGGTAGAACTTATGCACCAACAGCAAGTTTTGATTTATTAAAACCTGCTTATGATATAGCAGTACAAAAAGGATTTGAACCTAAAGTGGGTAGCGTATATAGCTCAGATATATTCTACGGAGACGATAATGAAGATTGGAAGAAATGGGCTGACTTTGGTTGCTTAGGAGTTGAAATGGAAACTGCAGCATTATATACAATAGCAGCTAAACATAAAGTTAATGCATTAACTTTATTAACAGTAAGTGATCACTTTATAACAGGTGAAGTAACAAGTGCAGAAGAAAGACAAACAACATTCAAAGCAATGATGGAAGTCGCTCTTGATACAATAGCTTCTTTATAAGAAATTAAAATTCTAAGTTTTAGGTGGAGTAATGCTTCATCTAAAACTTAGAATAGTTGCTTAAACGAGTGCAAACGTTGTATTTTATAAAGTAATCGTTAACTTTTGAAGTTAAAGGATTATGCATACTAATTATAGAATAAATAAATTAAGAAAAGATTAGGAGGATTAATCGATGAAAATTTTTGTTGATACAGCTAATATTGAAGAAATAAAAAAAGCTAATGAGTTAGGAGTTATTTGTGGTGTTACCACAAACCCTTCACTTATAGCAAAAGAAGGAAGAGACTTTAAAAAAGTGATTAAGGAAATCACAAGCATTGTTGATGGTCCAATAAGTGGAGAAGTTATTTCAATGGAATGTGAAGGTATGGTTAAAGAAGCACGTGAAATAGCTAAAATTCACAAAAACATGGTAATAAAAATTCCTATGTGTGCAGAAGGATTAAAAGCAGTAAATATTCTTCATAAAGAAGGAATAAAAACAAATGTAACATTAATCTTTTCAGCAGTACAAGCATTACTTGCAGCAAGAGCTGGTGCAAGCTATGTAAGTCCATTCTTAGGAAGATTAGATGATATCGGAAGTACAGGAATTACATTAATAGAAGATATATCTGAAATATTTGCAGTTCATGGAATAGATACTGAAATTATATCTGCAAGTGTTAGAAATCCAATTCATGTATTAGAATGTGCTAAAGCAGGATCCGATATAGCAACAATACCATACAATGTTATTATGCAAATGATCAAGCATCCTCTTACAGATGCGGGAATTGAAAAATTTTTAAAAGATTATGAAGGCATGAATAAATAGAATATTTATTGGCTCTGCTTTATCTATTATTGATATATGCATAAGCAAAGTCGGACAGAGTAATTGAACTTAGGAATACTAAAAATGAGTATAGTCCAATTTCAGCTTGTTCCCAATATAAAATTGAGACAAGCAGTAAATGTGACAATACTCATTAAGAATTCTCAAAGTTCAACTACAATGCCGCTTTACATATTGCATATGTCAACATTGATTTAAGGAAGAGCCAACTTTTTTTGCACTTTTATATTAAATTTATCTTAATCAAATGATTTACTTTACTTTTATTAAGCCCTATTTTCTTTGATTCTGAAATTATATTCTTTTTTTACAAATAAAAGAAATAAATAACTAATAAAATTTTCAAAATATTATAATAATATAATTATGAGGTTTATTTATAGAAAGGAGAGTCTAATCAAAAAGTTATATATTTACAGAGGGATAATATTAGAAAGTTACGATTGTGAAGATTCTATATAAAATTGTAGTAATTGAATGCAAGACAATTGTACGAATAAGGAGTAAAAATCATGTTTTAGAAAAGTGGAGGAAATATGAGTGATATTATAGGGTACATTATAATCATAGTATTTATTGGTGGATTATCATATGGATTTATACGGCAAATAAAAGAAACAAGCTATGTAATGAAAATGAATAAATTCACTAATAGAGCCGTAATTGGAAATTTAATTTGCAGTATTTCATATGGTACGTTTCTTATATCATATATATTAAATGTATTAATAACTTTAGAAGGGTTAGAACTTTCGATTATTACATGTGAGAATACTTCTTTTAGTTGTGGAATTTTTCTTGTGATTTCACTAATAAGCAAATATATTATTGTTCATGGAAATCAGAAATAAGTTAAAATCCTAAATGTTATTATTAAAATTGTGTGAATTATGTTTTAGAGTAAATTAAAATTTAACAATTAATCTGTATTAATATAAAAATGAATGAGTTATAATCTTAATATGAAGTAAAATTATAGAAATGTTATTTGAAGTGAATAATTAAGAATACAAGTTGGACCTTTATAATAATATTATGAGGTAGTAGATAAGTATATAAAATAAAATTCCTTGGAATGTTTATTTTATCCAAGGAATTTATTTAAGATATTATTTTTTTATCCAAGAAGCTGAGTTGATTCTGTTTTTGAAAAATCTAAATCATTAATACTCATCTTATTTATAGTTTTATAATATTTTATGGCTAAAGGAAGGCAAGCTGCCATCCAAGCTATTGGACTAGCTAAACATATGCCAGTATATCCAATTATAGAAGGCAATGTAAATGCTACAATAACTCTTACTAATAATTCAGCTACACCAGCCATCATAGGGACAAATCCATCGCCAATTCCTTGCAAAGTATTTCTATATATAAATAGTAATCCAAGGAAAATAAAAAATACAGAAACTATATTAAGGTAATGTTGTGATGCTGCTAAAACATTAGGGTCTGGAGTATCAATAAATAATTTAGTGAAAGATTTCCCAAACAATGCAACTATTATTCCAGCTATAATACTTATAATGGTTGAAATAATACAGCATTTTTTGACTCCTTCTTTTATACGATCAATTTTTCCGGCACCTAAGTTTTGACCAGAATAGGTAGCCATAGTTATTCCAAAAGTAATAGCAGGTTGCATTACAAGCTGTTCAACTTTAGAAGAGGCTGTATATGCTGCTATAATAGTTGAACCAAAGGCATTAAGAGATCTTTGGATAACCATAACTCCAATTGCTGTGATTGAAAATTGAAGAGCCATAGGTAGTCCTATATTTAGATGCTCCATTGCAAACTTTCTATCAAATTTCCAATTATGTTTTTTTAATCTTAAGATGGGGAATTTTCTATATACATAGATTAAGCATAATATGCCAGAAATAGCTTGAGAAATTACTGTAGCATATGCTGCACCAGCTACCCCCATAGATAGATTAAGTATGAACACTAAGTCTAAGACTATATTTAAAATTGAAGAAATAATTAAAAAGTATAACGGTGTTTTACTATCACCAAGAGCTCTTAATATACCTGAAATCATATTATAGAAAAAGGTGGCGCCAATTCCCGCATAAATTACACTTATATAAGCATTAGCACTATTTATAATATCTTCTGGTGTATTTAGTAAGTTTAACATTGTTTTAGAAAATAAAAGACTTAAAGTAGTTATTATTATGGTTATAATGATACATAGAATTATAGAAGTTGCAACGGAATTCCTTACTCCTTCTTCATCATTAGCACCAAATTTTTGAGAAACAATAACTGAAAATCCACTGGCAATTCCCATTATAAATCCTATTATTAAAAAGAATATAGAACCTGTAGCTCCAACTGCAGCGAGAGATTGTATACCTAAAAATCTTCCAACAATAATAGTATCAACCATACTATAAAGTTGTTGAAATATATTTCCGATTAATAAGGGAATAGAAAAAAAGAGTATTAATTTAGTTGGATTTCCATTTGTCATATCTTTTGTCATAAGTTATCTCCTTTCGAAAAAATTATTAATAAATATAATAGCTAAAATAAAATTACTAGTAATTCTATTTATACAAGTTAGGTTATGTATTAAACAATAATATGTTCTAAAAGCTTTAATAACATGAAGACATTAGATACAATTAAATAGTACTATTAATTATGAAATTAAAAATTTAGAACTCTGCTTATAAAGAATATCATTTTTAATAAATTTATACAATATTTTTAAAACTCACTATACTGTAAAATTACATTTATATGTTAGTATAAGGAGTATACAAAGAATTCGAAATCGAATAACTTAAGTTTTAGGTTATATATTTAACTATATATGTAAATACTTAAAATAAGTAATAAAATTATAATTAGGGGTGAAAGCGTGGAAAATATTACAGAAAAAAAATTAAAGAGTTACAAACCAAAGAAGGTTTCATTGAAAAATAAGGAGAAATTAAAAATAATTCCATTAGGTGGACTTGGAGAAATCGGAAAGAATATTACAGCATTTGAATATGGTGATGAAATAATTGTTATAGATTGTGGTTTAGCATTCCCGGATGAAGATCTTTATGGAATTGACATCATAATTCCTGATGTTACATATTTAATAAGAAATAAACATAAAGTAAAAGCCTTTTTTATAACTCATGGTCATGAAGATCATATAGGTGGAATACCTTATGTATTGCAACAAATTAATGTTCCAGTATATGCACCAAAACTAACATTAGCATTAATTGAAAGTAAATTAGAAGAACATCATATGCTAAATGATTGTAAACTAAATCTTGTTGAAATTGGTGAAACTGTAAAATTAAAGAATTTTAATATCGAATTTATTAGAATGAATCATAGTATTCCTGATGCTTGTTCTATAGCGTTGCATACACCATTAGGAATTGTTGTACACAGTGGAGATTTTAAGGTTGATTTTACTCCAATAGATGGTCATGTAATAAATCTTCAAAGATATGCAGAACTCGGCAGAAAAGGTGTACTATTATTGATGGCAGATAGTACAAATGCATTGCATAAAGGATATACAATGTCAGAAAAAACAGTTGGAGAAACGCTAGATAATCTTTTTAGTAAAGCAACAGGAAGAGTTATAGTATCTACATTTGCATCAAATGTTCATAGACTTCAACAAATCAGTGATTGCTCTATAAAAAATAAAAGGAAAATAGCTTTTAGTGGTAGAAGTATGGAGAAAATATCAGAGATCGCAATGAATTTGGGATATTTATCTATACCAAAAGAAATGATAGTATCATTAGATGAAATAAAGAATTGTCCAAATGACCAAATTACTATTGTGACAACGGGTAGTCAAGGTGAATCAATGGCAGCTCTTTCTAGAATAGCAGCTTCTACTCATAAATATATAGAAATACAAAAGGGAGATATGGTTATAATTTCCGCATCTCCAATACCAGGAAACGAGAAAGCTGTATCAAATTTAATAAATGACTTGACTGAAAAAGGTGCCAATGTAATATATAAAACCATAGAAGACATACATGTCTCAGGTCATGCATGTGAACAAGAACTTAGAGTGATTCAAAGCTTGTTAAAACCTAAATTCTTTATTCCTGTGCATGGTGAATATAAACATTTGATTACTCATGCTAAAATTGCTCAAAGCATGGGGCTTGAAGAAGAAAATATCTTTATATTAGATACAGGTGATGTATTTGAATTGTCAAAAAACAAGGGAAAAGTTATTGGAAAAGTACCATCTGGAAGAGTCCTTATAGATGGTCTTGGAATTGGCGATGTAGGAAATATGGTCTTACGAGATAGAAAAAATTTAGCTGAAGATGGAATTATAACTGTAGTAGTAGCAATAGATAGAAGAAATAAAGTGATATTATCAGGACCAGATATAGTATCAAGAGGTTTTGTATATGTTAGGAATTCTGAAGATTTAATTAACAATGTAAGACGTATAGTTACAAAAGTTGTAGAGAAATGTTTAGATGATAATGTAACACAATGGGCAGAAATTAAAAATAGGATAAGAAGAGAAGTAGATAGTTTTGTATATACTACAATGAAAAGAAAGCCTATGATTTTACCAGTAATAGTTGAGATATAATTTACTTACATTTTGAATAATTGTTAATATTAATGAGTATTGTCTCGTTTACTGCTTGTCTCAATTTTATATTGAGAGCAAGCTAAAATGGGACTATACTCATTTTTATTATTCCTAAGTTCAATTACTCAGTCTATTTTGCTTTAATAATCAAATAAATAGTAAGAAAAGATAACATATATATCTAACAAATTTTTCTAAAATATATTGTAAAAGGTAAAAACTTAGAAAAATCTGTGGTTTCACATTTGTTTGGTGATTTTTTTGTAAATAGAAATTAGATAAATGTAGTCAATTGTGGTAATATAACAGTAAATGATTATTTATGAATACATAACATAAATTAGCATAAAAGATGGAGAAAATTATGAATAAAGATAACTATATATTAGAAACAATTGAAGATATAAAAAATATATTAGGACATAATGAATACAGAAAAAATAGATATAGTAATGATGTTGAATGGTTAAATCAACGTAAAAAACAAATAAAAAGTAATATAATAAGAATTGCTATTATGGGAATAACAAGCAGTGGAAAATCAACATTAGTAAATTCATTGCTAGGAGAAAAGCTATTACCAGTAGCTATTTTACCAAGCTCAAGTATAATAATAACAGTCTCTAAAGGCGAAAAGAGACAGGCTACTATATACTTTAAAGATAAATCTCCAGAAGTTTATGATGATACTAATTTAAATATGCAAGTTATATCTAAGTATGCCGATGAAAATAGAAATTCTAATAATAAGTTTAATGTAGCTCAGATTGATATAAAGTCACCTAACTTTTTATTAGATGACAACATTCAGTTAATAGATAGTCCAGGTTTAGATGCTTATAATTTAGAAATGCATGAAAAGTTAACTTTAGAGATTCTATTGCCAACAATAGATATTTGTGTATTTTTAACTACTGTTAAAGCTAATAGCGACCAAATTAATTTAGAAAAAATAAAAATAGTAAATGATAAAAAGAAGCAAATAATATTAGTTCAAAACATGATAGATTCTATAGAAGAAAAGATAGGTAAATATGGAATTGTTGAAGAAAATAAAGATATCATATTAGACAAGCATAAAAAAAGGGCAGAAATATTATTAGAAAAAGCAACAAGCAATAAAGGGTTTCATGTTATTCAAATTTCTTCTCTCAATGCTTTAAATGGAAGAGTAAAAAATAACAAAAATTTATATAATGAATCTAATATTGAAGGCTTTATAAAATCTATATATAGGTGTGTTAAAAACATTACCCCAAAACTAAATATTCAAAGACAAGGGAGTATTATTGAAAGAATTGATAATATAATTGATACTGACAAAGAAATTATAGATGGAAGCAATTTAGAGGATACAAGTTACATAAAAGAAATACTTAATGATATTGATGACCTTAATTATGATTTTAGGGTATCTAGAGATAAAATAACATCTAAAATTAATCTAATAGATAAGATAACACTTAATACAATAGAAGAAATAAATGATTCGGATTCAAAAGAAATAAGTAGCTATTCAGATATAGTAGAAAATATAAATAATAAGAGCAAGAAAATAGAAAATCAAATTTTAAGTATTGTAAGAGAGTGCGAAGAAAAGAAAAAGGAAATATACGAAAAACTAAATATTGACATTAGATTTTCATATTCATTACCTAGTATGGAAAGTGAAGATATATATGTTGAGCATAAATACGAAGAGAAAGTAAAACTTATAAAAAAAGATGGATTCTTTAATGTAGGAAAAAGAATTTTATCAGATATATTTGAAACCGATTGGGGATATGAAAAGCAAGAATATGATGAAAAAGTAGTAGATAAAGAAGCCACTATACTTATGGTTAAAAAGGTATGTAATGAAAGTAGTAGAAAATATATGAGTATACTATATGATTGGAGCGAACAGTATAGTAATTCTTTAAGTCTTTTTTATAGTGAAATAAGTAATATAGAAGAACAGTTTAAAAAGAAGAAAGAACAAAATATAGAGCTTTATGATATAGATAATGTTATAAAAGACTTAAAACTTATAAGAAATAAGCTGAAAAATAAATACAGCAATATAGAAGAAATAGCTTTAACATTAGATGAAGAAATAAAACATGAAAATGAAGATGGAAATCTTAACATAGAGGAAATGGAATTAACTAATGTTTCTTATAATCTTTATAAGTTAAGTAATGAAATATTTAAGAAAAGTTATTCAATAATTAGAAATTATATAGAAGAAGAAGCTTATTCTATAGCTCAAAAAGAAGTTCATCAAATATTTTGGGCTTGGGATTTAGAGGCTGCATCTAAATTTATTTCTAGGATGTATGATGTGTATTTGAATGAAGAAGAATTCGATCTTATAGAGAAACAAGGAATATATACTTTAAATAATATAACAATAGTATATGGGCTATCTCAAAATAAATTAGAAATAAATAAAGTATTAAATATTGATTCTTCAAAAGAATATAATATGTATTTACTTTTTAATGGAATTCAAATAGGTAGTTCTGAAAAGCAAATAATTGAAAATATTAATCTTAAAAATATTATCTTAAAGAATAATATGATGATAAATTTAGTTATAGATTCTAGTAGAGAATTTATAAATGCTAATAATATAAAGGAAATACTTACAGCTACTTATTCGTTTAAGAAAAAATTTAGAAATAGAATAAATAATTCTAAGATTGGCTATGTATTAGTTAATTCTAAAAATCCTATTTATAATTTAGCATTAATAGAGGGTCAAGAAAATAATGGATTTTTATTAAGTCAATATAAAGATATAAAAACTAAGCTGTTTGGAAATATATTATCTCGTGGTGATGAAGAAAAACAAACATTAGAAGAAATATTGAGCTATTTTTTAAAGTAATATTATAAAAACTAAGGAGCAAAGAAATGGATAAGAAATCTTTATTAATACAATGTGATGAAGTTACAAAAAATATGATGGATGAATTGCAACAAGACATGATAGAGTCTTTATCAAAGATATCTAAAAATATAAATGATGAACTTAAAGAAAACTTAAAACCTCTTGAAAAGAAAATCAATATATTAAAAGATGAACTTGGAGAAGATAATGAGGATATAGAAGAAAAAATAGAAGAAATAAGTGGTAATATATCAAAAATTTCAAAATGTGTAGAAGAAATTGCTGAAGAACATAATAAGCTTTTAAATGGTGGTTTAAACAGAATTGCTATAACTCTAGAAAAGTTAAAAGATCGTGTTGAAGATTCAGATAAACAATTGGAGGTTAAGTTATCAGAGGGTGTAGGAACAATAGAAAAGAAAATAAATGATTTAAATATAGAATCTTTAGAAGATAAATTAGCTATTTTAGGAGTTAAAGTGGTTAAGAATTCTGGAAATAATAAAGAAGAAATAATAAAGAAGATAGAAGAAATTAATATTGATGAAGTTGGAACAAAAGTAAGCTTGTTAGAAGATGCTATTAAGATTAATATAAATAATAGTTGTGAGGCTATAGAAAAATTAGATACAGTACATGAAAAAATGTTAGAAAAATATGAAGTAATAAATCTTATAAATGATATGGAAATTAAATTAAATAAGAAAATGAGTAATATACAAGAAGAAGTTGAATGGGGAAATAGATCATTCTTTGCAAGGATTTTTGGAAAGAGGAGATAATATTTAATGAAATATGCAGATTTAATAAATGATTCTAGATTTAATTTTTTGCTGGAAAAGTATCTTAATAAAGATAACACCGCAAATTATATAGATTATTTTAATCATTTTATTGATAACTTGAATGAAAAAGAAATAATAATACCTGTACTAGGCATTCAAGGTGCTGGAAAAAGTAGCTTTCTTAATTCTGTTTTAATGGAAGATAATATATTACCAACAGATGTTGATGAAACAACTTGTGTACCTGTAGAAGTAAGATACGGAGAGGATACTGAAAAAGCTATAGTACATTTTTTAGATAAAGAATGTAAAGAAATAAAATTATGTGATTTAGAAAAGTATGTTCATAATGATTATAATAAAGCAAATGAGCTTAAGGTATCTAAAATAATCTTATATAATAGGAATTATGTATTAAAAAACAATGTAGTACTTGTTGATTTGCCAGGAGTAGGTAGTTTAACGCCTGAAAATCAAAGAACTACATTAGACTATGTAAATAAATTAGTTTCTGGAATATTTATGTTAAGGACAAACCCTCCAATTACGAGAACGGAGAGAAATTTTATAAATGCATTATGGCCTAAATTATCAAATACGATTTTTGTTCAAAACAAGTGGAATGATGAAAATAATGAAGATGCACTTGAAGCAAAAGAACATAATGAATATGTTTTAAATAGTATATGTGAGGAACATAATGAAGCTAAAGAAATTAATGTAAATGTGGTTAATGTTTATGAAGCTGTAAAAGGTAAATTTACTAAAGATGATACACTTTATAAGGATTCAGGAATATTAAGTGTTATAGAAAATATAGGAAATGTATCTAAGGAATATAGTATAGGTTTAGAAAGGTCTTTGAATTCAAAAATAGTAGGGGCATTAGAAAATATTAACGATAATATAGAAGAATATAAGACATTATGTTTAAATGAAAAGAAACAAAATGATTTAAATAAAGAAGAAAAGATTAAAGAAATAAAAACTATACTTTTAGATAATAAAAAGAACTTTAGAAGAATTAGAGCTTATGCATACGATGAAATGGAAAAGATTATTGATTATGCATCAAGCATTATAAAAGAAAAAATAACAAATTTAAGAGCTAATTTAAAGGACATAATAAATAGAGGAATTGTAGATGGAGAAAGATTAAGCTCAATATACAAAGAATCATCTGATAAAGCTATAAATGATATTATGGATGAAGTATTGGATAAAACAAGTGAATTAATAAAAAACCTTAACAAAGAATTAAATGGCATAACAATAAAAGGTTTTTATGGTGATTATGAAAATATATCATTTTTTAATAAAGAAAGTGAATTTAAATTTGAAAAATCGCTGCCATCATTATTAGGGGTTTCTGGTGGAGTAATAGGAACACTTGGAACTGTAGGAACATTAGGTGGTCCTCTTGGAATACTTGTTGGAATGGGAATTGGAATGGCATTTTCTTTGATAGGTGATTTTGTTCGTAAGGAAATACTAGAAACTAGAGCAAATTATACATTACGAGATTTAGAGCCTATGGTTGAAGATTTAGAGAACTATTTAAAAGAAGAAATACTTGATGATTTAAGAGCAAAACAACAAGATATGGATGATTCAATAAAAGAGCTAAGAAAGAATTTAGAAAATAGCTTTAAAGATGATATTCAAAGTATAGAGAAACAATATGACTATACATATAGTGAAAACAATATATTAGAATTTGAAGATGACTTAAAAATATTAAATGAAGTCAAAGAAGATGTAGGGTTAATTTAAAGCAGGTAGTATATTTTATATGTGGAATATATATGCATAGGCAAAGTGGCATTGTAATTGGATTTTGAGAATTCTTAATAAGTATTGTCACATTTATTGCTTGTCACAATTTTATATTGGGAGCAAGCTAAAATGGAACTATAGTTATTTTAGTATTCCTAAGTTCAATTACTCAGTCCACTTTGTTTATGCATATATAAGCACATATTTTAAAATAATAGTAAAATTATTAAAGCAAGGGGATGAATATATGAATAATTTTGAAAGATGTATAAGTAGACAAAAGAGTATTGATTCAATTGTTAAAACTTTAGGAAATGATGATATTACTGAAAAGAATTTTTTAGTTAAAGATAAAATAATGAATCCTTCACATTATGTTGTTATGCTTGGAGAAACAAGCTCAGGAAAAAGTACATTAATAAATGGATTATTTAAAGATAAAATTTTATTAGAAAGTGTTAAACCAACAACTGGAGTTGTTACTGAAGTTGTTATATCTGATAAAGAGGAAGAAAAATTAATAGCTGTAAATAAGGATTCTAGCACACAAGTTATAGATAAAGATATTTTTGATAAGTTACTAGTAAACTATGATAAGGATTTACATAAGCTTAAATATGTTGGTAAGGCTAATAATTCTAAATATAATGGAATGAGAATTTTTGATACTCCAGGTTATGGATCACTTGTAGAATATCATGAGGAATCATTAAAGGGTTTTATTCCACAAAGTGATTTTATTGTATATGTAGTATCTTATAAAGTTGGAATTGGTGATGATGATTTTCAATTTTTAAAATATGTTGGAGAAATAATAAGTGAAGATGTAGAAGTTATTTTAGCCATTAATATGTGTCCAAAAGACATGTCAGAAGATAATAAGAGAATATTAGAAATTAAAAAAAGTGTTAATAAATGTATTAAAAAAGATGCAAAGACATTTTTCATAGAAAGTAATAAGGAAAAACATCCTGATACATATATGCTTTGGGAATATGTATATGAAAGAGTTAATGATGAGGATAAAAAAGAAGAACTTGCTAATAGTTTGAAAAATTATCAAGATTATATATTAAATGAATGTAATATAAAGATTAACTCTAAGGTTGCTAATGTAGAATCTAAAAAAGAAGGTATAGAAGAAAGATTAAATATACTAGGGGAATTTTTAGACAGAAAACATGAAATCTTAACAACTATAGATAGAGGATTTACAAAGATAAAAGTAAGCTCAATTAAACTTATAGATAAATCTGCAATAGATGTAAAAAATAAAATTACTGAATATGTTCATGATGAAAGCAAATGGACTAAAAAAGAAGAGACTTATACATTAATGCAAAATTATTATGTTCCAAATTTAATAAATGAAGAAACAGAAACTTTAATGCGAGATATTGAAAGTGAGATAATACTTTTAGATAAAAGAATTGAAGAAATATTAAAAGAGGCTATAGCTAAATTAGAAGAAAAGATAAAAGTAAGTATTCCATCTTACACAGAAGTTATAGAAGGTGTATTAAAGCAACACATAGGAGATGAAATACAACAAGCAACTGGAGAAATGTTTAGAAAAGCAACTGCAAAAGAAGACAAAGATAGTATAAGCAATCCAGAAGATGTGAATTTAAATAAATTAGGTCATATATTAGATACTAAATCATATAAACATACACATGAAAATTTAAAACATTTATTAAAGGCTATAAAAGCTTCATCAATAAAAGCTATTACTAAGTATCTAACTGTTTTTACTGAATCAATATTTTACTTATATGATTCATTAACATGGCAAAAGAAGATAAACGAGATTTCATTAAAAGCCATAGACAATTGGGCAGAAGATGTAGAAATGTCTATAAGAAGATACTTGGATTCTTTAAGAGAAACTAATAAGGATGAGATAATGTCTTTATTTGATGCATTAAATGAAGAATTTAAAGAAGATGAAAAGAAGTTAGAAGATATTAGCGGAGAAGAACTAATAAGACTAAAAAAAGAAATAGAATTCTTATTGCATAGATGCCTTTATATATCAATGAATAAGTAAATTTATGTTTTATTTTGAGCTAGTGCTGACATTTTAGCATAAAGCTCGTAGACTGAGGAATTTACTTTAAGAACACTAAAATAGATACTAGTCTAATTAATGCATGCTCCCAATGTAAAATTGTACTGTGTGAAAGTTCGTGTAGTCAAATGTAAAATTTGGACACTTACTTTTGACAAGCAATTAATTCAACAAATATCTATTAAGAGTTCTAAAAAGCAAATTCCAATGCTACTACGCTCTTATACTAAAATATCAACATTCATTTAAAACACAACCTTATTTAAATAACGTTAGTATATAATATTATAATTATAAAGAATTTAATTAAACATTACTATTGACTCATACCTTAGGTAGGAGTTTATAATAAATATTGAAATAGGAAATACTTAGTATAGGATGTTAAATTATTAATAAAAAATTACTAGAGATAAATTTGTTTAGGAATGATAAAAATAAAAAGTAGTATCATTAATTAAAAACAGATTTTAATTAAGAATTTACAATTATACTAATAGATAGATATTTAAATAATTTTGATATTAAGAGAGGATGAATTTTAATGACTAAGATAAAGAATATACCTTTTTCACCACCAGATATAACTGAAGAAGAAATTGAAGCAGTTTCTAATGTTTTGAGATCAGGATGGATAACATCAGGACCTCAACTTGCTAAATTTGAAGAAGGAATACAAGAATATTGTAATGTTAATAAGGCTTTAGCATTAAATAGTGCAACAGCTGCTATGGAATTAGTGCTTAAGGTTTTTGATATAAAAGAAGGAGACGAAGTTATAACTACTCCTTATACTTATACAGCCACTTCAAGTGTTTCTATACATAGAGGAATTAAACCAGTATATGTTGATGTAAAAAAAGATACGTTTGAAATGGATATAGATAAAGTAGCAGAAAAGATAACTGATAAAACAAAAGTTATTATGCCAGTTGATATTGCTGGAGTGCCTTTTGATTATGATGGACTTAAAAAAGTTTTAAAAGAAAAAAATAGAGAAGATATAATAATACTTTGTGATTCTGCACATTCTTTTGGAGCTAAATACAAGGGTGAAAGAGTTGGGTCTCAATGTAACTTCCATTCTTTCTCATTCCATGCAGTTAAGAACTTAACTACAGCAGAAGGCGGAGCAGTTACTTTTAATGATAACAACTTTGGAAATCATGAAGATTTACAAAAATATATGAGATTTACCGCTATGCATGGTCAATCAAAAGATGCATTAACAAAGCTTAAAGCTGGAGCATGGGAATATGATATCATTAATGATGGATTAAAGTGTAATATGACAGATATAAGTGCTGCAATAGGTTTAGTTCAACTTAAGAGATATGAAGATATGTTAGAAAAGAGAAGAGCTATCTTTAAAGTATATAACGATATATTATCAAAAGAAGATTTTTCAATAATACCATTTACTAAAGATGATAATGGTACAGAAACTTCTTATCATTTATATCTTTATAGAGTTAAAGGATTCAATGAAGCTAAGAGAAATGAAGCAATAAGCAGATTAGCAGAAAAGGGAATAGCAACAAACGTTCACTATAAGCCACTTCCAATGCTAACACTTTACAAAAACCTTGGATATGATATAAAAGATTATCCAAATGCTTATGCACAATATGAAAATGAAATTTCTCTTCCTGTATATACAAAATTATCTCTAGAAGATGCTGAATATGTAGCAAGAGAAGTTGTAAAAGTTATTAAAGAATTAATATAGTAATTTTAGATTTAAATTGTAATATAAAGTTTTTAGTACGTAAATTATATAACTTTGAAAAAATTAAACTAAAATAACAGAGTTAAAAATTACTTAACTATAGATTTAGTTTATATGAAAATATTAATAACAGACAATTAATTAAAAGTAGCATATTTAGTGAAAACTATTGTATGCTACTTTTTATAGTTAGTACAATTTAGTTAAAATTTAAAATACACATTTGTTTTAGAGCTATGTTTATATATACAATAGGTAAAGTGGCATTGTAATTGAGCTTTGAGAATTCTTAATGAGTATTGTCACATTTACTGCTTGTCTCAATTTTATATTGGGAGCAAGCTAAAATGGGACTATAGTCATTTTAGTATTCCTAAGTTCAATTACTCAGTCCACTTTTCTTATGTATATATAAACATTTTAGCAAAACATGTTTATGTAATTTCATTAATAAATTGGAGGGATTAATTTTGAAAATAGGGGAGTTTGCTAAAAGATCTGGAGTTACTGTAAAAACACTTTTGCATTATGATAAAATAGGACTTCTTAAACCATCTGAAAAAACAGAAGCTGGTTATAGAATTTATTGCGAAGATGATTTTTTAAGACTTCAACAAATAACTACTCTAAAGTTTATTGGGATATCATTGAGTGATATATCTCATATATTAGATGAGAGTGGAGAAAATTTAGAAAGTATGGTAAAGATCCAAAAAAAAGCTTTAGAAGAAAAAAAGAAACATATAGATTCTGTTATAGAAATATTTAATAATGCTGAGAATACTGCAAAACAAAATGGATTTTTAGATGTTAATAATTTAGTTAATATAATAAAAATAACAAATATGCAAAATAGCATAAAGGAGCAGTATAATAGCGATAAAAATTTGAATTTGAGAACTAATCTTCATAGTTATAATACAAATAAGATTGATTGGGATAAATGGTGTTTTAACAAAATGAACTCGATTAAAGGTTTAAAAATATTAGAACTAGGGTGTGGTGTAGGGAAGCTATGGCTAAAAAATCAGGAATTTATAGATGAAAATTCTGAAATTATTTTATCTGATTTTTCTCCTAATATGTTAAAAGCAGCAAAAAATAATTTAAAGAATTTAGATTATAAGTTCAAGTATAAAAAGATAAATGCAGAGGATATTCCTTATGATGATGAATGTTTTGATGTTGTTATTGCAGAACATATGCTTTATTTTGTCGCAAATATAGAAAAGGCATTAAGCGAAATAAAGAGAGTTTTAAAGTCTAATGGTGTTTTTTATGTAACAACTAATTCATGTAATTCTATGATTGAATTAAACAAATTAGCTGAAAAATTCGATTCTAATTTAGATATTAGTAATAATGGTCTTTCATCTAGATTTGATTTAGAAAATGGCAAGGAAATATTAAAAGAATATTTTAATAATATTGATTTAGACATATTAGAAGGAAAAATAATAGTAGATAAAGCAGAGCCCGTTGTATCATATAAAGCATCAACGATTCAAGGAAATTCAATACTTGTTGGAGAAAAGAGAGAAGAATTTACAAAGTATTTAGAAAAGTATATTAAAGAAAACAAAAATATAGAAATCACAACAAAGGCAGGAATATTTAAGGCTTCAAAGTGATTTGTATAGTTTTAGTAATATTATTTATATTTTTTTAGATATTTATCGTTAAAATATAATAAAAAATTCAAAAAAAGAGTAATTTATAAATGGCTTTAAAGTTGTTTTAAATTACTCTTTTTTAACGTTTATAAACTAAAAATGAAAAATAAATAAAAAAATTACAAAAAGCCCTATATTTTCTTAAATAGTTTAAGTATAACGTTGACAATTAATAAATTATCAAAAAAATATATTAAAATATATTTAAAATTAGAAAAATGTTAAAAAAATTACAAAAAAATGCTAGAAATTAAATGTAAAAATAGAATTAAATTTAAAGTTATGGTAAAATGATCCGAAAAAGGAAATGTGATTTAATTTAAGTATGAAAAGTAGCATAAAATAATTTTTGGAGGAAATATATTATGGATGTTATTCAACAAACGAATAGAACAATATTATTTGAGGAAATAAATCCTGAAAGATTGGATTTGATTTCTGTAATTGGAGATACTAAGGGATTAAGCAGCTTAAATGATGACAAAATAAAAGAAATCAACGAAAATTTTTTAGTAAGTAGTTTTGATGAATTTTTAGATAAATTCTCACCAGTTGTATATTCATTTTATAATGCAACGAATCAGAAGGTAATGTATACATTAAAAAAACCTGAAAATCTTCCAGATAACTTTGTAACAGAAATCCCTATAAACCAATCAAATGATTTTCTAAAAATGCTATTCACTTTAATAGATACTAAAAGTGCTCAGGGAATAGCAAATGTAGATTTTAAATTTGAAAATTTATTAGATATGATTTCACCTAAAAAAGTGATGGATGATATAAGACAATCTAGAAAAGAAATACAATATTTATATAGTAAATATGATGAACTAGATGATGAAGATCCAAGTAAATTAGATTTAGGAGATAAATTAAATAATTTATTTGAGAATGCTGGTGAAAATTACAATAACATAATGGCAATGCTTCCATTAGCTATTGAAGATATAAAAACAAGATTACTTTTAGGACAAGATGATAGCCAAAATGGCGGAGAAGCATTAAAAATAGGTGTATTAAGTATGGGACAAGATGGAGAACTTAAGGTTCTTGAAGCCCCTAAGAGTGAAGAAAAATCATTAATTGCAATAGATGACAAAGCAAATATAGGATTAATTGAAGCCTTTGAAGATGACTATGATGAAGTGAATGAAACAAAATCTGATTATGTAAAAAGTTTAGTTGTTAGAACTTTTTGCCCGCTTGCATCTACAATGGAAAGTGAAATAGATGTAGAACATGAAGTTGAAAATTATAATACATACCTTGAGTTCTACAAAAATTCCAAAGATGATTTTATAAAGACTGTGAAACCATTAATAGAAAAAATTGTTGGAGTAAAGATGTTTTTTGATCAATATAAGACAAAAAATAAAGGTATGAAGCCAACATTACTTGTGGTAAATAATAAGCTTAATAGATTAGTTAATTCAGCTAATTTACCAAGACTTGAAGCATATTTAAGTACTGTAAATGATAAAAATGATTTTGACAATACAATTTGGTTTGGAATAGTACCATCAATTGAATTAGAAGGTCAAAATAAAAGTGGAGCTAAAAGAGAAAGATTTAAAGGTAATAAAAAAGTTGAAAAGACAGAATGTAACACTATGGAAGATTTATCTTTACTTCTTGATACAGTACAAAAATATAGAGTACAAGTTTTCTTTAGCTTTGAAGCAAGAGAAGATACTACTTTTAATCATGTAGCAACAGCAGGTGTAGATAAATTTATGGACAGATGTGCTCCTCTTATGAGACAAACATACAGCGAATTTGCAATTCCATGTGTTCCAAACATTACAATAATTCCAAAGGAAAAATCAGGTGTAATACTTGATAGCAAAATGCTTATGACAGATGAGGGAAATGCCCAATTGTCAAAGGCAAAGGAAGATTTGTTTAAGTTATGGATTGAAGGAGTATATATTGGAAGTTCATATATTGCAGCAGGAATAGTTGCAGCATATCAATGTCCAGAATACTTAAGAGAATATTATGGCAATGTATTTTTTGATTATCCAGGAGTAAGATTTGATATTGAATCTGGAGATAATTCATTAAGAATTACTTCAACTTTAGCAAAAGAGATATCAGGGTTTACTAACGAAATCAAAAATTTAATAAATAGAAAAAACTTTGGGTTTGTATTCTCATCAGAAAATGCTAAATACCAAGGTAAAGATATAAAGCAAATTACAGTTTACAAGGCAAGAAGCCTTCAAGCGACTGAAAATGATTTTGAATCAATGTATAAGACTTTAGTTACAACTTATATAGAAAGAATGCTAAGATTTTATACCAATGACTTTAAAGAAGATAATATAGTTAAATTCTTTAGTAATAATCCTAATAGCGTTAAGAGTAAATGGATGTCAAATAAAGAATTTATTAATGCAATAATACAAGATGGAGATGACATTAACTTTGTTATAAATGATAAGAGTGGAACATGCAACATTGATCTTGTATTTAATGGTAATGTGAAAAATCTTGAAGTTGAAATTACTAGAACTGAAGCTAGCTAATTCTAATAGATATTAATTAAATATCTATTTTAATTATAAATAAATTATAAAAAGGGAGATGACAAAATGGGATTTAAAGTAAAAGTTGAAGGTGCAGAAACTATTGATTTAAGCATTGAAAGTGTTGAAACAGTAGAATTTAAAACTGATACACCTGATGATTCAAATGCCCGTTCTACAGACCAAGGTACAACATTAGTTATAACAGGAAAAATATTAACTCCAGTAGGAGGAGAGGCTGCTGATAGCACTATAAAATTAGCACAATGGTCTCTTGTACCAGCTGAAAAAGCTGATTGTTACAGAAATGTAAAGGTAGATGTTATTTCAGCATCACAAATAGTAAGACAAATTACATTACCTAATGCATTTGTTGTAGACTACGAAGAAGACTTCGGAGATGCTGAAGGTATTGGTACTTTCAAGATATGTGTGAAACAAAAGAAAGATAAAACAGCTTTTGTAAAATTTGAAGGTGGATTTGGACAAGAATAGGAGGAATTAAAAAATGGGATTTAGAGTAAAAATTGAAGGCGCAGAAACAATTGATTTAAGTATTGAAAGTGTTGAAAAAGTAAGATTTACAACAGATACTCCAAAGGATGCTAACGCACGTTCAAAAGACGTAGGAAGTACAATGATCGTAAGTGGAAAAATATTAACAGCTGTAGATGGGGATCCATTTGATAGCACAAGACAAATGGGACTTTGGTCATTAGTACCAGCAGAGAAAGCTGATTGTTATAGAAAAATAACTGTAGAAGTTATTTCAGCTGACCAAATTATAAGAAAAATTACTTATCCTAATGCTTTCGTTGTAGATTACAAAGAAAACTTTGGTGATACTGAAGGTATTGGTACATTTACACTTGTAGTTAGACAAAAGAAAGATAAGCTAACTCAAGTTACAATTGAAGGCGGATATAGCGCTTAATTATACCTAAAATAATAAAATAGCAATATATCTAATTTTACTATAGTTGCAGAGGATTTAAATTTGACTCACTAACAATTTAAATCCTCACATGCAACTTTTTTAAAACAAATATGAGTATTTTAGTTTTATATACCTTCAGCATCACTAACTATAGTATACTAAAATATTTCAATATTAGTCTATAGAAATTAAATATAGTATGAAAATAAAATCTTAATTTAAGTCTATGTTTTATTAGATTGTTATATATGCATAAGTAAGGGTGTATGAAGTAATGATGATACTTTGTTTATTGCTATATCAAAATATATTTAAAACATATTCTAATTTAAAGAAAAAGCGAGTGATAAAGTGAAAAATTATTATAAAATACTTGGAGTTTCAGAAAGTGCTAATAAAGATGAAATAAAAAAAGCTTTTAGGAACTTAGCTAAAAAGTATCATCCAGATAAAAATAAAGATAATCCAGATGCAATAGAAATGTTTCAACAAATAAATGAAGCATATGAAATTTTAAGCAATGAATCATCTAGAGAAGAATATGATAAAAAGCTAAATAAGCAAAATTCTAATAGTCAAAAAAATGAGAATAAAAATAACAGTAAAAAATCACAAGGTAAATCTAAAGAAAACTCAAATAAAGGTGATGCTTTAAATGATTTAAATCAATATTTTGAAAGCTTTTTTGGATTTAAAGCAAACAGTGTTGATGTTGATGGGAGCAAAATAAAAAAAGATAGTAAAAATCCTATTGATACGAGTAGTATATTTAATAATTTCTTTAATGTAAAGAAATAAGGATTTATATAAAGTAAAAAGTATTAAGAAAGTAATGGAGTGGTTACTTTGAAAGATAATCAAAATAATAAATTGATATTTAGTATTCAATTAATAAATGTTTTTATAGGCATAACAATAACATTAATATTTGGAATAACTTATATGACTATAGAATCAAGGGAACTTAAAGGTTTACTTTTAGGTTTATTAATCATATTTGGAATTATAACATTTATAACTTTATATAAAAAAATACATAATGAAAGTTATATAAAAGAAAGTAAAGGTATAAATACCATTGAACTAGTAAATGAAGATAATGAAATAATAAAACAATGGCCAATTGAAGATAAAATATCTTTTCTTATTGGAAAAAATAATAAAAGAAACGATGTATTTGTAGATTTAGATAAATCTATTTATTCAACATTAGTTGAAGACAATCATGCAGTGTTAAATTATGCTGCTGGAACATGGTATATAGAAGATCTATCTGTAGATAGTGGAGTTTGTATACAAAAAATAGACGATGGTAAAAAGTACAGAATTGTAAAAAATACTCCTTGTAGCTTGAAAAGAGGAGATATTATATTTATTTCAAAAGTAAAATTATTACTTAGATGAATGGAGTGATTTATATGTCATTAATCAGATGTCAAAATGGTCATATGTTTAGTGAGAGACGTTATGGTCCAATATGCCCTTATTGCAATATAGATACAAGTAAAAAAGAAAATAAAAAGGAACTTATACCAGAGGTAGAGGAAGTAGAAACAAATCTTTTATACCAAGAAATAGATCCAGTATGTGGATGGCTTGTATGTATTGAAGGTTGTAGAGTAGGAAAAGATTACAAAATAAAGAATGGGAAAAATTTTATTGGTAGAGCTGATGATATGGATATACAAATACTTGGAGATAACTATATAACAGCAAGAAATCATGCAGTTGTAGTATATGATCCTAAAAAGAAAAACAATGTATTGCTTCCGGGAGATTCTTCAGGAATTGCTTATTTAAATAATGAACCAGTATATATGCCAACAGAACTTACAAATTATGATGTTATAGAGCTTGGAAAGAGTAAATTTTTATTTGTTCCATTTTGTGGCGAACATTTTGAATGGCAAGATAAAGAACAGAGGTAATTTAAATGTTATTTATGAGTAGATATGATCCCAAAGAAGCAGTATTTATATTAATAATATTATTATTTTTATTATGTGTGATAAAGCACATATTGTTTAAGGTTATGAACAAAGAAAATATAAGTTTAGTTAAATATTCACATATAGGTCATGAAGAAATACAAGAAGATTATTTTAATATAAAGAAAAAAGATAATGCAATTTTAGCAGTTATCGCTGATGGTTTAGGAAAAAATGAAGCAGGAAGAATTTCTAGCATTACTGCTGTAAAAACAATATCAAATATGTTTTTAAAAGAATATAGTAATGAAAAAGTGAGTTACTTTTTAAAAAAAGCCATTAATAAAGCAAATCATGAAATACTTAAAAGAGTAGAGAAAAATAAAGGTGGTACAAGCGTTTTAATGGCAATTATTGATGAAGAAAATTTATATTATACTTCTTTAGGCAATTTGATGTTAACTATTTTTAGAAAAGGTGAACTTATAAAATTGAGTGAAGGTCATTGTATGAATGAAGTTGCAAAAGAAAAATATTATGAAGGAAAACTTGAGAAGGTTGAAGCACTTCAAGTTTTAAATAACAAAAAGGTTTTATATTATCTTGGACAAGAAAATCTTAATAATGTAGAAATGAAAATCGATAGTATTAAATTAGAAAAAAATGATTTACTTTTGATTATGAGTAAAGGGATTTATGAAGAAATAAGATGGGTAGATTTTGAAAATATATTAAATAAAAATAAAAAGCATATAGATATAGCTTTAAATGAAATTATAGATGAAATAGAAGAACATGAAGATACTCATAATGGAAGCATAATAATTATGAAAAACAATATGTAAATTAAGTTAAATGCAATGTTTTAAAATAGTGTTGATATTGTAGTATAAAGCTCATGGACAGGGGAATTTACTTTAAGAACTCTAAAATAAAGCTTAGTCCAATTAATGCATGCTCCCAATCATAGATTGTTGACAAGCAATTAATTGTAAGACTAAAAGGAAACTCGACTCATGTACATTCGCTGAGTAAGTTCGAGTAGCAAAATATAAAATTTTGACTCTTACTTAAGAGTTCTAAAAAGTAAATTCCAATGCCAGTTCGCCCTTATACTACAATATCAACATTCACTTAAAACATAGCCTAATAGATAAACCTCATGGATTGAGGAATTTATTTAAAACATAGAGTAAAAATAAGCGCATTTTAATAAGTTAGGGTGAGACAAATGAGAAAGTTGAATTCAAAATTTAAGACAAGCTTTATATCAGAAGAAGGAACATATCTTCAAAATAAAGATTATTTTGCCTTTGTAGAGCTTGATAAGTTTGGATGTTATGCAATTGCTGATGGCATTGATAATGACACAGAAAATGACACTGCTCAAATTGCAGTAACAACATTCATTAAATTATTTACACAAAATCCTACTATGAATAAATTTACACTAAAAAAGTATTTAAATAAAGTTAACGAAGAAATAGTAAAGACAAGTAAAAATGTACGACTTAAAGCATCTATGACAATAGCTATAACTAATTACAGTAAAGTTAGGTACATTGTAATAGGAAATTCAAGATTCTGTTTTTTCAAGGATGGATATTTAAAAGAAAAAAGTAAGGATTTATCTTTAACACAACAACTTAGTGATAAAGAAATGATTGCCTTAGACAAGGTATCAAAACATATAGAAAGAAATAATCTTTCATGTTATTTAGGACAAAATAAATTAAGCTCACCATTTATATCTAAAAAAATCAAACTTAACGATGGTGATGTATTTACATTGCTTACAAAAGGTATATGGGAAAATTGTGATGAAAAAGAAATAGAAGATGCTCTAGAGGGGGCAACAGAACCACAAGAAGTTGCAGATAGAGTTGAGGATATGATTTTATCAAAGCAATTAAATAAGTTAGAAAACTATACACTAGCTGTAACATTTGTTGAAAAAGCATATATAAATCCAAAGAAAAAAGCTATGATAAAAAAAATCTTATTTGCAGCAATTCCAATAATCTTAGTTTTAGTTATAGCATTAGTAGTATTTAATGTAAAGCAAAATAAAAAAAGAGAAGAAATTGCATCTATGAATAATTATATAAGTGAAGCAAATGGATACATAGAAAATGAACATATTGAAAAAGCAAATTCAAAATATGAAGAAGCATTAAAAATAGCAAATAAATATAAACTTAAAAATGACATAAAAGAAATAGATGGTGAATGTAAGTATACAGAAATAATACTTGAAGGTGACAAAAAGCTTGAAGAAAAGAAATTTAATGAAGCTTTAGATCAGTACTTATTAGCAATGCAAAAAGGCGAAGATGTTGATGATAAAGCAAGAGATTATATTTCAAAGAAGATAGATATAACTAAAACTTGTATTAGTGTTGCTGATCTTTTAGAATTTGCAGATAGCCAGTTGGAAGCTGGAAAAGAAGAAGAAGCAGAAGCAAATTATTTAGAAGCAAAAAGACTTGCTTCAAATTATTATTTAAAAGATGAAAAGCAAGAAGCTATAGATAAACTTAAAGGAATATATGAAAAGCAAGGCAAAGAAGCAGAAGCACAAAAGCAAGATGAGGAAAAGGCTAAGGCAGAAGAGGAAAAAGCAAAAGAAGAAGAAGAAAAAACTAAGGAAAAAGAAGAAAAAGCTAAAAAGGAAGATGATGATCTCCAAAGTAAAGCTATAGACCTTAGAAAAAATGGTGATACACAATATGTAGCAGGTGACTATGTAGGAGCAAAAATGTATTATGCTTTGGCAAAAGAGGCATTTGAAAAAATAAATTCAAATAGTTTAGCAAATGAATTAGAAGAAAAAATAGTTCTTATGGATAAAAAAATAGAAGGGCAATCGCAAACAAAAGCTGAAGGTGATATATATTTAAATGAAGCTAATGAAAGATATGTTAAAGGTGATATAACTTCTGCTAAAGTTTTATATACACTAGCAAAAGATGCATATACTCAAGTAGGCCTTACAGAAGAAATAAAATCAATAGATGAAAAATTAAAGGTATTAGATAAAGAAATAGCTAGTACAGGTGGTAAAAATGAATAGAATTTATGAAAAATTAAATGAAATAAGCGATTTAAATGATAGAGTAATGCTAAAAAAAATAATGAATAGTGTATTTACTTCATTAGAACAACATAGTGAAGATAGATTTAATGATTTAGAAGAAAGAGTTTTTGATGAAATACAATATTTAGAAGAAAAATATAATGTGTATTCAACAATAATTGATAGAAAACATTTAGATGTAACTAATGAATTTTTATTTCCAATGATAGAAGAAGATACAGAGGAAAAAATATATGATGTAAAAACAATTATAGATAATTTAAATGATGATGTATCATCTAAAATGTTTAATATATTTCTAAAATGTGACTACAGTACTTTTAAACAATTTATATCTGAGAATTCAGAAATAACAGGAACTATTGAAACAAATAAAAAAATCCATAAAGCTTATTTTAAAGTAAAACCAAATACTGAATATAAAGAGAAGATAAATACTCTATATAAGTCTTTTATAAATAATAATGCTATGTGGAAAACAGTTAATATGCCTTATATTAATAAAATAGCACAAATATTTCTCACAAAATGTGAAGATCAAATAGATGAAGAAGAAGAAATTGTAAAGATTAACATAGACTTTGGTGATTATAGCAAATATATAAAATACGATATGGTGCCACTTTGGAACATTAAAGAGATTAAATTAAAATGTGCAGGGTTTCCAGTACCTTGTATAGATAAAGTTAATTATGAACATGATATTTCAATTGAAAAAGAAGGAACAAATCATGGTTACTTAGTTAATTTAGATGAAGAAAATATGGATTATGTAACAATAAAAAAGAATTATATAACCATAACATCAAAAATCTCTGCTTCATCTCCATGGCTAGTCTATAAGATTGTAAATTATAAAGAAGATAATACTAAAAAAGATAATTATGAAATTATGAGTAATTACAAGAACGTTAATTTTTCAAATAGATTTTTATTTAATAATAGGTATGTTATAAAAACAAAAAGTGAAATAGCAAAGCTTATAAATTCATTTGAAGTGTCAAAACATTTAAGATTTAGAGATTTAAAAATAGAAGAATTTAAATTCGATGAAGACAAAGAAACCTACGATGCTAATGATTTTATAATAGATGAAATAAGAGAAGATAACATAAAAAAATCTTTAGTTCTATACTTTGAAGCAAAGAATAAAGAATATTATTTAAATAATGATATTTTAAGTTTTTTAGTATCAGAAATACAAATTATTTATCCGGAATATAAATGTGAAGGAAGATTAATATGAATTACATTTATGACATCTTTATAAAAGCAATAGAAGAAAATACGCCAACAGAAGGAATTAAATTTAAACAAGCTGAGATATATAGTCCATATATGGAGTTAGCTATTCAAAACATTAATACAAATAAATTACCACAAAGTGAATACATTGAAATAAATGCTTTATATAGATTTCAAGAGATATTTGGAGAATTGTTTGATATTAATTTTAAAGAAAACACAGAATTAAAAGATGTATTATTTGATATATTAATTCATTATTTATGTGAGTTAGATTTAAAACAAGGATTAAACAAAAATGAATTTTATAAGAAGTTTTTATTTAAAGACGTAATAAATAATGTATATGGAGAAGAGTTAGCTAAAGATATACTTTGTTTTAATAAAGAAGAAATAGATATATTTTTAAATAGTTTTATAACTTTATATAAAACAGGAACTTCACTGCAACTTTTTAATGAAATTTTAGCAAAAATATTTAAATACAGCATAGTGTATTTAAATAAAGAAAGTTCAAAAGATATATATATTTATTTAAGTGAAGTTGAAGATAAAATTCTAAAAGGCAAAATAAATGCCATTATAAATACCTTTTTACCTATAAATATGAATGTGTATTTATTTTGGGACAAACATTTTGGAATTTTAGGTTCTGATAATACCATGAAAATTGATGACATAGTAATGATTGAATAAAAAGTTATAAATATAATTTGTATGTTTTTTCTTTTTCATTGAAAAAATGAATTGAAAAGTATAGATGTTATTAACAATTTAAAAACAACCAAAAATCAGGAGGAAAAAATGGGATTATATACATACAAGTTGCATAAAAAACAAGAAGAAAATATTTCAAAAAGATATAAAGAAAAAGACTTAATATTAATGACAACTTTTCAATTAAGAGAGATATGTAATAAAGAAAAGTTGGTAAAAAGTATAGTAAATCCTTTAGATAAAGAAGAACTTATAAAACTTATAATGAAGTATAGAGGAGAAAAAGATAGTCGTTTAATAAATCATAATATAGATGGCGGTATAGAAAGAGTAGAAAAATTTATAAAGAGAAGTAATAAAAAAGAAATGCAAAGTCATATTACAGACTACTCAGGAAAAATAGTAATTTATAAAGGCTTATCTCTTGATATTTATGATGAATATGAAGTGAAAAGTACTAAAGAACTAGAAGAGGGTAATGTACTTTTAGTTGATAATAATTTTAATATTTCTACTGTACTTAATATAAAAAAGATAAAAATGAATAATGAATATAAATACTTTTTAGTAAAAGGTAAAGATGTTTTTATTCAAGAAAATGAAAGTAAATTTTATAATCTAATATTTTTACTTCAAAAAGAGTCAGAGCTACTTTATGATATATATGAAAATAAAGTGGATTTTCAAAATTATAATTTAGAGTACTCATCTGTGCCTATTTTACAACTTGAAATAAAAGAATTAGAAGAGACAATAATGCCAATTGCTATAGATTTTGGAACATCAAATACTACAGCAGGGATTTATATAGATAAAGAAGTATTTCAAGGATTAAATGATAATTTAATTAGAAATATAAATTTAGAGGATTATGAAGATGATAAAGTAAAATTAGTAAAACTTTTAGATACAACTAAAAAAGATTATAGCATAACTCCACTAATTCCAAGTGTAGTAGGCATTAAATATATAAATGAAAATGAAGATGAAGATAATGTGAAATATATCTTTGGTTATGATGCATTATTTGCATCAAAAAAGAGATATATTGATGACAGTTTAACAGTTTTTTATGATATAAAAAGATGGATAAGTGATTTTGAAAAAAGTGAAAAAGTAATAGACATTCATGGAAAAACAACACTTGTAAAGAGAAAAGATATCATAAAAGCATATTTAGAATATGTCATATCTTTAGCAAACCAAAGATTTAAATGTAAATTTAAAAATATTTACATTTCATGTCCATCAAAACAAAAGTATAAATTTCATAAATTATTTGAAGAAGTATTAAGTGATTATAATGTTGAAAGCAAAAATATGATAGAGGAAAGTGTCGCTGTCCTTTATAACACAATAAGTGATTTTATAGATAGAGATAAGTATTCAAACGGAGATGAATATAAGGCATTAATCATAGATTGTGGAGGGGGAACTACAGATCTTTCAGGATGTAGTTTTAGTATAAGAGATAATAGGGTTTCATACAAAATAGATATAGAAACATCTTATGAAAATGGAGATACAGACTTTGGAGGTAATAACCTTACATTTAGAATTTTGCAATTTATAAAAATATTAATGGCAAATGCATTAGCTAGAGATAATTATTTAGAAATTAAAAAAGCTATAGTGGATGAATTTAAAATAGATATATTTAGAAACATAGATAAATATGGAATTGATCAATTATATGAAGACTTAAACCGTGAATATGAAAGAGCTGAAGAAATAATCCCAACAAAGTTTAAATTATATGAAACTAGAAATAAAGAAGACTATTGCAAAGCTAGAAACAACTATTATTTCTTATTCAATTTAGCAGAAGAAATTAAGAAAATATTCTTTAGTAATCCAGAGCTTATAAAGATAATATTAAGTCCAAATGAAGTAAAAGAAAATCTAGAAATAATATATAGTGCTCAAATTATATATGATAAATGGAAACTATCATATATAAACAATGGAAAATTGCAAATTATAAAAGAGGCACCAACATTAAATCTTACAACATATGAAATAAGTACATTAATAAAAGGTGATGTATATAACATAATAAAGAAATTCTTAGAAACTTTATATAAAAATGATGAGCTCTACGAGTATTCATTAATTAAACTTACAGGTCAATCATGTAAGGTAGACATATTTAAAGATGCTTTAAAAGAATTTATACCAGGAAGAATAATTGAAATAAATAAAAGTAAAAAAGATGCGAGTGAAGATTATGATCTAAAGTTAAGTTGTATTAAAGGAGCATTAAAGTATCTTTATTCTAAAAATTTTGGATATGCTGATATACAAATTCAAAATAATATGCCAACACTTCCTTATACACTTACAGCATTTACACATAAAGGAGACGAAATCACATTAATTAAAAATAAAGCAATAAAAAGAGGTTTCGTTTCAAGATTTATGGACCGAGTTATATTAAAGCTTTATTTAAAAGATAGTAGCAATAATGTGAAATACGAGTATGATTATAAGTTTAATAATGAAGAATTAGAAAAAACTGATGCTGTTAGCATTATAGAAAATTATTCTAATATAAGTCAGCATGAAACAGATAATATTGAAAATGATGAAATAAAGTTTTTTGTTTGGGCAGAAGAAGAACTTTGGGGATTTTATGTACTTGCTATATTGAGAAAAGATCATGAATTGTACATCAGTAAAGAAAAGTTCTTTTATTTTGAAAATGATAAATGGGAGAAAAATTTCTTTGATGGTCTTAAGTAGTTTTAAGGTTAGTGGCAAAAATCGAAATGAAAGGCATACGTTTGCTCGGTTACTGAAAAGTTTATTGGGTGTTTCTAACATTACAAGTTGTACCCAAAATGCTAGCTTCAAAGATAAACTTTGAACAAGCACATTTGGAACAACTTATAATGAAGAAACACTAACCAAAAACTTTTTTAATGTAACACTACACAAAAGATACCTTTCATTTCTAATTTAACAATTAGCTTAGAGTATCACATCTATTAAAAATATTTTAATACGGTGTTGATATATGTATAAGTAAAATGGACTGAGTAATTAAACTTAGGAATACTAAAATGACTATAGTCCCATTTTAGCTTGCTCCAATATAAAATTGAGACAAGCAGTAAATGTGACAATACTCATTAAGAATTCTCAAAGTCCAATTACAATGCCACTTTACCTATTACATATATCAACACATGTTTAAAACAAATATAGAATTTATTGCAAAGAATTAGATAAAGAAGGTGATTTGGTGTTTGAAAATAGAT
The DNA here is from genome assembly GCF_963527835.1 of uncultured Clostridium sp. Classification (GTDB taxonomy): domain Bacteria; phylum Bacillota; class Clostridia; order Clostridiales; family Clostridiaceae; genus Clostridium. Next base: position 107,748 of record NZ_CAURTC010000001.1, on the reverse strand, counting down.
ATCCACTATTTGAGAGTGGTAGACTTTTGAAAATAGATATGCTTAATGAGCTTAGGGATTATCCAAGAACATTTATTGACATAATGCTTAAAGAGTATTGTGATGGAATAATCTCTGGATGTTCAATAGATGTAGTAGATGATTTTTTGATGATAAGAAAAGGGATAATTAAATATGATGAAGTGATCTATATTTTAAAAGAGGATACAAAAATAAAATATGAATGTAACAATAAACTTACTATATTAAAGGTAAGATTTTTGAAGCAGGTAATAGAAAAGGATTGTATAGAAAATTGTACAGAAATTTATTTGGATGATGAACATGAATTAAAGGAAGATGAAATGGAACTATGTAGATTTCAGCTTAGAGAAGGAGCACATTTAAGAATAAATTATACTGGTTTTGAAGATTTATCAACGGAGTATGACACTGTAAATTTAATTAATGTTCCTCATGCCACTAAAAGCATAAAAGGTCTATCACCAATTATTTTAAGTATGTTTGGCAAGGAACTAATAAAGTGCAATATTAATGAAGCATGGGACATAACTTTTGCTACTATGTGCATTCAAAATAAGGATGCAATTGAAAAAGATATAATAATAAGCTACTTATCATATAAGCTAAATATTAAAGAAAAAGATTATTCAAATGAAGAATTATATTTATATCTCTTAGAGGTACTAAAAAAACAAAGGGAAGATTCAGGAACAAGTAATAATCATAAAAGAGGAAGGTATAAAAAGATATTGATAGATTAAGGGAGGATAAGAAATTTTATGAAAGAAAATTTTATAGCATATGATAACCTTAGAATAGCACCATATGAACTTCAATATATACAAAATATGACTATAGAAAATGAAATTAATGATCATGGTATTTTAAAACTTACAGGTGTTATAGATGATCAATATAAAGATCAGTATGTTCAATCAACAGATGAAGATACTGTTATAGAAATATTTTACGAAAAAGATGGTTTGAAATCAGGAGTATTTTATGGTGTAGTTACAAATATAAAAGTTACTATAGTAAATTCGGTATATACATTATTTTTAGAAGCGAGAACTATTGATTATCAATTAGATTTAGAAAAGAAAAAAAGAGATTTTCAAGATGTAAATATGACAACACATGAGCTTATAGATGAGGTAATGAAAAATTATGGTAATGCTAATTATCAAATAAACATACCAAATGAAGCAATTGGTAAATTTGTACTTCAATATAATGAAACTGATTATGAGTTTTTAAAACGTATAGCATCTAAATACAATGAACCGCTTATAAGTGCAATGGATATGAAAAATATGCACATATATATAGGAGTACCTGATATTAAGGTAGAAAATAAAGAGAATATTATTGACTATTCCATTTCGAAAGAAATTAATGAATATAATAAAGTCAAAAATAATGATAAGGAAAATGTATCAGAGACAGCGTTTATAACTTACAAAATAAGAACTCAACAAATATTTAATGTTGGAGAAAACTTTAATTTTGCTTCACATAGATTTTATGTGAAAAAAGCAATATATAAAATCGAAGGTGGACTTTTAATAAATAACTATGAATTAAGAACAAAAGAGGGGATTAGAACTAATACTTTATATAATATGAATGTTATAGGAATATCAGTTAATGGGTCAATATTAGATGTTCAGAGAGATAAAGTAAAAGTTAAGCTTAATATAAATACTAATATTGATACTTCTAAGGCTTATTGGTTTCCTTATGCAACAGTAGCTTCTTCACCAGATGGTGGGGGGTGGTATTGTATGCCAAAGGCAGGAGAAGAGATAAGACTTAATTGTCCAACAAAAGATGAAAGTGAAGCTTTTGTTGTTAACGCTATATCAGGAGCATCAGGAAAGAGTGGAGCAGAAGCAAAAAATGATAGAATGTCTAATCCAGATATTAAATCATTACAAACTGATTCTGGTCAAGAAGTAAAATTTACATCAAGTGGTGTTGTTATAGAATGTGGTGGAAGTGCTGCATCTATGAACTTAAATAAAGATGGTACCATACAAGTTACAGGACAGAAAAACATAAATATAGCTTGCGCAAAAAAACTTTCATTAAGAGCAGAAAATGAAATGACAATTGGTGCACAAAAAAGTATTGACTTATTATGTGATTCAGGAAGCAGTTTGATTATGTCTGAAGGAGATGAAATATTGATCTCTGGAACTAGAACTCTTAATAATGGATAAATTTAAAAAATAGATTTGAATAAGGAGCATAAAAGTGAATAATATTGATGAAAAAATAGCCAAACTAAAAATGTCTCAAAGGTTACAAAAAGAAAATGTAGAAAAAGAAAGCTTAAAAGAAGAAGTTGAAATAAAAGAACAAAAAATTACTCTTGAAGAAGTTATAAAACAAATAGAACAAGGTGAGGTTAGAATACAAGAAACAAAATTAAAATTTGAGAAAACCTCATTTTTAAATGGAATATTAGAAATGCATATTCCAATAGGGTACTTTGAAGAAAAAGGAAATAATAGCAATAGTATTTCTTTAGTAAATGAATTTTATGGAGTTAGCTTTACAGCAAATTATATTCCAAAAGGAGCAGTAAAACAAAGTTTTGCTAAGTTTAAAAAAGGTATGGAAAAAGGATTTAAAGAAATGGAACTTTATTTGGAATGGATAGAAGAAGGGGAAATAGGAGAAGGCTTTAATAAGATAAATTATGGTGTATATAAAAATCCAACAGGGAAAGGTAATTTATATAATGTTATCTTTTATAGACAAAAAAAAGATACTGTATTTATTGGAAATTATAATTGCTTTTTTAAAGATATAGAAGTTTGGGAGCTTATTATAAAAGCCACTATGCATTTAATTAAAATAAATTAATTTATATGAGAATATGCAGAGAGAAGGCGGGATAAAAATATGGATACTAAAAAAACACCAGAAGCTATTAATTATGAAAAAATTAGAGTTGATGGTTATAATGTACTTTCAATAAAGTATATGAAAATAGATACAACTATAAATGAACATGGTACATTAAAACTTAAAGCGATATTAGAAAATGGAGATATTAATGATATATATTCAACGACAGATAATAAAACTATAGAAGTTTATTATGATGAAACTGAAAAAACAACATTGTTTTATGGGGTAGTTACTGATGTAGAAATAAGTGTAGAGCTAGGAGTATATACAATAGAATTAGAAGCAAAAACTTTGTCATATTTAATGGATATAAAATTAAAATTAAGATCTTTTCAACACATATCTTTATCAACTCATAAACTTGTGAATCTTATAATGAAAGATTATCTAAATGCAAATTACATTCTAAATATACCAGATGAAGAAGTAAAAGAACTTATTATTCAATACGAAGAAAGTGATTGGGAACTTTTAAAAAGAATTGCTTCAAAGTATAATGTTGGGTTATTTCCAGTTATAGATGATAAAACAATAAAATTTACTATGGCCATACCAAATCAGGAAAAAGAATTATTATCTGATAACATAAGCCATGAAATAAAGAAAGATGTAGAAGAATATAGATATATGCTTATAAATAATCTAGAAGATGCAAAAGAAATTGATTATATAACATATAAGATAACAAACTATGAAGTTCTTAAACTTGGGGATAGCATTAACTTTATGGGTCAAAAATTCTTTGTTTTTAAAGGAGAATATGAAATTAAAAATGGAATTTTAGAAAATACCTATGAATTAAGAATAAAAAATGGACTGCGTCAAAAAAGAATATTTAATACAGCAGTTATAGGAAGTTCAATTAATGGAAAAATAATGAAAATTCAAGGGAGTCAAGTGAAAATCCATTTAAATATTGATAAGTCCCAAGATGAAAGTAGTGCTTACTTGTTTGATTTTTCTACAATGTCAGCGTCAGAAGATGGAAGTGGATGGTACTGCATGCCTGAAATTGGAGATAGTGTGAAAGTTTATTTTCCAACAAAGGATGAAGATGAAGCTTTTGCTGTAAGTGCAGTTAGTGAATATAAGCAAATGGCTACAGAAAATGAAGATAGTATGGGAAATCCAGATAATAAATATTTGAGAACAAAGCATAATAAACAGGTTAAATTAACACCAGGTGGAATTTTTATATCTTGTGATAGTGGACAAGCACAAATGAACCTTTCAAATGATGGAGTATTAAGTATTTCAAGTCAAAAGGATGTAAATATAAATGCAAAGGGAAACATAAAAATTCAAGCAGAAAAAAGCTTTTTAATAAGTTCAACAAAAAGTATAAATTTCGCATGTGATAAAAATGGAGGATTAAACTTTGACAGTGAAGGGCAAATAAAAGAATTGGGTACTAAAGTAAATAATAATTAATTAGCTTTAAAGGGGCGATAATGTGAACAGAAGGGAAGCTTTGAAAGAATTTAAAGAAAAGGTTTGTTTAAATTTAATAGAAGATTGTAAAAGTAGATTTCAAGATAATGTGATAAAAAATGAAGAAAAATTAAGGGACTTAACAATAAAAGGTATTAAACAAGTAATAAAAAAGGCAAAAGATTTTCAAAAAATAAAAGAGGATTATAAAATAGCAGTTTTTCAATTTGAATTTTTAAGAGTAGACGTGTTAAATGAAAATTATAAAATATGTATACATGGTTATGACAGAATGTGGTATTTAGATGAAAATTCAATAGTTGAATATTTAGACTTGAAATTTTTATATGAACCGTTTATAGAGCTTAAAGAAAAATTAATTAAAGAGAAAAAAATATATATTGGAAAAGTAAATAATTATGATGTTCAAGAAATAATTATGAACTTAGCATACCAATGTTATGAAAATTTAAAAGAAAATATAAGAAATATTTTTTGGGATTGTGATGAAGAAGAATATATGAAATCAGATTCAATAGAAGATTTTTATACCATAAGGTGGAGTGATTACCATGGGAAAAGTGAAATTGTCTTTGCTATGGATAATAAAGAAAAAACAAAAGTAGATATTTTAAAATTAAAAAAAGAGGATAAAGAAAAATTACCATTTGTATATACTGTTTGGAAAAATAGTCTTATAGAAGATAGTAATTTAGCAAATGAAAATTTATTATTTATTAATTTTAAAGGAAGCACTTTAAAAAGAATTGACTTCTCAAAAAGTGAAATAGTAAGAAGTCAATTTAAAGATAGTAAAATAAATAACTGTGAATTTAAAGAAGCTAATTTGGTAGGAACAAGCTTTAAAAATTCAGATATTGAGTATACCAATTTTAATAAGTCTAATTGTATAGCTACAGATTTTCAAAATACAAATTTAAAAGATGTAGATTTTGAAAATGCAGATCTTAAAGGATCAAAATTTATAAATGCAAAATTTCATAATGTGGATTTTAAGGATGCAAATTTAGAAGATGCAATTTTTAATGAAAAAGATATTCCATTTATTCATCTAACTTCAGAACAATTACAAGCAATATATATATGTGGAGGAGATGAAATTTGAGGTATTTTATTTTAAAACAAGATAGAAATTTAGAAAATGCAATTGAAATAGAGGGATTTAATAATAGTCAAAAAATGATCTTATTAAAAGCAGATGAAGATAAATTCAAGGATTCTACTAATGTTCCTGTGAAAGGTAATGAAAATAGTGTGTATCCCGATTTAATTCAAGCACCAGTATTGCTTGTCTCAGAAAATCTACATAAGATTTTTAAAATACATGAGAATACAGTAATATATAAAATTGCTGTTTTTACTGATATAAAAATGGAAAAACAAAATGTATATAGGCTTGTTTTACCAGAGTTTATAGATGGTTTAAGTGAAAATACAATATATTTTAAAAATGGTTGGGTAGATAAAATAGTTTTAGATAAAAAGAAAGTAGGAGATTACAATGTTTTTCAGATAAAAGCAGGAGTAGAGTACTACTTTATTGTTTCTTTAGATGTAGTTGAAAGTATGCTGAAACGAAATTTATTTGTTGGAATAAATTTCCATGAAGTGGAGGTGGAATAAATGTCAAATGAAAATGAAGAAAAGTATGGACAACTTATAGGAACAGTAAAAAATGAGCTTGAAAAAGGTGTAAAAGATACTTATGATTCAGTAACAGCTATAGGCACAATGGCTAAAAATGTAGGTGGATATTTAAAAAGAGATGCTGAAAATGGAGTAGATTGGCTGTTATCTTCTAAAGAAGAAAAACAAGCTAAAAAAGAAAAGGAAAAAGCAGAAGAAGAGCAAAAGAAAAAAGAGGAAGAAGATGCACAAAAAGCAGAAGAAGCTAGATTAGCAGAACTTCAAAATAGCTATATTCTTCATACCGCTGTTATTTTATGCTCATATGCAGCACGACATAGCTTTCTTGTTGTACCTCAAAGTCATGGTGAATTTATACATGGAATACCTCAATTAAATGTTGAAGATAGTAAACCTAATATTAATATAATAAGTTTTGGTGTATGCACAAGTCCACAAAATCCTAATGTACAAGCAGCGGCAAAAGAAATAGCAAAAGAAATTAAAGAAAGGAAAAAAACTTTTACAGAAAAAGTTTTGGATTTATTTGCTAAAAAGCCATCTGAAGATATAGGAGATGATTTGGTTAAGCAATGTGCAGGTAAATGTGAAGCAACAATACTTACACCTTGGATAGATGGAAAAGAAGATGTGCTTATTGATGGAAAGTCAGCTTTACTTGGTAAATGTAAGCTTGAATGTAAGTATGATGGGGATATAACAATATATACTAGTGGACAGATTACTGAATAAATAAAAAGAAAGGGAGGAGCTATATGATACTCACCTATAGGGGATTAAAAGTAGAAGTACCTTATGATGGTCTAGAGGTACAGAATATAGAAATAATCGAGAAAATTAATGATCATAGTAAATTGAAATTAAGGATATTAGTGCAAGAAGAAAAACTATCTGAATATATAAATAAAGATATAAGTGAAGAAAAAGTAACAATAACCAATGCTTTAAAAGAGAAGTGTAGTGAAAATAAGTTATTTGTTGGAAAAATAAGTAATGCTAAGATATATTTTGAACGAGGACTTTATGTAATGGAACTTCAATGTATATCTTATACAAAAGACTTTGATATTAAAAAAAATAGCAGAACTTTTTGCAATTTAGATATGACTTATGTTGAATTTATAAATAAGATCTTAGAAAAATATGATAGAAAAAGTTTTATAGACAATTTAACACAAGAAAAAGCAATAGAAGAATTTATACTTCAATATGAAGAAACAGAATGGGAATTTTTAAAAAGAATAGCAAGTCGTTTTAATGGTGTTCTAGTTTCAGAATGTACAGAAGATTATGGAAGATTTCATTTTGGAATTCCTGAAATAAATAATAATAAGGAATTAAAAATTGATGAATATGAAGTAGTTAAAGATATACACAACTATAATAAGCATGAAGTAATGAATTTTCAAGAGAATTTTCTTCAAGAGTACACTAACTGGGAAATTATAAGCAATATTGAGATGAGTTTAGGAGAAGAAATTTTATTTAATAATGTAAAATGTGTTATATCAAAGATAAAAATTGAAACATATAAAGATGATATAAGAAGAATTTATACATTATCATTAAAAAGAGGACTTAGAAGCTTAGAAAAACTTAATCATAAAATTTTCGGAATGAGTTTACCCGCAACAGTTAAAGAGGTTAAAGGTAATACAATGTGTGTTCATTTTGAAATAGATAAGCAATATGCAACTTATGCAAATCAAAAGTATTTTACTTATGCAATAGAAAGTAGTAGCTGGTATTGCATGCCAGAGAAAGAAAGTAAGGTCCATATTTATTTTCCAACAAATGATGAAAAAGATTCAATAGCAATTCATGCAGTGAGAGCAAATTCAGGAGATGCTAAATATTCAAGTAAAACTCAAAATCCTGATATAAAATCATTTTCGCATACAGGTGGAAGTGAAATGCAGTTAACGCCAAGTGATATGAGCTTTGCAGCTGATGAGGGGAGAAGTGTTGTTTTAACTTTATCTCAAGGAGGAGACGTTTCTCTTAATGGTCAAGATATTACTTTTAATGCATCAGAAGATTTTCAGCTTGGAATAAGAAATGGTGATGGAGAAAATCCACCATTTAGACCAGAGACAGTTGAAATTTCAGCTAAAAATCAAATAGCTTTATCAAAGGGCGCTATTGGGGTTCAAATGGCAGAACAAATTTTTGTTAATGCTTCAGTTATAAAATATGATGGGAGTATTAAAGACGCAGTAGCTTTACCTGATGAAATCGCAAATGTCGGAAGTAAAGATGGTGATATGATTGAGAAAATTAATAATCAAGCTAAAAGTGAAATGGAGCAGAAACTTCAAGAGGCAAAAAGCAAAACTGGCTTTGGATTAGTTGCAGCAGCTATTGGAGCTGTTGCGGTTTGCGTTGGAGTTGCTGTATTTGCAGCGGCAACAGTTGCAACAGGAGGTTTAACATTAGCTATTGCAGGAGTAGCAGTAGCTTCAGGTGTAGCAGCAACTGCAGTAGGATTTGCTGAAGTAGGGGAAGGATTATCAGATTATAGTAAGGTTCAGAGTGGGGACTATTCAAAATCTACTAATTTTATGCGAGACACAATTTGTAAAGGAAATGAAGGACTTTACAAGGCAATAAAGTATGGGTCAGTTCTTATAGCTGGAGCAGCAACAGCAGTATTAACAGGAGGAGCAACAACAGAAGCTTTAGTAAGTACATTTAAAAAAATGGGTGTAGATGCTGCTATGGATGCAGGTTTTAATTTATTAGCAGATTATGCTGATGATGGAAAAATAAATAGTGGAATTGAAAGCTATATAAAATCTCTTGTAACTTCTAATTCATTATCTAATATGAATATTGCTGGAATGAATAAGTTTAAAAAACTAGAAAAAACTAAAAATATTTCTTGTGATACTTTAAAGGTAATTAGAATTTCATCAGATATTGGATTGGATGTATTAGGGCAAATTGGAACTAGTGGAGATGCTAATATTACAACAGCAGTTTTAAAGAAATATGTAGGAAATAAGCTTTGTTTTTCAGATCCAGTAGATGGAGCAACAGGAAGTTTATATATACCAGCAACAGATATAGTATTACCTGATATTCATGAAGAGTTTAAAGTAGAAAGAAAGTATGAATCTTTAAATCATAGATGTGGACTTTTAGGCAGAGGATGGACAGTAAATTTTGAGACACTTTTAAATGAAGTTGAAGAAAAAGTAAATATACTTTGCAGTGATGGCCATATTGAAACTTTTTATAAGATTAATAATGAGTATATAAATGATAAGGGTGGAGCTAGGTTATATTCATTAAATCGATATGAGGATTATTGGGAATTTAAATCTTATCCAGAAAAGAAGACTTATAGATATGATAATGAAGGAAAACTTATTGATATAACTGATAAAAATAATAACAAGCTCTATGTAACTTATGTTGAAAATCATATTGAAACATTAACAACCTTCTCAAATTATAAATTATTCTTTACTTATAAGAATAATAAGATAATTGAAATTAGAGATGAGTTAGGCAGAAGTGTCCAATATAAATATGAAGGAGATTATTTAACACATGTTGTTCATGTGGATCAAGGTATAACAAAATATTCATATAATGAAAATGGACTTATAGATTCAATAACTGATCAAAATGGACAAACTTATACAAAGAATTTCTTCGATAAAAAAGGAAGAGTAATAAGACAAGATTTCCCTAACAATGATAATTGCGTAATAACTTATGATGATATTAATAAAGAAGTTAGTTTTTATTATGAACAAAGTAAAAGAACCGAAAAAACAAGATTTAATAAAGATGGATTAATAACACATTTATTTTATGAAGATGGTACAACAGAAGAATTTAAGTATGATGAATATGAAAATAAAAATTATATAAAAGATAGAAATGGATTTGAAACTTTCAAAGTATTTAATGAATATGGAAGTTTACTAAAAGAAACATTATCAAATGGTTTAGTTAAAGAGTATGTTTATGATGAAGAACAAAATTTATTAAAAGAAAGAGATAATTTAGGAAAAGAAATACTATTTTCTTATGATAGTAAAGGAAATTTATTAGAGAAGAAAACAAAGATTTCAGTTGGAGAATATAAAACTGAAAGTTACACATATGATTCTTATGGAAGAATATTAGCTAAGGTTGATGGAAATGGAAATATTTCAAACTATGAATATGATAGCGGTAGTTTTATAGAAGGTAAAAAAGGAAAAGCCCCTGTAAGAGTAACTACTAACAGTGGTTATGATTATGAATATGAATATGATGAAGTAGGAAGAAACACTTCAATATCAACAGGTTATGGAACTATCAAATTTGGTTATAATAATCTTGACTATGTTTCAAAAATAAAAGATGCAAATGGAAATGTAACATTAAAAAATTATGATAAAATGGGTAATCTTATAAGTATTTATACTCCTAATGCATGCTTAAATAATAGGCAAAATGGACAAGGTTATCACTATAAATACGATCACATGGATAGACTTATATCAATAAAGAACCCACTTGGAATTATAGATAAAAGTATACGAGATAGTGAAGGAAACATAATAAAAGAAATAAATCCTAATTATTACGATGATAAAACTGAGAATGGATTAGGAATAGAACATGTTTATGATAAAGATAATAGAAAAATAAAAACTATTTACCCAGATGGTGGAATTGAAAGATTTTATTATGATGCAAATGGAAATGTTATAAGGCATATAAGCCCAGAATACTACAATAAAGAAACTGATGATGGAATAGGATTTAGTTATACTTATGATAGTATGAATAAATTAACTTCTATATATAATGAAGAAACAGAAATTACAGAAAAAACTTTTGAATATGATCTTCATGGAAATATAATAAAAGAAATAGATAATGATAAAAATGCTACATTGTTTAAATATGATTTATCTAACAACTTAATTGAAAAGAAGGTTCCTGTTGAAATAATAAATTCAGATTCAAATGAAAGCTCAGATAATAAAAATTCAGAAAGTAAAACAAAGTATCAAGTAACTTCTTATTGTTATGATAAAAATGGAAATAAGATATTAGAAAAGCATGGAATTGATGCTATATTTGAAGATGAAATATGCAACAATTATAATGAAATTTACTTTACTTATGATAAAGAAAATAGACTTATAGAAGTTAAAGATAAATGTGGAGCTAAAGCAAGATATAAATATGATTGCTTAAACAATAAAATATATGAAAGTTTTAAAATTAATGATAGTACAAATAAAATAATTCATTATGTTTATGACAAAATAGGAAATTTAATTGAGAAGAAAGAAGAGATAGATGGTAAATTTATATCTTCTAAGAATAAAGGAAAAAATATTTGGTCTATAACAAAATATGAATATGATAAGAATGGAAATTTAACGAAGATAATAACTCCAAAAGGTTATGAAATAGTAAAAGTTTATGATGAAATTGATAGAATTATAGAAGAGCATGAAAAAGATGAAACAAATAATATATTTAGAAGTCGTGTTTATACCTATGATAAAGCTAACAATATAATAAGCATAAATGAATATAGTGGCGAAGAGGCAAAACTTATAAATTCTAAATATTCAAGTGAATTTAATTATGATTTAGATATATTAAAGAGATATGAAAACAAGAAGGAAAACGAAAAACTATTTAAAGAGATTGACTTTAAAATCGATAAAAGGAAAAAGAACTATACTTATGATTCACAAAATAGACTTACTCATTTCACTAATGTAAGTGGAAACACAGCAAGATTATTTTATGATAAAAATGATAGAATAATAAAACAAATACTTCCAGAACAATATGATAATGAAAAAGATAATGGGGTAGGAACAACATATAAGTATAATATTAAAGGACAAGTTGTAGAAGTTAAGAATGCTTTAGGAGAAACAGTTACTAAAAATACTTATGATCCAAAAGGAAATTTAAAAACTTCAATTGATGGAGAAAATAATAAGGTTGAATATACTTATACATTATTAGGGCAAATAAAGGATGTTGTAACTCCAAATTCAAGAAAAGAAGAAAGATTAGCTCAAAGCTATAAGTATGATGCTAGAGGAAATATCACAGGAATTGCCGATGGTAATGGAAATGAAACAAGTTATCTTTTAGATGGTTGGGGAAGAATAATTCAAATAACAACTCCTGAAGGTGGAATAGAGAAATACACATATGACTATGCAGGAAATATAACTTCAACTACTGATGCAAATGGTGGAACTATTGAATATTTCTATAATAGTTTAGGACAAGTATGTGAAATAAAAGATCAAGAAGGAAGTAGCGAATACTTCTATTATGATGAAGAAGGAAATTTAATAAAGCACATTGATAGAAATGAAAATCATATTGATAGAAAGTATAATGTCGATAGAAATATAGTTTCAGTTGAAGCATATAAACTCGACAATAAAGCTATAGAAAATGAAAAAATAGAATTAAAACAAAAAGAAAGACCTAGAAGAACAAGAGACTTTAGAAAAAGAGTATTAGAAAATCTGGAAAGAAAAGAAAACGGCTTAGAAAACAATTATCCATATAAGACAGAAAATAATATTAATAATAACTCTAATGATGAAGTCAATGAATATGAAAAGTATAAGCTAAATGTAATAAGTCAAAGATTTAAATATAATCCAGATGGAACACTTAATAATGCATACACTGGAAATATGATATATAATTACACATATAATGATGAAAAATTACTTGAAAGTAAGAGTGCATCAGGAAGAACCTTAATAAGTTATACTTATGATAAAAATAATAATATCAAGAGTATAAAAGACATCACAGGAAAGAACAGTATTTATAGTTATGATGATGCTGATAGAGTAAAGACAATAGTAGATGATAATCAAAACACTTTAGCATCTTATGATTATTACCAAAATGATAATATAAAATCTGTAACTTTAGGAAATGGAATAAAATCAGATTATACCTATGATGGTGATGGAAATGTAGAAAGTCTAGTTACAATAACATCAAATGGTGAAGTATTAGTAGATTATAAATATGCTTATGATTTAAATGGAAATAGACTACAAAAAGTAAGTTCAAAGCACAAGAATTTCTATTCTTATGACAGCATGAATAGATTAGTTGATAGTAGCTATGATGAACGATGCGAAAGCTTTACTTACGATAAAGTAGGAAATAGATTAAGTAAGACAACTAATGATATAACAGAAAAGTATGTTTATAATGTAAAGAATCAATTAAAAGAGCTTCATAATAAAAATGGGGTAAACTACTTTACTTATGATAAACAAGGAAATACAATAAAAGAAGAAACAAAAGATGGAAATGACATCTTTGAATATAATACCTTAAACCAAGCAGTAAAAGCTATAACTAAAGAAGGAAACACTTTAGTTAGCAGGTATGATACAGAAGGTTTAAGATGTGAAATAGAAGAAAATGAGAAATTAAGAAGATTTATTTTCAATAAAAATGGAAATATATTAGTTGAAAGTGATGAAGATTATAATGTAATTTCTAGATTTACTAGGGGTTATGAAGTTGTTGCAGCTGATATTGCTGACAAAACAAACAGCTCCATAAATTACAGTTTGTCACGATATTATTATTCTGTTGATGAACAGGGCAGTACTGATTTTATAACAGATGATTCTGGAAATATTAAGAATGAATACTATTATGATGCTTTTGGTAATGTACTACATTCAAGAGAAGAAGTTCATAATAGAATAACTTATACAGGACAACAATTTGATGGCATTACAGGGCAATATTATTTAAGAGCTAGATTCTATAATCCTGTTGTTGGCAGGTTTACTCAAGAAGATGTATATAGAGGCGATGGGTTAAATCTTTATGCTTATTGTGGAAATAATCCAGTTAGGTATTATGATCCTAGTGGGTATTCTTGTGAGACTAAAGCGAGTGCTTTTGGAGAAATGTCTTATGAGGATGGAAAAAGATATAAAGAGCATTGGGAAAGTTTAAGTAATGGTAACGTAGATTATGAAACAAAAATAAGAAATTATAGGGGAATTGATATTAGTGGAATTGATTCTAAATATTTAGGTGATCCAAATTATATTGTAGAAATGCCATATGTAGGCAAGAATAAGAACAATAGTAATTCTCAAGGATGGAAGAGGGATTCTAAATTTTTCTTCAAACAACTACAAGCTCAACAACCAGAAATTTTTAGTAAAAAAAATTTAAATCGAATAAATAAGGGTAAGATCCCGATAGTAGATGAAAAATTTATAAAATATTTTCCTCAGTATTCTGATAACCTAGATGAAGTAATTAGGCATCATCATATAGGAGGAGGTAGTCAAGCTATGCCAATACCAGATAGTTTACATCCAGGATATGGAGGTATTCATAATATAGAAAAAGATTTTGGGATTTTGGTAGAAAATACATTAGATGAACTATTTGCTAATGAAGCAGAAATAATAAAAAATAGTACAGTTAGAACTAAAAATTGGAATAAAATTAAATAGAAGGAGTATAAAATAAAATGAGTGTGAAAAAAGCATTAAATAAATATTTTGAAAAAATGATAAATGGATATAGTAAAACAAAACAAGGATTGCCAATGAGACCAAAAAAAGTTTTAGATAATGAAAATATATATGTAGGTATGCCTGATGAAGAAGGATGGTGTAAGTGGAAACCTATAAAGAAAAATAAAATAAGTAATTTTGAGGATATAGAGAAGATTTTTGGGGTTAATATAAACGAAGATATTAAAGAATATTTTAATTCATATTGGTTTTTAGAATTAGAAGGGGAATTTAAGAAAAAAGATATAACTCTTGAGGTTGTAGTACCAGAAAGAGAACTAGAAGTGTTCCAAAAGAAGTTAATAGGGTATAAAGAAGCTCATAACAATGAATTAAAATATATACCTATAGGTATGGAAGAAGAACATGGATACTTAATTGTTATGGAAAATAGTACAGGAAAAATAAAAATTGAAAATCATGATAAAGGTACATTTAGAACAATTGCTAACAATTTAGAAGAATTACTTACTATTTTAGAACCATCAATAATTGATTTAGATTAGTAATAAATAATTTTTTGTAATTAATATCCCTCATTTTAGTATTAATTAAGGTGAGGGATTTATAATTATTAAAATTTCTACAAAAGTGAAAATATAAATCTAAAGTATAAATGATAAGATAAGAATGATAATGTAATTTCTAGATTTACTAGGGGTTATGAGATTGTATCAGCAGATATTATAGATAAAAATGTGGATTTAGATGAAAGTGAAAATTCAAATTTACCACTTGAAGCTAAATATAATAAATACTTCTATACTGTTGATGAACAGGGCAGTACAGTATTTATAACTGATGAAAATCAAAGAGTTAGAAATGAATATTATTATGATGCATTTGGAAATGTGTTAAGCAGTAAAGAAGAAATCCATAATAGAATAACTTATACAGGTCAACAATTTGATGGAATAACTCAGCAATATTATTTAAGAGCTAGATTCTATAATCCAGTTATAGGTAGGTTTACTCAGGAAGATGTTTATAGAGGCGATGGACTAAATCTTTATGCTTATTGTGGAAATAATCCTGTTGTCTATTATGATCCAAGTGGATATGCTAGCAATTCAGGGAAGTGTTGGAGTAAAGAAAATCCATTTAACTTAAATGATGAAAAAGAAAAATATAGTGATAAAGCAAAACAATCCACTAAAATAAATAGGGACTATATTGAGAGTGCTCAAAATAGTGATATTTTAAGATCAGAATTAAAGAATGCAGGAATTCAACCACCACCTTATGGAAATGCAGCTCATCATATTGTTGCAGCAGATGCACCAGATGCGCAAATTGCTAGAAATATATTATCAGAATATGGTATAGATTATAATTCTGCTTCAAATGGTGTATTTTTACCATATAAAAAGAATGATTATGTTTCAACAGAAACAATGCACGTAGGGTCACATAATGGTAAGTATTATGAATATGTAAATAACCAATTGCAACAAGCAATAGAGGAAATTGAAATAAGTGGTGGAACTGTGAGAGTTCATGATATTACAAATACATTAGATAATATTAGAAAAGGATTATTAAATGGAACTGTAAAGTTAAATAATCCTAAATAGGAGGTATTTTTATGAAGTTGTATGAAATTAAATTTAAAGAAGGCTATAGAGATGTAATTTTGAAAAATCATACTGATGATGTTAAATATATTAAAATGTTAATAAATGATTATAGTATAAAAGAACAATGGCCTAAAATAGAAATAAAAATAAACCATAAGGGAAAAAAAAGTGATGGGCCGTTTTTTTGGTCAGTAATAGGAGCTTTAATCATATCAGAAAAAGCTAAGAATGAATTAGAAGATTTTTGGAATAATGATAAATTTGAATTATTGCCACTTTATTTAGAAAATGAAATTTACTATATTGTGCATATCTTGGAATTGCAAGATGTTGAATTCAATATTAAGAAGGATGCAGAAGGTAATTTTAGCAAAATATTCAATAAAAAGGAATTGTCATCTAAAGATATAGCTTCTAAAGGAATTTTTAGAATTCGTTTAAAAAATGGGAAACCATATTACTCAATATTTATTACAGAAAAATTTATTGAAATAGTTAAAGATTCTACCCTAAAAGGATTTAATTTCGAAGAGATGTGGGATTCAAGTTCTACAGGAGAAGTATAAATGTTAATTGAATCTAAATTAATGAAATCAATAGAAAATGAAATCATAGAAGTATGTAAAAATGAAATAAAAGCAGGAAATTCTAAGGAATTATTAGGGGTAGAAATTCAGTATTTTTATGATGGTGAATTTGCTGATATAGGTTATAAGATTATTATATTTGATATTAAAAAAGATGAAGGATATAGTATATATAAATCACTAACTGTAGATTATCAAGAGATAAAGGAAAGTCTTTTAAGTATAGTTGATAAGGAAGAGGAATCAAATAAATATACTGTAATACGTACTATAGCAAAAGAAATAAAAGAGCATATAGAAAAAATTAAATGGAATAAAATAATGGAAATCTCAGAAGAACTTTATTTTGATTTAATAAATTATGATTAATTTATAATGGCACTGGATAGTTAAAATAACTTATGTTGTGCAAAAAATTAAAGCCTAGAGTTAAATTGCTTTAGGCTTTTTTTCTGATATATTCTAAATATAATAGATATTTCTATACTGTTGATGAACCGGGCAGTACAGTATTTATAACTGATGAAAATCAAAGAGTTAGAAATGAATACTATTACGATGCTTTTGGAAATGTTCTAGATAGTAAAGAGGAAATCTATAATAGGATAACTTATACAGGGCAGCAATTTGATGGAATTACGCAGCAGTATTATTTAAGAGCTAGATATTATAATCCTGTCATTAGTAGGTTTACTCAGGAAGATGTATATAGAGGCGATGGACTGAATCTTTATGCTTATTGTGGAAATAATCCGGTTAGGTATTATGATCCTAGTGGATATGATAAAGAAATACCTATGTGTGAAACTGTAGGTCAAATAAAAAATAAAAATAACGGAAAAGTAGTAGTTGGAAAAGACAAACACACAGAGGTATATAGAGTTATTAGACCAGATGAATTAGAAAATTTAAATAAAGGGATTATACCTAAAGATATAACCAATAAAGTATATACACCAGAAGATCATGTGGCAAATTCAAATAATAAAACATCTTATAATTCAGCATCAATTAATATATCAAAATCTAATACACAATCTAAAAGAAGTGAAAATAGGATTGTTCAAATTGATATAAATAAATTGTCTAATGATCAAGTAATAGTTGATTTATCAATAGATGATAAAACAAGAAGTGTAAGATTAAATGGAAATAAGAAAGCAATGAATTATGCAGCTAATTCTTCAGAGGTATTAATAAAAGGTAAAATACCACCAGAAGCTGTTACACTTTTAGATGAGTCAGACATAAAAAGAATTAGGAATACACCTAAACAAATAAGTACAATAGATAGAGATTATAAAGAAAAGGGAGAACGTCTTAAAAAGAAAAATGCATGTATTGGAAAGGGAAAAAGTTTCAAATAGGAAGAGGAATTAGATTATGAAAAATAACGAAATTATAGCTGATATTGAATTGTTAAATAAGTATGAATATTATGCATGGGAAATTTTATCTGAATTAAGGGCAGCAGAAGGACTAAATCATGAAAAAGTAAAAGAAGTTTTTGAAATATTGGAGCAAATGATAGAAATATATAAAAATGAAAATCAAATAGAAAAATTAGTAGCAGAAACATTTGTATTAATACCAGAAAATATAATGGCAATAGGTAAAATAGATATAATAGAAGGGCAGGAAATACAAGTTGTAGCTAATAAATATTTAGAGTTTAGAACTTTAATATTAGGGCAAAAGATAGATAGTAAACAGACAATAGTAAATAAAGAATTAATAGATGAGTTTAAAGAAAACAGCATAGGAAAAAAAGGATTTTTACCTTTAATTAAAAAAAATAATAAATTAGATATGGAAAAGTTAAAAAATACATTTAAAGCTTTGAATGATATGGTGAAAATATATGAAGATTATCATATAATAGATAAAGAACTTGTTGAAATAATAATATCAATTAATTTCTATCTATATGAAGAAAATTTACAAACTAATGGACAAATTTCAAATAATTTTGTTGGACAATTTCAAAATTATAAAAGAAAATTATTTGAAATTAAAGAGTAAAATTGAGGTGATTATTTTGAGTACAAAGAGAGTATTTAGAATTATAAATGATAGAGAAATAGAATCAGTAGATATAGAAATTAATGAACTTCATAGAGCAAGCTACAAAGAAAAACAAAATTATGTTAGGATATTGCATAAAAAATTTAATAATATTTATAAGAATGAAAAAGTTTTAGAAATATCAACAAAGTCCCCTATTGATTTAGGAAAGAAACTTAGTGCATTTAATTTAGAGTATGAAATTAAGAATAACAAATATTTTCTTGAATGTGTGTTCCAATCAAGTAAAATATTTAAAAATGGAGGACCATATAAAGATTTTCTTTTAATGGAGCCAGTAGATGTAAAAAGGGATAAAAGGTTAAGGAATTCAGGTGAACTAGTAGGATTTAGGCTTGAAGGTGTAGACTATCCTTTAGAACCTAAAACGTTATTCTATGATTGGATTTATGTAAATGCATTGTACAAGCAACCTAATTTATACAAGAAAATTATTGAATATAGTGCATTTACAGATATTGAATTTAATCCTCAAAGAGCTATAAATTGTCAAGCAAAATCTGTTGCATTATTTGTATCTCTATACAAAAGAGGATTAATTGAACAAGCATTATCAGATATAGATATATTTAAACAATATGTGTAGTTAATAGCAAATTACTCGTAAACTTATGATAGCTACCTTGGAGGTGTAAAATTTTCTAAATATGAATTTCAAATAAATAAAAAAATTATTAAAGCAGATGATAAATGATATGCTTCCTTTATAGTAGACAGTAAAAATAATAAAACTGTTTCTATAAAGGGAGTATTTTTGTGTCAAGAAAGAGAAATTATTCATTAAGTAAAAGTCTTAAAGTAATCTATAACGTGTCAAAAAATTGCTGTCTAGATAATGCCAAATCTTATGGTTAAAAAGGAACAGATGTGAAATGGGGAAAACTTGTAGAAAAATTTTCTTCTTACGGAGGGATGTTAGATAGTTTCTATAAAGAAAATAGTATTAGTAGAAGTCAGTTTTACTATTACAGAAAAAAATTGAGAAAGACCTATCCCATTTAGAAAAAATAATACTAGTATATTAACAATAACTAATAATATTGTAAACATTAAAAATTCTAGGTTTACGTATATGATTTATCTAACAACTTAATTGAAAAGAAGGTTCCTGTTGAAATAAGGGAACCTTTGAATCTAGACAAGATATGATTGATAAATATAATATTCAGAAACCTACAAAAGAAGGAAAAACATACAATGTGAGAGGTAAAGAAGTAGACGAAGCTACTTTTAATAGTTTAAGGCAAAAGGCTGTAGATGGAGCGTGGAAACAGGAAAAAGAATTAGTAGTAGATACAGGAAAAGGATCTAGGGATTGGTCAGATGAAGAGAAGGTGATATTGATAGAGAATGGAAAGGTTCCAGGATATGAAGGTCAACATATGAAATCTGCAAAGGCATATCCTGATTTCGTAGACAATCCTGATAATATACAATTTTTAAAAGGTAGATACATGGATGATAATGAACATATTACAGCTCATGAGGTAAATTATCAGAACCCTACGAATTGGTATTATGATCCTAATACAGGAGTATTCGTAGATTTTGGAGATAAAGTACCGTGGGACCTTAATTAGGAGAAAAATAAATAATAAAAATTATACTAATATATAAGTCAAAAGGAGAAGAATTATGAAAAAAGAAAATATTGTTTTTGAACCAATATGTAGAGAAATTAAGAACTATGCAAACGGAATCCATAAAATGAATTCAGGAGCATTAAAAACAGATATAGAACAGGCAGAAAAGGATCTTAATCTTAAACTACCTAATTTGTATAAAGAGTTTTTACAAATATATAATGGTGGCGAACTTTTTGCTATCCCAGCAGGAACAACAATAGCAAAAGTAAAGGAAAGTTCAGAAGAAAAAAAACAAGGAATTGGATATATAAATGATGCATTTGATGAAAAAAAAAGGTGGCCAGGAATGCCTAATAATTTTATAATAATTGCAGATAGGTGTTATGGGGATTGTATATGTATGGATATTGAGACAATTACAGAAGATGATGCAATATTTATTGAATGGGATCACGAAGAAGGAAGAGTATCTAAATTTTGGGAAGGAATAATTAAATGGCTAGAAGATGAAATGAGAAATGGAAAAAGCCTCGTTAAATATGATGGAACAGAGATAGACGATGGTTTGTTTTAAGTAATATAAAAATTATAAGAAATTTGATATTTTTAAATTAGAATAATTATATTAGCCACTGTAAGCGTCAAAAAGGTTCTTTCCAATGTTATTGGAATTTTTATAAAAATACTGTATGATGTATCTATACATTAGTTGGAGGAATAATTATGGACGGCATAATAAAAATGTTAGATAGATCGTTAGATTATATATCACATGAGTTAATAGATAATACAATATATATAACTGTTGCTTCAAATAAAAAAGAACTACAATGCCCTATTTGCGGCAATGAAAGAAATAAGGTACATTCAAGATATCCTAAAAGATTTCAGGATCTACCTATACAAGGGAAAAAAGTGATAGTACTATTAAAAAATCGAAATATGTTTTGTGTAAATGAAAGCTGTGATAGATATACTTTTTCAGAAAAATTTGATTTCTTAGATTCAAAAGCTAAAAAAACAAAACGTCTAATAGAAGAAATTGTGAGAGTTTCATTGACTCAAAGTTCAGTTTCTGCCAGTAAATATTTAAATGAAACAACAGTAGATATAAAAAAGAGTTCTATATGTAATTACTTAAAAAAAACAATACAAATAAATAAGGAAAAAGTAACTCATATATGTATAGATGATTTTTCAATTAAAAAAAGACATACATATGGAACGATTATGATTGATATAAATACTAGATGTATTATTGATATCTTAAATTCAAGAGATACTCAAAATGTGGCAGAGTGGTTAAAAGAATACCCAAACTTAAAATTTATAGTAAGAGATGGTCTTATGTCAATATCTTGGACACCAAAAGTCAAATTTTTTAGGCTGCAATCCTTGCTGAAATTATAATTAATAAGATATAATAGAGATATGAAAAAGCGTATTAAAAATATAAAAAAATGAACTTTTTTAAAAAAAGTGAGGTGAATAGCTTGTCAAAGAAGCATGACTATGATGCAGCGTGGAAAACAATACTTGAAGCCTTTGAAGTGGAAGTTGTAGAAGTATTATTCCCTGAAATATTTGATGAAATAGCATGGGAACTTGGGACTGAAAGTTTAGATTTAGAGCTTCAAGAAATTCAAAGAGAAATTTTTGATAAAGATAGTGCTGAAAAAATAATTTCAGATAAGATAATAAATGTAAAACTTAAAGATAATAATATCAAGATTTTATTTATTCATGTTGAAGTTCAAAGTTATAGTAGTGATGAAGATGCTTTCGGCGAAAGAATGTTTAGGTATTTTTATCGAATATGGGATAAGTTTAGATATAAAAATAAAGATAAAAGTGAAGTTATTGCAGCCGCTATATATACATATAAAGGAGAACGCGGAAAAGATACAAAATATGTATATAAAATACCTAAACTTAATGACGAAATTTTAATTTATAATTTTAGAACTATAGATGTTGAAAAAATAGAGTTAGAAAACATAAGTTATGATAATCCATTAAAATTAGTATTTAAAATGGCAAAAACACTACTTGAAACAAAACCTAAAGATGAGGATATTTATAAAGCAAAAATACAGCTCGCAGAAGAGTTAGTTGAATACGATAAAGTTAAAAATGAAGAACAAATAAAAGCATTAGCAGATTTTTTAGAATATTTATTCTTAATTAAAGATAAAGAAGTTGAAAAGAAATTTGAAGAATATAAAAGAGAAAGAGGAGTGCTGTAAGAATGACTGTTGATCAAATAAGACAAAAGTATTATGAACAAAAAGGAATTGATAGAGGGATACAAAAAGGTAAAGAAGAAGAAAAATAAAATTGCAAAAAATTTATTAGATGTTTTAGATGATGAAACTATAGCATTAAAGACAGGACTAACGGAAGAAGAAGTAGATGCTCTTAGGAAGAAAGAAAGTCATTAATATATTTTAGAAACACTTAGGATTTATTTATCTTAGGTGTTTTTTATTTCTTTCGTTTATTTAATCTAAATAAATTAATTAAATGTACGAAAATATAAATAATATAATTAAAATAAAATGTAAGATTAGGTAAATTGTAGGGATTAATTTTAATACAGAAGGATGTGATAATTATATAGTAAAACATGTTCATTCAGATAAACAAGATATGTATGAAGATATAGAATCTTTTAAGCTGATATGAAAAAATAACTTAATAAATTATAAATTTTTTAAAGGGGTAAAATAATGACGGACGAAACAAAAAGGGGAACTTATAAATCTAATGAAGAGGATATTAGTAAAATAAATTATGAAAAATCAACTAAAATAGAAGCAAAAACTCAAATAGTTCAAAACAAAGAGAGTATTGAAGATGGAATTCAAATTAGAGATAATAATGAGAAAAAATTCCATGTAGATGATGAACAAAGTGATTATAATTCACAAGATAAAAAGATTAATAAAGATAATAAAAAATTAATAATAACCATGGGATCTATTATAGTAGCTATTGCATTAATTATAGGATTAACAAGCCTCTCTCTTATGAATAATTCAAAAATAAAAGTGATTAAAGCTCTTAAAGAAACTAATAATGAAATAAAGTCAAGGAAAACTTTTTTTGAAAAAGTAACTGAAAAAGATGATTTCCTAGCTTCATATAAACATGGAATAAGTGAACAAGCACAAATGAATATAGTACATAATACTATGATTGACACAGTTGATATTAATAATGCAGTGATTAATTTAAATGCACAAATAGATGAAGACAATAAAAAAGTTATGATGTCTTTAAATGGGTCAAATCAGGGCTACAACTTAGGAAGTATAAATTTGTATACAGATAATAATATAATGATGGTAAATTTTCCAAATGTTCATGATGCATGGTTTACATTTTATTGCAAAAACATTGAAAAGCAATATAATAGATCTTTTTTAGGGAAATATGGACAATTACCAGATGATGAAATTACATTGCAATTATTTGATGATGAAGTAGAAAAAATTGGAACCTATAAAGAAATTAACAAAATTTTAGTTGATGGTTATTTAGATTCTTATAAAGATCAATTAAACGAATTAATTGAGAACATGGAAGTTAAAAAATTAGATAATTCAAAGGAATTTGACATAAATGGGAAAAATGAAAATTGTACTGGATATAGTATAGATATTAATAAAGAAGATGTAGATAAATTTTTAGAAAGTATATATAATTATATTAATTACAATAATCAAGCTCGAGTTGCTTTAAATTCATATTTAAATATGATTAACTTTGTAGAAGGATTAGATGACTCTTCTATAAAAGAATTTAATGATTCAAGAGAGTTTATTAATTATTACAAAAATAAAATTTCAGTAAATAATATATCAATGAAGGTTTATATTGATAAAAAAGGAAGAGCAGTTGGAATAGATGTTGATACTAATATAAATAAAGAAGACAAAAACTTTAATATTAACTATTCAAGTAACTATAAAGGTATAGATAATATAAGAAATGATATAGATACATTTATAACAGTTGATGATGGACTTTCAAAAAATAATATTGAAATGAATATTAAAAAAATAGATGAAGGAAAAAGTACTAATAATGTTCTATCAATGAAAGTTATTTCTGATGATAAAGTAATAAATATTAATGGAAATGCTAAATACGATATTTTAACTAAAACATTAGAAGGAATATTTTCAGCACAATCAGATGATGAAAGTGTGAATTTTAAATATAATGGTACTTATGATTTTGATGAAACAACCCAGGGTTTACAATTTAATTTTGATCAAATTATGTTTGAATCAAATGAGGATAATACACCTAAAAATTTAACTTTTAGTTTATCATATGGAATGGAGCCATATAATGAACTTATTAAAGAACCATTTGGAGAAAAAATAGAATTATTTGATATGAGTGAATATAAATTTATAGATATTTTAGAGGAAATAGAAAATAATTCTGAAATATTAAAAGATGCTTTAAACTTATACTAAAAAATGATTAATAATCTAATTAAAACAAAGATACCTATATAACATGTAAAAACTAATTTGAAAGTTTTTACATGTTATATAGGTATCTCTTTTTATTGTTTAGACTAAATTGAATTGTTTTAAATTACTCTTTTTACTTTAGCTTGGAAACTTAATGTAAATAAATTGCCAATGTAGACTAAAATATACTTATATAAATTATATTACTAAAAATGGAATAAATTATTATAAATTTAAAGTAGCATAAGAAGCTAAAAAATATGGGGAATAACTTAATAATATGGTTGTAAAAATTATTAAAAAAAATATTGAACTATAAAATAAAAATCACTTTTTAAATCCATAATAGAGGTGATTATAATAAAAAATGTGAAGTATAACATAGGAAAACTAGAATTTGTAATATGAAAAAGGAAAACATGGGAATGAATAATTGCCATTATTGGAATTGATTTGGGAACTACTAATAGTTTGGTATCCTATTTTACTGAGGATGGGTCTGCTATTATACAAAATAGATTAGGAGATTTATTAACTCTATCTGTAGTAAGTATAGATGAAAATGAGCAAAAGTGTACCATCATATTTTAATGATGCTCAACGTAAAGCAACTAAAAGAGCAGGAGAACTTGCTGGATTAAAAGTTGAAAGATTAATTAATGAGCCAACAGCGGCTACAATAGTTTATGGACTTAATCAAAAGAAGGAACTAGTACCCATATTGGTAAGAAATCTTTTTCATCAAGAACTCAATTGAGAGATATAATAATTCACAAGGAATTACATCAAAGATGGTGGGAAAGAGGTATTTATGCCCATCATCCTGTTGGAACAGAAATGGAAGCTAAATTTTACAAAACAATTGAAAGATAATTTAGAATGAGAGGTTTGGAGACTTTAAAAGAATATGAGTCATCAAAATCAAGATTATTAGAACCGTAAAATATAATATAAAGTCTATATAAGTTCGAGTTAAATAGTAACTCTTATAAAAATGTAATTTAGGATTATGATGTAATTTGAAGAGCAAAATCAAATATATATTATAACTAAGAACAGAACCAATGCTTATAATTGAGGAAACATTGGTTCTATTTTTATGCAAATAAATTGAAGGGAGTAATAACAATGTGTCAAATAATTGAAAAATTCAAAGTAAGTCTAATTGAGGATGAAAAGAGTCCTAAAACAATAGAAAGCTATGTTGGTGATATAATAAGTGGGTATAAATAAGGAGGATGATTATGGAATTAGATAAAAATTATATTATTCATGAACTTGAAAGCCAGGTATCAGGATTATTAAAAGAAAGATATATGCCTGAAGAAAGATCTATTCAAAGTGTATTTCAAATAATTTATGAACCTTCATTTGAAGAAAAGGTAAGTTGGGAAGTATTCAAGACTATTAAACAAGAAAGTACAGAATGTTATTTTGTTGTAAAATCAATGTGGAATAAAACTGAGGATTGTAGTAATTTAGATATACCTTTAGTAGCACTAAAAGCTAAGTATAAAAAAGGTCAAATTATACCTACAATAAAACGAAAAAAAATACAGATTGATAAAGGAATTGTTGATAAAATGCTGTTACAATTCACAAATATTAAAGTTTCCCCTATACCAAATCAGGCGAGTGAAGGGTTTGATGGTACAACGTATGAATTGAAGATTAATTCAATATATCATAATTGTCATTTTAGATGGTGGGAAGAAGGGCCTAAAAATTGGAGTGAATTAACGGCATACACAGTAAAAGCATTGGGATATCTTCGTAATATCGAAAAAGACAGTTAAAGCTTCTTCATGTAGGGTAAAGTTGCTGCAGTAGATGAAAAAAGGTAAAGCTTCATTTAAATATAGATGAAAGTCAAGATGTTAGTAAAGCATCATGGTTTAAGTATGCTCCACCAACAGGAAACATAATGTATGCGATGCCTATAGTTGGAGAAAGCGTAATGCTCTATTTTCCTAATAGATATGATGAACCTATTGTAACTGGATGCGTAAGAAAAAACGGAAGTAGTTGCTCTAAATTATCAAATACAGATAATAGATACTTTTCAACTGAAAGTGGAAATAATTTAGAAGAAGTAAATTTTGATTTTGAATCTGTTGGAAAGTTAGATAGCTCTGGAAGACATAATCTTATTGTAAAATAGGTTTAAGCTAAAGAAAGGAGAGTTCGACTTAAATAATTATTTTGATGATTCGTTGAAAGAATATGTAGATAATATTAGTGAAATAGATATAGAAAATTCTCCAGCTTGCATATGGTATTTTGAATGTAGCAAATTTAATAACACTAAATATAGGACACTAGTATATGTATCAAAAATAATTTCTATATTTCACATTCAGCATGAGTTTGAGGTAGAAGATAATAATCCAGATAAAATGGGTCCAACGTTAGAGGGATTCGGAGTAGAATCATATAATAGACAACAAGCAGAGATAATGGGGATTATTAAAAACAGAATGACTAAATCTGGATATGAAGAAATTGACTATTATGATTTTAATGATATTATCTTAATGAAAAAGGAGATATTACAGAAATTTTGGATGGAGAAAATTATATCATATATAGTTTATTATTTAACGATGTTTTAGATATAAATGATGAAGAAGATTACAGGTAGTAATAAATAATTTAACTATGATTAATAGAATAGTATTAAAAATAATTAAAGAGTTCATATTTAACTTATATGTATAATGAAGAATTAATATACAGATATAGACTTTATAGAAAAAATGGAATATGCAAGAGAAAATATATAACCAGAAATTTAAATAGTGAATCAGATAAATCTGGCAATAAAGAGGTTCAAAAAGCAATAAATAAAGGGCTTTAAGTATTAGGTGAAGAAAAATATTTCAAATAATAATTTTCGGGAGGATATAATGATTAAGTATAACAAAAATATGATGGATTTCCTAAATAGAATAGATATATATCATAAAGATTTTTTAGATAAAATAATGAGGAGATGGTCAGAGTTCTTTGAGATAAAAGGGTTTGTGCTACTAAAAAAATATAAGGACACTGTTGAAGAATTAGATGAGAATAAAATATTATCAGTTTATTATGATAGAACTGGATATGAAGCGAGCTACAACGAATTTCGTATAGAAGATTATTTTGATTGGTACATAGGAAAACCTATGGAGGGCCTTGCATTGGCTATTAAGTTATCTGAGATTTGGGAATATAAGTTGAAAAGAGATTTTCCAAGTTACAAGTTCCATATAATCATCGGATTTGATGGTAATTTTACAACTATTAGATTTCATAGGCTTAGAGATGAGGATGGTAGTTGGATAGCATTAGACAATTTAGATGAGTACAATGGACAATCTATTGCTGTTAGAATTGTTGAGTAAAATCTAACTACATAACAAGGAACGACTTACTATAGAACTATTTAAGGTAGTTACTAGAATTTACAATACTATGATATTTATGAATTTCAGTCAAGCTGGTAAGTAAAAAGCTTACTAAGGAATATGGGGATTATAGGATTTACGAATAATACAATGAAATTTGCTAATTGATTTCAAAAATTAAAGCAAGTACACTGTTTCTAGATACATGGTATAATGACGGAATTATAGGGTCTGTACAAAAAGTATGAGATACTCCAAGTATAGCTGTACGTCCTAGAGATAGGGCAACACTCCACAGAGATATTGTAATTGTGTGCAAATTGAAGTTATTAAAGAAGGAGATATTGTAACTAGTGGGTATCCGATAGGTGGAGGGGCATCTGGATTTCTAGCAGAATTTCAATAATACCTGAAAAATTACATTAATACTTATTATATTTATTATAGAAGGCATCAAGTAAAAGAAAATTTATTATTATTCAGGAGGGATTAACATGTATGAAGAATTAGATGAATATCTATCAGGTTACTTTACAGAGGATTACTGGTATGATGAGGGCTTTGGAATTGCTAGTGATATTTTAGAGAAATTCAATAAAAAGGATTGGGAAAAGTTATTTAATAATATTTTTTCAAAGTCTATAGAGTGGCAAATAAGATTTGCTTATTGTACTGATTGTGGCATTAATGATGAAGCCATAATAAAAAGTTTAATTTTACTTTCTAGTATAGATAATGATGAGTTATTTGAAACATGTGTCGATGGTTTAAGAGTGATTGCTAATTCAGATAATATAGGGATAATATCAAGTGATAAAACAATAATACAACGAATTGAAAAAATACTGACAAAATGTGGTATAGCTACACGAAAAATGTTTGAGGATTTTATTAGAAAAGTACAAGAATAAAATGGAAGCATACAGCATAATTTTAATCATTAATATCTTTTAGAAACACTTAGGATTTAATTATCTTAGGTGTTTTTATTTGTTGTTTTAGAATTCGGATGTAAATAAATTACTAAAATGTACGAAAATATAAAGGGACTTGTTTCTTTAATATAATAAATAAAGTAATATAGAAGTAAATTTTAAGAAAAATATGGTTTGGAGGATTAAAGAAAAGGATAATCTAGGAGCTTGTGTAGGAAATAATAAAGATATTGGGAAATTTGATTGTTGTGTAAACGTAAGTGATTTTATTGGTGGAGAATTTTCAATATCAATGAGAGCAGCAGATTAAGGAGGTATAGCTTGAGCAAAGCAAGAGAATATTCATTTGGATTCAAAGAGTTAAAGTTCATGATATTTAATAAAAAATTTTGTAAGATATGTGGAACTAAAATGAAAAAAGTTAAAAATGAAAAGTATATAGGTAAAAAAAGGTATGTAAATGTTGATGGAATAGGTTCAGATGCAGAAGCATACGAAATTACAATTTTTTATTATTGTCCTAAATGTAATAAAAAATTCTCTTTAGAGGAATTATCAGATTGAAGTAAGGAAAATGGAGAAATGTAATATGAATAAATTATTAAATATGATATTAAAAACCAAAGTACATATAGTAAGTTTAATAATTTTGTTAAGCGTCACTAATATATTAAGTGGATGTGAAATACAAAATAAAAAAGTTAATGTAAATAGTGAACAAAATATAGAATTTGATAAAAATAAATTGTTACCAATAGGATCAATAGTGCTATTAAAAGATAGTGATAAAAAATTAATGATAGTAGGTCGTTTACAAAAACAAGTAGGAGATGAAAAAGAAATTGAGTGGGATTACTCAGCTTGTTTATATCCAGAGGGAAATCTAAGACCAGATAGTTTGTTTTTATTTAATAGTGATGTTATTGAAAAAGTATACTTTGTAGGTTATGAAGATGAAGAAGAAGTTAAATATAGTAAAAAGATAAATGAATATAGAAATAACAAAAAGTAGTATGACTAATTAAGAAGAATTATGAAGCTAATACGTTAATTGGGATGTATTAGCTTTGTTTAATTAAAGATTAATAACTTTAAAACAATAGAAATAAGAACTGGATTGACAGAAGAAATAGATGCTCTTAGGAAAAAAGAAAGTAATTAATTTAAAGAAAAAATTCACTAGAAATATAAGTTTTCTAGTGAATTTTTTTAATAATTATAGTTACTACAAATTTAGTTAGCGGATGCATTAAGAAGATTTAACACTAATTTAATTGCTATCATATCATCAATAAATCCAATAGGAAATATAAAATCAGGTATAAGATCAATTGGTAGAACAAAATAAATTAAGGCGGCTCCTATCAAAATAAATTCTTTTTCTGTTATATTTACAGAACAAAATTTTTCATAAAGTTCTTTAAGTGTTGATATAAATGAACCTGTTTGTGATAAATTTTCTATTTTATTATTAAAGTCTCTATGGATTAAATCTCTTCCCTCCTCTGTTTGTACATATTTTTCACATTTATTTAATTCTTTTTTTATATTTTTTTCTAAATTTGCATCTTTTAGCTTATCTGAAAATTTTAATATATTATCTGTATCAAAATAATCCTCTTCAATAGTTGTATGAGCTAAATCAATTTCTTCAGTTAAGCTATTTTCTTTTAAATCAACACCAGAGGCTTTAAATAATTCTTCTAATGATACATTTAATACTTTTGAAAATTTTTTCAAGTGATTTATATTTGGTTTTTGTTTGTTATTTGCAAGTCTAGATATAGTTGATTTATTAATACCCGTTTCAATACTTAATTTACCCATAGAAATTTTATTTTTTGAGAGTAATTGTTTTAAAAATTCACCGAAATTTTGATCATCTCCCATAATTACACCCCCTTTGTAGATAAGATAGTATAAACTTGTTTACACTACGCTTTTAATTTTTTCTTTATATATCAAGGGTTCGACCGTTTTTTTGTATAAAAAAACAATGACCCCCTTAATTTCGTGTTAAAATTGAATCTCTAACCAAACAAAATAACTACGAAAGGTTGTCATTGTCATGGATTCAATTATAACTTATTTACTTTTATATAATCAATACTTAGTTAAAACTATTTGTGAATTGCTACTATTCATTTCGAAATATATACCACTTAAACAAATGAGCTTTGATGATTCTAATAGTCCTGAATATCAAAAGTTTAAAGTTGATAAGCTACCTACAATTCTTAAATTTGAGAAAGTAGATTATAAACTTCTTTTAGCTTATTACAAACATAAATATAACAAGGTTTTAAAACCCGTCCAAAGACGTAACGGTAAGTCTATATCTGAATCAACTATATGCCCTAAATGTGGTGCTCCACATGAATACATATATGACAATAATGGGAATAAAGGTCAGTTTCAATGTAAAGTTTGTGGTCTTACATTTAAAGAAAATAATAATGCAACTAAACCTTTAGTCTTTAAATGTCCTTATTGTGGTCATACACTTGCTGTACAGAAAGAACGTAAACATTTTAAAATACATAAATGCCATAATTCAGAGTGCTCTTATTATGCAACAAACTTAAAAAAGATTCCAAAAGACTTAGATGATAAAGAAAAATACAAATATAAACTTCACTATATTTATAGAGAATTCAAAATCAGCTTTTTTAAGATGGATTTATATAACTTACCTGAAAATGCTGTGAACTTGAGTTTTAAGAAGTTTAATCCACATATATTGGGGCTTTGTTTGACTTATCATGTTAATCTTAAGCTTTCAACAAGACAAACCGCTCACGCATTAGCGGAGGTGCATGGAATCAAAATCTCACACACTATGGTTGTTAATTACGCATTAACTGCCGCAGCTGTTATAAAGCCATTTGTTGATACTTTTGATTACAAGCCTTCTAACATATTTTCTGCTGATGAAACCTATATTAAAGTTAAAGGAATCAAGCATTATGTTTGGATTGTTATGGACGCTTGTAAAAAATCTATCTTAGGTTATCAAGTATCAGATACAAGAGCTGTTGGCCCATGCATTCTAGCTATGAGGATGGCTTTTGATAAGTGTAAATCTATCGCCAACAGGACACTTAAGTTCATTGCTGATGGATATAGTGCTTACCCTTTAGCTAAACAACAATTCGAATTAGAATCAGATATAAAATTTAACTTAACCCAAGTTATAGGACTTACTAATGATGATCCAGTATCTGAAGAATATCGTTGGGTTAAACAAGTTGTAGAACGATTAAACAGGACTTTCAAGGCTTCTTACCGCGTTACCTGTGGGTACGGAAGTGATGACGGTGCTATTTATGGTTTTTCTCTTTGGGTTGCTTACTACAACTTTTTACGTCCTCATCCATACAACTACTGGCGTCCATTAAATGAGCTTAGTCAATTAAATACTGCTGATAACATGCCTGCTAAATGGCAGATTCTTATTAGTCTTGGTCAACAAACCATTATGCATATGCAAGAAAATAAATCCTGAAAAATAAAATTTAAAATATTTTCCATTGCCTGCGGCGCCGGAGGCCTTTTTCTAATACTCAAATTTAAGTGTATTTTTACTAATTTTAACTTATATTGATTATCTAGTTATTTTATTTTTTGTGTTATTTTTTCATAGCGTACTTTACACTATCTTTTTGAAACTAGTAATATTTCAATATTTTCTTTAAACCATGATAATTGTTCATTCGATAAAGGTGAATCTGTTATAAAAATATCTATATCCTCTAATTCATTACCTTTAAAGGAAGCACTTTTTTTGAATTTTTCACTCTCTGCTACAAGAACAACTTTTTTAGCATTTTTTATTGCAGCTGACTTAATCCATGCGTCTTCTTTATCCTCAAAGAAAACTCCGTGGCTACTTATGCTCGCAGCGCCTATAAACACAATATCAAAAGAAATTGAATTCAATTTTTTTATCTGATCTGGTTCATAAAAAAATCTATTTCTTGAATAAAAATCTCCTCCCAAAAGATTTAAACTCGGTTTCATTTTATTGGTGATTGCTATGCTGTTGTCTATGGAATGTGTATAAATTGAACAATTTATATTGACCAACTGTGAAAGCTTTGTCATAGTTGTTGAAACGTCAAAGAAACATATATCCTGTTCTTCAATTAACTTTAAAGCAGCTTCAGCCATTTTAATTTTTACTTTTGAAAATCTGATTAATCGTTCTTCATAGCTTGGTATGTGTGTATCAAAATCTAAAGAAACTATTCCACCGTGAGTTCTTTTTACTTCTCCTCTTTCGGTTAAAAGAAGAATGTCCCGTCTGACAGTGTCCTTTGAAACTTTTAAAAGCTCAATTAAATCATTTGTTGTAAGTTCTCCTTTTTGTGCTAGATATTCTTTAATGTATCTTAATCTTTTTTCTTGGTGCATTTTCTTATCACCTTCCTTAAATATATCATAACATATTTCTAAGTTTTTTCAAGCTTTTATAAGCTTTTGTAAGTGTTTATAAGTTTTTACTTAATCATTTAAGTTTGAAATTATTTTTTCAGCTTTATTCACAAATTTAATATGTCTTTTACATACCTAATTATGTCCTTAAACTTAATGTTGACATATATAGATTGAAAAGATTAAAGAAAAATATTCTATAATCAGTAAATTTAAAACTATAAAGAATTTAACTGATGCCATGATGCAAGCCATAAAAGAAGATTGGACAATAAATGGCATTAGTAATAGAGCATTTAATAATTTTGAACCTAGAGAATATGATTATGAGGATTTAGAGAAAAAGTTGCTTGGGTGGGATAAGTAGTAAAATCCTTTATACAATATAACTTAGATATAAGTATAAAAAGTTCAGTATTTTTAATAATTTTTTATTAAATTATTTTTAAAATATTGAGCTATTTTTTATTTTAAAATATTATAATAACTACTCATATTACTTATATTTACTAGATTTAACACTATATTTTTGTAACAAGAGTAGTAACTAATTTTGTTACATAATATGTGACATATAATATTACTTAAAATGTAACTTATTTAGTTATATTTTTTAAAAGAGAACGAGGGCTAAAACAGATATTGATGCAACAAGTGGAAAGATAATTTACTCAGGAGAAAAAACTTATGATGAAAATGGTGAAGCTATTTGGGCCCCATTTTAAATAATATTTATTAATAAGCATTATTTAATAAAGTAAGAAAAGGTCACTTGGTGGATATTTAAGGAACTTTTCTTTCTTGGAGTATATAGAGAATGTTTTTTATTTCCATATCAATTCTATATATTACTGTTACTACAACCCGGAATACTGACCTTTAAAGCCGCCTAACATCTTTAGCCTTTGCGGGAGCGTGAACGCTTTTCCACGCTCCTGTATTTTTTTATACCTCAGCTTGTATATTTCCGTCAAAAGAAATATAATAAAATTATGGAGGTGTTATGCGTGGATTATATAACGACAAAAGAAGTAGCGAAAAATTGGGGAATCACAGACAGAATGGTAGTGTACCATTGCTCTGCTGGACGGATTAAGGAATCTAAAAAAATGGGAAATACATGGCTTGTTCCGGTTGACGCTGAAAAACCGGCTGACGGACGATACAGGAGCAGTAAAATAAAGGATGGTGAAAATAAATGAAACGGATATTTTTGGTTGAGGACGATAAGGCAATCGCCAGAAACCTTGTACTTCTGCTCCGCTCGGAGGGATTTACAATCACTCACGCCCCTACGCGGAGTGAAGCCATTGCCGCGCTTGCCGGGAATAAATTTGACTTGGCGTTGATTGATATTTCTTTGCCTGATGGAAATGGCTTTACGGTTTGCACGGAAATCAAAGAAACGCAAGATGTTCCCGTTATCTTTCTGACGGCTTCCGGCGATGAGGCGAGTGTTGTTACCGGGCTGAACATTGGCGCGGACGACTATATCACCAAGCCTTTTCGTCCACGTGAATTGATTGCGCGAATTGGAACCGCCCTGCGAAAAAGCGGGCGTTCCGGGTCGGATTTTAAAATTCGCGGGCTTCATGTCGATACGGCAAGCGGCGTTGTGAAAAAAAACGGCAACGAGGTTTTTCTTTCAGCATTAGAATACCGCTTGCTGTTGGTGTTTATTAGCAACCCTA
Organism: uncultured Clostridium sp.; assembly: GCF_963527835.1. Classification (GTDB taxonomy): domain Bacteria; phylum Bacillota; class Clostridia; order Clostridiales; family Clostridiaceae; genus Clostridium. The sequence continues at coordinate 72,389 of NZ_CAURTC010000001.1, read as the reverse complement.
AAAGTATTATCACGAGGGGCAGGCTACTTGACGAATTGTGGGACGCGGCGGGCGAGTTTGTCAATGACAATACATTGACCGTGTACATCAAACGCTTGCGAGAGAAGATAGAGAACGACCCATCAAGCCCGCAAATAATTCTGACCGTTCGCGGGACGGGGTATAGATTGGGGGGCGAGTATGCTTCGGAATAGAGAGTTTCGGCAGTTTGCCATTTTGTTCTCCTTAATAGCTGCCGCCGCTGTAATGCTGGGATTTGCAATAAATACGGCGGCGGGAATCCTTGCCATTGCTTCTGCCGCCACCTTTGGCACAGCGTTTTTCGCGTTTACCAAAGCCCGATACAAAAGCATTGCGCGGATTTCAAATCAAATCGATCTTGTGCTTCATAATGCTGACCATCTGTATATTGGTGAATCGGACGAGGGCGAACTTTCCATTCTGCACAGCGAGATAACAAAAATGACGTTGCGCATTCGGGAGCAAAACGACACTCTGAAAAAAGAAAAAGAACATCTTGCGGATTCGTTGGCCGACATAGCCCACCAACTCCGAACCCCGCTCACATCCGTGAACCTCATTCTGTCATTGTTAGCGAATAACTCTGATGAAAATGAGCGGAAAGCATTTGTGCGGGAAACAGAGGAATTGCTTGTGCGGATGGATTGGCTGATTACTTCTCTATTGAAGTTATCCCGCTTGGACGCGGGCATTGTGGTGTTCCAAAGCAAGCAGATAGATGTAAACAACTTGATATGCGCCGCCCTTCGCCCGTTCCTAATCCAAATGGAACTGCACCATATTGATTTTCAAATAGATGCACCGAAAGGGATGATTATTCAGGGCGATTCAGGTTGGCTTTCGGAAGCAATTCAAAACATCCTGAAAAATTGCATAGAGAGCGCAGGCGAGAACGGGAAGATTGAGATTGTCTGCACGGACAACCCATTGTTTACCAAGATTGCCATCCACGACAGCGGCGCGGGCTTTGAAAAAGAAGATTTACCATGCCTGTTTGACAGGTTTTATCGTGGGAAAAATCCAAACACTACAGGATACGGCATTGGATTGGCTCTATGCAAGATGATTATAACACGGCAGGGAGGGACGATTACCGCAAAAAATCACCCGCAGGGTGGCGCGATATTTGCCATTCGTTTCCCAAAGTGACGAATCTCTCACCTGAAAGTCACAGAGATGTAAGTTGAAGGTTCTATTATATAGGTAAACCATGAGAAAGGAGACTCACATAATGGAATTTTTAAAAATTGAAAATTTATGCAAGGTCTACGGCAAGGGCGAAAACCAAGTTACCGCGCTTGACCATGTTTCGCTTACAATCGAAAAGGGGGAGTTTACCGCAATCATCGGCTCCTCCGGCTCCGGCAAATCCACATTGCTTCACATCATCGGTGGCGTGGACGTGCCGACAAGCGGAAAAGTGTATTTGAACGGGCAGGATGTATATGCCCAAAGCAATGAAAAACTTGCCATTTTTCGCAGGAGACAGGTCGGACTGATTTACCAGTTTCACAACCTCATTCCCACCCTGAATGTAGTGGAAAACATCACCTTGCCTATCCTGATGGACAAGCGCAAGGTCAACGAGGAACGGCTGAATGACCTGCTCGAAATGCTTGGGCTAAAAGACCGCAAAACCCATTTACCTAATCAGCTTTCAGGCGGTCAGCAACAACGTGTTTCCATAGGACGCGCTTTGATGAACGCCCCGGCGGTCATGCTTGCCGACGAACCAACAGGCAGTTTGGACAGCCGAAATGGACATGAAATCATCAAACTGCTGAAAGAAAGCAATAAAAAATATGGGCAGACCCTGCTTCTCGTCACCCATGACGAAAATATCGCCCTGCAAGCAGACCGCATTATCGGCATATCAGACGGTAAAGTAGTGAGAGACGAGAGGGTGAGACCATGAACATTTTTAACAAAGTTACTTTGCAAGGCATGAAAAAAAGCCGTACACGAACAATTGTCACGATTATCGGAGTTATCCTGTCCGCTGCCATGATTACGGCAGTGGCTACCTTTGGCGTTTCCCTGCTAAACTATCTGGCAAACGGCGCAGCCCAGAAATACGGCGGTTGGCACGTGGAGTTTTTGAACGTTGATTCCTCTTTCGCACAGGAACGAAACCACGATAATGAAGTTGCAAACACAGCAACATTTGAAAATATCGGCTACACAAAACTTGACGGAGGGAGAAACCCAAAAAAACCATATCTTTTTATAGCCGGATTTAGCAATGAAGCCTTTGATAACTTGCCCATAACAATGGTTTCAGGTAGATTGCCGAAAAACAATGGGGAGATTGTTGTTCCAATGGGCGTTGAAGCAACCGGCGGCGTTAAATTCGTGGAGGGTGACACGCTTTCACTTGATGTGGGAAGCCGCATGGAGGGCAACAAAAACCTTGGTCAACACGACCCTTACATTTCCGGGAAAGAAACTCTTATGCCAAAAGCCAAGAGAACCTACACGGTTGTCGGTATATACCAAAAACCCGGTTTTGAGGAATCTTCCGCACCGGGATATACCTTGATAACGAAAGCAGATGCTCAAGACAAAGGAGACAGCTTCAGCACATTTGTCACACTTAAAAACCCGCGTGATGTTCACGCTTACGCAAGCAGCACAGCCAAAAGCCAAGCTTACGTCTTTAACGATAATGTGTTGCGTTTTATGGGTCTTTCGGAAGATAATATATTCAACACGTTTCTATACTCACTTGGCGGTATTTTAGTTGTCATAATAATGATAGGTTCGATTTTTCTGATTTATAACTCGTTTAACATATCGCTAAATGAACGTACACACCAGTTCGGGATTTTCTCGTCGGTGGGAGCAACAGCAAAGCAACTGCGAAATTCGGTGTTGTTTGAGGGACTTTGCATTGGAGCGATTGGAATACCAATTGGCGTTATCATTGGTATTGGAAGCATCAAGCTTGTGATTTCCGTTGTCGCCAAGAATTTCGGGAACGTTATGTACAGCAACGTACCTTTAACCTTGAAAGTTTCCATCCCCGTGATTGTCGGCGCGGCGGCGGTCAGCATGGTTACGATTTTAATTTCGGCTTATATACCAGCTAGGAAAGCAGCAAATACTCCCGTTATGGAAAGTATTCGCCAGACAAACGAGGTCAAAGTTAAATCCAAAGCGGTGAAAACGTCAAAACTGGCACAGCGTATTTACGGTTTGGAGGGAATCCTTGCGCTAAAGAATTTTAAAAGAAACAAGAAACGCTATCGCAGCATTGTGCTATCACTTGTTTTAAGCGTAGTACTGTTTATATCAACCAATGCTTTTGTAACGTGTTTGAAACAGACCTCGAAGCAGGCAGTAGAGTCTTATACTTATGACATCGGTTTGGCCACGGAGGACATGGACGATAGCGAAATGTTGCAGCTTTACGACAAACTAAAAACTGCAAACAGTGTTTACGAAAGCTCGTACCAAGCGCTTATGAAGCATTCATCCCCTGTCAAAGGAAGCGATCTTTCAGACTATTACTGGGAATCCGCGGGTTTAGATTCGCCGGACGAAACTGTTAATCTTCCAATGGACATTCAGTTTCTTGATGACAGTACCTATTTGAATATTATCAAAGACTTGGGCTTGCCCGCAGAGGAATATACCGGGCAAAATGCGAAAATAATCGCTGTTGCCAAAATTACAGGCAATCAGAAAGAGGAGTTTGACACTCCTATTGATATGTTCAAGAGTTCTTCCATGAATTTTACCATCGCTCCCGAAACAAATGGCAATCCTAAGATGGAACATGAGCAAAGTGCAAGCATTACGTTTGTCGATACCGTGCCACCTGATATACTACCGAGCCTAGAAAACTCTGGATCGAATATCAATAATCCGTTCTTTTTTAGGGTGATGGCTCCTTATTCGCTCAAAGATAAATTTGAAACCCCTGATACTCATGTGGCTAGTAAGGGCTTGACATTTAACTCAAAAAATCCCACACAGTCGGCGTCTGAAATGGAAGCGATGGTTAAGGGTGCGGGAATTAAATCTAATTATACCCTGTACAATTCTCATGAAATGTTTGATGAGTCCCGAAATTATATATTCATTTCCAACGTGTTCTCTTATACTTTTATCATTATGATTTCGCTGATTGCGGTTGCCAATGTGTTCAACACCATTTCCACGAATATCAGATTGCGTAGGCGAGAACTTGCTATGCTCCGCTCTGTGGGGATGTCTGACCGCGATTTCCAAAGGATGATGAATTTCGAGTGTGCCTTTTATGGCATGAGGGCGTTGATTTTCGGGCTTCCCATAGCAGCAATTTCTTCGTGGCTTATTTACAAATTTATGTTTGACGGCGGGGCGGACAATATACATTTTGTATTCCCGTGGGGCAGTATGGTAATCAGCGTGTTCAGCGTGCTCTTTATCGTGTTCATTACAATGCTGTATGCCATTAGCAAGATAAAAAAAGAAAATATCATTGACGCGCTTCGAGATGATATGACTTAATTTAAAACCGATATTAACTTGATAGAAAATCAAAAAATATCTGCGTGATTGGGTTCAAGTGATTTGCAATCGCCCCGAAAGGCGATTTAGACATTGAAAATATGGAATCCATCCTACAGAAGTAATGTAAATTACAAAGTAATGTTACCCTGCGGTAATAAAAAAAACGGCAGTTGTGGCAGATGATGTTTTGCAGCAAAAATGTGGCCATGCGGGGGTTTTGAAATAACAATCAAAACTCCCGTTTTCCTTTTATATTTTTAATGCTAGAAACCTAGTTTAAAAATTAATTTCTCAGTACTTTTTATTAAATTTCATATAATTTTACTTATAAAATTAAAAATTAATAAAAAATACTCTAAAATCATTTAACCCCTTACAAATACTGAATTAATGTTCCTTAACGCTATAAGTCCGCAAAAAACGGACGCTATCCCAAGGTGCATTTATTATTAATAATATAATGCTATAAATATAAATGTCGAAAGATTTTTGTAATTTTTTTAAAAGATAGTCCTAATATTCGACACAATTACTGAAAATATTGTTATAAAATGAATACCAGAAATACGTAAGAAAACAAGATAAGGCTTATAAGAAATTATAAGGAGAGAATGATATGTTTAAAATTTTACTAATTGAAGATAACGATACAATTGCTTTTGCAGTTAAATCGTTTTTATTGAAAAATAATTACAGGGTTATTCATGGGAAAAATATAAAAGAAGGAAAAGATGTTTTTAAAACAGATATAGATTTAATATTACTGGATTTAAATCTTCCTGATGGATCAGGATTTGATTTTTGTCATTATATAAAAAAAATTAAAGATATACCTATTATTTTTCTTACTGCCATAGATGAAGAAAGTACTATGATAAAAGGGCTAGATATGGGCGGAGATGATTATATTACAAAACCTTTTAAATTAAGCATTTTGCAGTCACGTATTACTGCTGTTTTACGAAGAACCCTTAAACAGCACATAGAAGAAGATGTTTTATGGTGCAAAAATATTAAAATAATAAAGTCAGAAGCAAGGGTGTATAAAAATAACCATGAAATAGAGTTGACAGTTGGTGAGTATAATCTATTACTAAAATTATTAGAGAATAAAAATCGTACTTTGACCAGAACTATCTTATTGGAAAAGCTGTGGGACTATCATGGAGAATTTGTAAATAATAATACATTATCAGTAGCAATGAAGCGTCTTAGAGAGAAGCTAGACGATGATTCTATTATTAAAACAGTGAGAGGAATAGGCTATAGGTTGGAGGATTAAAATTTATATGAACAAAAAAAGTATGACAGTATGGTTTTTTACTAGTTTTTTATATATAACATTTTTTTGTGTTATATTTGGTGGATTCATTTATGCCCAGGCAGGGAATATCTTTTATGAAAAAACAGCACAACTTATAGCAGCTGGAGTTAATGCTAATTCTGATATTGAACAAGCTTTGGTATCGTCACTAAAAAAGAAAAATGAAACAGAGGTAAATAGGGGCAAGGAAATATTAGAGCAATATGGTTATGCTGAAGAATTTAAAATTAATTTTAATAATTATCAAATGTTTAGTAAAGTACTTATTAGTGTTTTGTTATTAATTGCTTTACTATTTTTTTATTTTGGAGGCTCACTAATAGTGTCAAATATTATAAAGCGTAAGCGTATAGATGATTTAGCAGAATATCTTTATGACATAAATCAAGGAATTTATAGAATGCAGACTAATAAAAAAGAAGATGAATTTTCAATTTTAGAAGATGAATTATATAAAACAGTTATGATGCTTAGAGAAAGTCGGGAAAAAGAAAAAGAAGAAAAAGAAAAGCTATGTAATAATCTTGCAGATATATCCCATCAACTTAAAACCCCACTTACATCCATGTCATTGATGATTGAATTATTAGAAATCAGCTCTATTGAAGGCGATGAAGTCTTATATATTGAAAGTATTTCAGCACAAATATATCGTTTAAATTATTTAGTATCCTCATTGTTAATACTTTCAAAAATAGATGCAGATGCAATGACATTAGAATATAAACCCATTAATGTTCATGAATTGGTATATACCGCTGTTGAGCCGTTACATTTAATGATAGAAAAAAAGAATCAACAACTTTTTATAAAAGGCAATAGTGATATATTTTTTACTGGTGATTTTCATTGGACCAATGAAGCTACTCTAACTGTTGAAAAAAATATATTATTACCTATGCTTTTAGATGGCAGAGAGCCTAAAAGAAAAGAATTTGATAAGATTGTAAAAATGCTTGGTTTAAACGAAAGGCTTAATCATCTACCAAACCAGCTTTCAGGTGGGCAGCAGCAAAGGGTTGCTATTGGTCGTTCATTAATTTATAGACCTTCTATTATTCTAGCAGATGAACCCACTGGAAACCTTGACAGGAAAAATTCTGAAAGTATTCTTGAAATGTTAAAAATTTCAAATAAGGAGTATAACCAGACTATTGTAATGATTACCCATGACGAAAAAATTGCATTATCAGCAGATCGAATGATTAGAATAGATGATGGTAAAATTGTATCAAATGAGGTGATTAAGTAATGAATATCATGAGCGAGTATACATATAATCATTTGAGAAAGAATAAGCGGCATACAATTTCTATAATAATTGCTATTACAATTGCCTCAGCACTTCTATGTTCATTATGTATATTTGTACATACGGTATGGAAAGGAAAAGTAAACTCAACAATTGAACATGCAGGTTATTGGCATGGGGAATTATGGGATTATATATCAGGTGATAAATTAAAATATGTAACAGAAAACCCAGAGGCTGAAGCCACCATGGTTAAAGGATCGTGGATTACTGCTAAACTTTCAAATACAAAACGTCCCTATTTAATAATGAGAGATGCAGATGCAAATTATTGGTCGGATATGGATTTGAAAGATAATCTTACGAAAGGTAAATTTCCTGAAAAATCTGGAGAAATTGTTGTATCACAATTATTCTTCTTGGATAATCCCTCCTATAAAATTGGCAATAAGTTAACTCTTCCCACAGGTGATCGTATGTTGGGTGATAAAATAATTAGAGGCAATAGTTACAAACAATCAGGGGAGACTTTCAAGGAAATAGATACTAAGACCTATACCATAGTTGGGGAAATAGATAATTCTGGAATATATATGTATCCTGGATATATTGCTATGGGATACTTGGATCCTTCGCAAATTCAAGCTGAAGATGAACTTACAGTTTATATGCGTTTGGTGAACCTTCGTAAAATATATGAGACATTACCTGAAATCGCTAAGTCTACGGGATTAACTAAGGATGAATATGGACAATATAAAGTTAATTACAATACACGTTTATTAACTTTATATGGAATTAGCAATAAAAATGATGAAAACACTCAAATCATTGAAATGATAGTAATGGTAATAATACTTGCTTTACTAGTTATGGGAACATTTATTCTTATTATCTATAATGCATTTTCTTTATCTGCTAATAGCAGAATTAAACAACTAGGTATTCTAAAAAGTTTAGGAGCAACTCCAAGGCAAATTAGGCATTCTGTTATATATGAAGGATTTTTGCTATGGATTGCTCAATTACCAATTGGTATCATCATAGGATATCTATTTAGTTATGGGGTTGTTTTTAAAATTAATGAAATTCTTAGTGCTACAGAAGATTTTAGGAAAATAGATATTTCCTTCTCATGGGTAGTAGTTGGTTTTGCTATTATTATTTCATTGATTACCGTTTTAATATCAGCTTATATTCCAGCAAGAAAAGTGGCGAAAGTACCAGCTATTGTTGGAATACGTCAGAATAGTAATAGAGTAAAATTAAAAAAACAAAAAAGCCACCCAATAATTAAAAAAATATTTGGTACAGAAGGTGAGCTAGCAAGATCACAATTTTCAGCTAACAAAAGAAGTTTACGCACGGCTGTACTATCTCTTTCAATATGTTTTAGCTTAATAGTTGGGTATATTGCCTTTATAGCTATATACAATTTTGGTATGTCCCAGAGCCGTGAAATGACCAAATATGATATGAGGGTTAATCTAAATATTGCTGATGAACCAAGTGATGAGATGATAAATAAAATTCTTTAGCTGCCTGAAGTTAAGGAGAACGTAATCAGAAGAGACGTACGTACTTCAACCTATGTAACATCAGAACAGGAATCAGATGTTTTTGCTGAATCGGGAGGGTTTGATGGGGTAAACACCGTGAAATATAATGTATTGAATGAAAATGGAAAGCATAGAATTATAGCAAATTTAGTTGGATTAAGGGATGAATCATTTAAAAAGTACTGTAAGGAAATTGGTATTGATTCTGAGAAGTATTATGAAGATGGTGTAACCACAGGAATATTATTAGACAGCACATGTGATCCAAAAACTAGACAAGAAATGCCATTGTTAAATATAAAAGAGGGTGATGAGCTAGTTTTAAATGAAAAAGTAGAGAATGATATGAATGCAAATTATGAATTTAATTTTCAAGTAGGAGCTGTTACAGAGGTTTTTCCAGGTGAACTAGGAATAGATAAATACAGCGTAGCTTGTATAATCCCTATGAAAACATATCAGAAAATAGTTAGTAATTTTATGCCAGAGCGTATAATTGAATCCGGCAGTATGTCAATTGATTTGTTGGTTGGTGATGAGGCTAGTCCAAGCACAAAGGAAGAATTAACTAAGATTTGTAGTTCTTATCTTGGAGCTGAAGATTTTAGGATATGGAGTCTATTGGAAGAAAAAAATCATGAAGAATTGGTTCAAAGATCTATAGATATTAGTGTTTTTGCTACAGCTTCCATGATTGGTTTAATTGGTATTTTTAACGCTTTTTCTACCATTTCCAATAATCTTAGATTACGCAAGAGAGAATTTGCTATACTTAGATCAGTAGGATTAACACCAAAGGGGTTAAATAAAATACTGATGCTAGAAGGTTTATTCTTCGCTGCAACACCCATTATGGTCAGTATTCCAATAGTATTATTTATTTGTTGGATTATATTAAAAATAACGCTAGTCACATTGGCTGAATTTATATCCGTTTTGCCATTAGGAGTAATTCTAGCGTATACTATGCTTATAATTGTATCTATTTTCTTATCGTATTATTTTTCTTCAACATGCGTTAAAAAAAGTAATGTAGTAGAATCAATTAAAAACGAAATAGTATAATAGCTATGATATGCCTATTATTAATTTGTCTAACTCTAATTCTGTCTAAGGTTTTAAATTGCTTATAAAATATGATACAAAAAGTGTAACAAAAAACGTAACATTAAATGTTACGTTTTTTGTTATGTAAATGGCTTAAATACTACTTCATAATAAGAATATAGAAATATATAATCTTAAAAATACATATTCTTATTATTATATATTTTTATAAAAATTAAATGTTTAGTTACATTTTACATTGAAATTCATGACAAATGTATATTATCCATAAATAATTTAAATTCCTATTAATTAGTTTTAATATATGAAGTTATTGGGTTATAAGAATCTTTTTTTATAAAAAATCTTTTTAGAGTTTTAAAAATTTCTGAAGCTATGATTACAGAAAAAGCAAGACAACATATCTTCATCCACATTCCATAAGTAAGAGGAACTGTTCTGAAAAATGCTCCGCCAAATTGTGTAATAATAATTTGTAATAAAAATGTAATTCCAAAAACAAGTAGCATAATTTTATTTTTTGTTAGATTAATAAAAATACTTGTGTTTGAAAGCTCACGACTATTAAAAGCATTAAATAAATGAAACACTACAAATAAAGTAAATAGTATTGTAGATTGTTGCTGTGCTGTTCCTCCTAAGATGTTTGTAGTAGTTTGCAACATGAAAATAGACGAAATAAAAACACCATTAAATACTATTCTTGATAACATTTCTTTTGATACAATATTTGAATCTCTTGCTATTGGTTTTCTGTCCAATAGATCATTTCTAATAGGTTCAAGTCCAAGTGTAAGTGCAGGTGGTCCGTCCATTATTATATTTATCCACAATAATTGTAATGCAGTAAATGGAGACTTAAATCCTGCTAACAGTGATACTAATACCACTATAACTGATGATAAGTTAACGGTAAGCTGAAACTGAATAAATCTTTGAAAGTTTTCGTAAATACCACGTCCCCAGTGAACAGCTTTAACAATAGTTGAAAAAGAATCATCTAACAGAACAATATCACTAGCCTCTTTAGAAACCTCAGTACCTGCAATACCCATTGCTATTCCCACGTCTGCATTCTTTATTGCAGGTGCATCGTTTATTCCATCCCCTGTAACTGCTACCACATTACCAATTGATTTAAGAATATTAACTACTCTCATCTTAATTATTGGAGTACTTCTTGCAATAACCTTAATTTTAGGGATAATTTCAAGTAGTTCTTTATCTGATAATTCATCAATTTCTTTTGCTTCTAATGTAAGGCTACCATCATTTAATATTCCTAATTTATTTGCTATAGCTTTTGCAGTGATGATATTATCACCAGTAAGAATTTTCAAGTCAATGCCAGCAGTTTTGCAATGCTCAACAGCTTCAAATACCTCTTTACGAAGGGGATCAGTTATAGCAACAAATCCATCATAAATCATTTCTGACTCAATAATTTTTCTACTGTTTTCATAATCTAACTTAACTGAAAACTCTTTATGTGCAAATGCAAGAACACGACATGCGTCCTTTTGGAATGACATTATTTTTTCTTCTAAATCAAAAATTATATCATTTGTTAATTGACAAACCTCACCTTTAATTATAATTTTGTTACATTGAGAGAGAATCTTTTCTGGAGATCCTTTTGAATAAGCAATAAACTTTTTATCATAGCTTACTACAGTTGTCATATTTTTTGTATCTGAACAAAATGGGTAAGAGGCCACAATATTCGCATTTTCTCTAACACTTCTATAAGCATCTTCCTTAGATACAGATTCTGTATAGGCAACAATCATTGCACATTCTGTAGGACTACCAATAAACTTAGGTTTATGCTCTGAATATTCAATATGTGCTGTGCTGTTTATACAGAAGTTATCTGCTAAGTATCCATTATTTAAATCCTTTGGCTTACATAAAGAGCCATTGGTATAAATATCTGTAACTGTCATGCGATTTTCAGTTAATGTACCTGTTTTATCTGAACAAATAACATTAATACATCCAATAGTCTCACAAGCGATAAGTTTTCTTACAAGAGCATTTTGTTTCGCCATCTTAATAATATTAATTGCAAGAGATACTGCAACTATTGTAGGCAGACCTTCTGGTACTGCTGCAACAATTAAAACTATACTTGTTATAAAAGCTTCTGAAACTGTTGCTAAAGAAAACGTGCCATTTAGAGTAAAGATTATAAGCTGTATAATAAATACTATAGCTGCCATGGATGCCCCTAAAATTGTAATTACCTTTCCTAATCGATCCATCTTTTCTTGTAATGGAGTACTTCCATTTTCACTGCCTGATAACTCTTTTGCAATGTTTCCAAACTCTGTATTATCACCAACTTCTGTAACAATTACGGTTCCACTACCACCAGTTATAAAACATCCTGAATAAAGCATATTACATCGTTCAGCAAGTGGTGTTTTGTCATCATAAAATACTATATTAGCATCTTTTTTTACTGGTAAACTTTCTCCCGTAAGGGATGATTCATCTACTCTTAGAGCCACAGCTTCAATAAGTCTACCATCAACTGGTATTCTATCTCCAGTTTCAAATTGAACAATATCTCCTACAACAAGTTCTTGTTGAGGTAATAAGAATATACTTCCATTTCTAATGACTTTTACCTTAATGTCTTCTTTAATCTTATTAAGAGATTCAAATGCTTTTTCACTTCGACCTTCCATTATAACTGTTATAGCAACAGCAAGTGAAATCGCTGCAAATATTCCTATACACTCAATAAACTCTGCTTCACCATTGTTAAAATACCTTATAAAATTTACACCAAGAGTAATAATTGCTGCAATAATTAACATTATAATCATTGGCTCTTTTGCAGCATCAACAATTCTCATAATGAGTGGTTTGGATTTTTCTTTTTTAAATTCATTGATGCCGTATTTTTCCCCATTGATTTTTACTTCTCCTTCATTTAATCCCACTTGTGGATTTGTTCCTAACCTTTTAAGTGTTTGTTCTGGATTCTCTTTGAATGCTTTCATAAAACTCCTCCTAATTATTTATGAAGTAAATAAAAAAAGACTTTTAGCATAACCAAAAAAGATTATGCTAAAAGTCTCGTTACCTTAAGGTCATAAAGCCAGGTGCACTTGCACCAATATGTTGACTTTATAGTTCCAACTACTCCCTTTTAACAATATAATTTTACAAAAAAAAGTTTATGTTTGTCAATAACAAAATTCACAATTTTCATCTTTATATTATATTCTTAAAAACAATCCTACCTAAGGTTTCAAAATTGCTTATAGAAAGTAATACAAAAAACGTAACATTAAATGTAACATTTTTTGTTACGCTTTTTAACTTAAATATTTTTAATACGGTATTTACTATTACCTATAACTACATTAGTTAAGCCATTAATAGATAGTGTTAGAGCATCTATTTTAGATTCAAATCTTATTAAAAGATAAGATGTAACTGCAATAGGAAATCCAACATTAGTTATTAACATTATCATATCTTCCATAAAAAGACCTCCTTTATTTAGTTGATAGTGTAAACAAGTTTACACTATCTTTTACATTTAGGAGGGGCAAAATGAATAGGATTTTTAAGTATATTCTCAAATATAAACTATGGGTAATCATAGGAAGTTTGGGAATGATGAGTGTTATAGGACTAGATTTATGTATACCGTATCTTCAAAAAGAGTTTTTAGATAGAGGAATTATTGGTGGAGAAACACAAGTAGTTAAGCCTATTATCTTAATTCTTATAGGAATAACAATATTAAAGGCTTTATTAGGATTATAGCTAGTAGTGAGATTCACGAAGAAATAAAAGATGATTTATTTAGTCATATACAGACTTTGGAATTTAAGTATTTTGATGATATGAATACTGGTGAACTTATGTCAAGAATAGGTGAGGATGCTGAAACGATTTGGGAAACCATAGGGTTTGGATTAAGATTTTTTATAGAAAATATATTGTTTTTTGTAGCATCATCTATAATTCTATTTTATCTAAACTGGAAATTAGCACTAGCATGTATAGTGGTTATGATTCCAATTAGATTTATAGGAATAAAGCTTGAAAATAAATTTGATAAAACTTATGGAAAAATAAGCGATAAAACAGCAGAGATAAATACATCTGCACAAGAAAACATTGCAGGAGTTAGATTAGTTAAGGCATTTACAAGGGAAAAATATGAAATTAAGAAGTTTATGAAATTAAACAGAGAGTATTGTGACTTAAATATGGAACAAGCAGATTCAATTGGAAAATATTTTCCACCTATTGAGTTTTTAACTAATTTATCTTTAGTTATTATGATTGTATTTGGTGGATATTTTGTGATGAATGAGGAAGTTTCTTTAGGAATATTAATAGCTTTTAGTGGTTATATATGGAATCTCATATGGCCTGTTAGAAATCTTGGAGAACTTTTAAATCTTTTATCAAGAAATACTGCTTCAGTTAAGAAAATTTTTAAGATTATGGATAGAAAATCTGAAATCATAAGTAAGAAAGAAAATTATTCACCTAAAAAGATAATGGGAGAAATTGAATTTAAAAATGTTACTTTTAAATATTGTGATGAAGAAGTATTAAAAGATGTTAATATTAAAATTCCAGCATGAAGTACAGTTGCTATTATGGGAACTACAGGTTCAGGTAAAACTTCATTGATAAGTTTAATTGGCAGACATTATGATATTCTAGATGGTGAAGTTTTAGTAGATGGAGTTAATGTTAAGGAATATGCTTTGAATTCATTGAGAAGTAATATGAGTATAGTACCTCAAGATACATTTTTATTCTCTGATACTATTATGAAAAATCTTAAATTTAGTAATAGTAAAGCTACCTATGAAGAAGTTGTTAATGCTTGCAAAACAGCTTGTTGTTATAAATTTATTGAGTCTTTAGAGGATGGATTTGAAACAGAGATAGGGGAAAGAGGATTAGGTCTTTCAGGGGGACAAAAACAAAGACTAGCAATTGGAAGAGCACTTTTAAGAAAATCATCTATATTAATTTTAGACGATGCCACATCTGCTCTAGATATGGAAACTGAACATCAATTATTATTAAATTTAAATAATAGAGAAATGTCGTGTACAACTTTTATTATTGCTCATAGAATTTCAGCAGTAAAGAATGCAGATATAATACTTTATATTGAAGATGGAAGAATAAAAGAAATGGGAAATCACAATGAATTACTTAATAAAAGAGAAAATTATTTTAAGATATATTCTGAGCAATTTAAAGATTTTGATGCGATTGAAAAAGAGGTGATATAATGGCTGCAAATACAATAAAAAAAGATGAAAAAACAACTAGAAGAAGCAAAAAAGAACTTATCAAAAACTTATTAGTTTATTTAAAACCATATAAGAAAGAATCATTGCTTGTTATCATATTAATGTTATATGTAATGTTATGTGGAGTTTTAAATCCTTATTTATTGAAAATAGCTATAGATGATAAGGTGATTAATGGTGATGTAAGAGGTTTAATTAATATTAGAATAATACTTATAGGATTAAATTTAGTTGCTTGGGTAGTATCTGTAATAAGGTGGAATAAAATATATTCAATTACTAATAATATATTGCTTAATATAAGAGGGGAATTATACACTCATATACAAACTCTATCTTTTGATTTTTTTGATAGCAGACCAGTAGGAAAGATATTAGCAAGAGTTGTTGATGATGTTAATTCTCTAAAAAATTTATTTAATCAAAGTATTCAATACTCATGAAGAATTTTCAGGGGTTAAAGTAGTGCAGTCTTTTGCAAAAGAAAAAGATACTAATGATGATTTTCAAAAATTAGTAACGGAGCAAAAGAAAACATGGAATGCTGCAGTTAGACTTAATGACTTATTTTGGCCTTTAGTTGAATTAGCATCAGGTATTGCAACAGTGGTAGTACTTGCAGTAGGATATAAATTAGTAACTAAAGGAGAGATAGAAATAGGGACTTTAATAGCTTTTTCAATGTATGCAGGAATGTTTTGGAGACCTATAATGAATCTTTCAAGTTTTTATAATACACTAATAACTAACCTTTCAGCAGCAGATAGAATATTTGACATTTTAGATGTTAAACCAGGTATAGTTCATGTTTGTAATGCTAAAAAGATAGGTGAAATTCAAGGTATGATAGAATTCAAAAATGTTAGTTTTGCTTATGAAGAAGGTAATTGAGGCTGCAAAAGCTGTAAATGCTCATGAATTTATTATTAAACTTGAAAAAGGATATGATACTGAAGTTAATGAAAGAGGATCTAGGTTATCATTAGGTCAAAGACAGTTAGTGTCATTTGCAAGAGCACTTTTAGCTAATCCAAGAATATTGATCCTTGATGAAGCAACTTCGAACATTGATACTCAAACAGAAAAATTAGTTCAAGATGGTATAGAAAAATTATTAGAGGGTAGAACTTCATTTGTTATTGCTCATAGATTATCGACTATAAGAGATTGTGATAAAATTATGGTTATAGATGATGGAAGAATTATTGAAGCTGGTAATCATGAACAGTTAATTAATAAGAAAATGGCTTATTATGATTTATATATGGCTCAATATGAATTTTTAAATCAAGGGGCTTAAAATAAAGTAATGAATAAAAATTATTTAAGGGCAATTTAGGTATTTAACATTTAATTAAAAATAATTAGAATTAAAATAAATATTACTATTATATAAAAATAAAATTAAAATTTTTAAAAGAATAATAAAAACATATCTATCTGTAATAATTTTCTTATATAAATATATTTATAAAAAAGTTAAAGTGACTCTTTACAAATAAAACCATATAATGTATTATAAATACATAAAGTCAAATTGATAATATCTAAAAGATATTATTAAAGAAAAACAATCTCTTAAAAAAATAAGTTAAATGTTATAGAGGTGAAAAGTATGAAGAAAGAAATTTTAGATATAGATGAAAAAATATTTTTAAATAACTATGATGTTAACGAATTTGAAAGGCCAAGTGTCACAAATGATGTAATAATCTTTACTACTGATGATATGGTAGAAGAAAATTCACGCAAAGTTCCAAGAAAAGGCATGCAAGTACTTTTGGTAAGGAGAAATGATTATCCTGATAAAGGCAAATGGGCAATTTCAGGAGGGTTTGTGAAAATGCAGGAAAGCTTAGAAGAAGGAGCTGTAAGAAGATTAAGAGAAGAAACTGGAATAGATAATGTTTATATTGAACAGTTATACACTTTTGGAGAAGTAGAAAGAGATTCAAGAACTAGGGTTATAAGTGTTGGAAATATAGCCTTAATAGCAAAAGAAAATATTAATTTTAATAAAGCAAAAGATACTATGGAAACAAAATGGTTTTGGATAAAAAAAGACTTAATTGAATCTATTAAAGATGAAAAATATATAATAAATAAATATATTTTAGAACTTAAAGCTGAAAATTGTGAAGAAACAAAGCTATCTTATGAAATAACTGAAAAAATAGAAAAACGGATATTAAGAAGAAAAGTTGTTGATTATAAAGTAATGAAGAATTCAAATGAGGAATTAGCTTTTGATCATTATAAAATATTAGATTATGCCATTGATAGAGTAAGAAATAAAATAGAATATGCACCAATTGCACTAAACTTATTGCCAAGATTATTTACGGTAAAGGAACTTCAATTTGTATATGAGGCAATTATGGGGAGAGATATTTTAAACTTCAGAAGAAAAATGGATGACATGATTATAGAGACTGATGAAAAAATAGAAGGTAAGCCTTTTAGACCTGCTAAGGTATTTAAGTTTAATGAAAATTTTGAACATAAATTTTAAGTTATTAAATTATACTGTTGATATTACAGCATAAAGCTCGTGGACAGAAAGATCTACATTAAAATTCTAAAGGTAAAATTAGAATGCTGATTTTTATCTATTTATTGTATGTATCAACACATATTTAAAACAGATAAAATTAAAAGTTATGTTACACAATATATGAGAGAGGTGGATTTGGAAATGCTATATTTAAATGGAAAAAAGGTTAATATAAAAAAATTTCCTAATGGAGAATCACTAATTAGTAGTGAAAACTTAATTATAAATGAACAAATTAATGAGATAAAATTAAAATTTGAAAGTGATGAAGATATAACTAAATTAATATTTCTTAGAGGTCATTTAGAGGAATTTAATTTAAGATGTAATTTAGTTATGGGATATATGCCATATAGCAGAATGGATAGAACTGAAGGTATGACAGTATTTACATTAAAACATGTTTGTAAATTGATAAATTCATTAGATTTTGAAAATGTATATATTTATGAACCACATTCAGATGTAAGTGTTGCATTACTTGATAGGGTAAGAGTAGTTAATATGTCTAAAGAATTAACAGAAAAAGCTTTAGATGAAGTTGAAAAAGTTAAAGACGAGCCTATTTATTTAGTTTATCCTGATGCAGGAGCGGCTAAAAGGTACAGTAAACAAATTGAATTTGATAAGGTATTAACTGCAAATAAGGAAAGAGATTTTAAAAGTGGGTATATTAAAAAGCTTGATATAAATGGAATTTTAGATAATAACAAGTTTAAAGCGATTATTGTAGATGATTTATGCTCAAAAGGTGGAACATTTACACTTACAGCAGGTAAACTTAGAGAAATGGGAGCTACAGAAATATATTTAGTTGTGACTCATTGTGAGGATACTATATTTAAGGGCGATATTCTAAAAACGGATTTAATTAAGAAAATTTATACAACAAATAGTATTTTAAATAGAAAACATGAAAAAATAGATGTAACTGAAGTAATCTAAAAAATAACAGATGTTTACATTTTCTATAAAGCTTGTGGACAGAGAAAATTACAATTATTTTTAGGAGGAATTTAAAATGAAAAAACTATTAGTAGTTATAGATTATCAAGAGGATTTTGTAAATGGAACTTTAGGATTTGAGAAAGCTGAAACTTTGGAAGAAGGTATATATAATAAGGTGAAAAGTTATTTAGATAATGGAGATAAAGTAGTATTTACTTACGATACTCATTATGAAAATTATCTAAATACTAGAGAAGGAAAGAATTTGCCTGTACCACATTGTTATATAGGAACTAAAGGTCATGAACTATATGGTAGATTAGAAGAATTTAAAGATGCAAAAAATACATTCCATTATAATAAAGAAGCTTTTGGAATATCACCAAAGGATATGATTAGGTTAGGTGAAGATGTTGGATTAGATATAGCTGAAATTGAATTTGTAGGTGTAGTAAGTAACATGTGTGTAATAAGTAATGTAGTTATATTTCAAGCTCAATATATTAATGCACAGCTTCTAGTAGATGGGAGTCTTTGTGCAAGTTTTGATGACATTTTACATGAGAAGGCATTAGATATAATAGAATCTTTGCAAGTTAAAGTAAATAGATAAGTTTAATTGTTAATTAAGCTATGTTTTAAATATGTGTTGATATATGCATAAACAAAATGGACATAGCAATTAAACTTAGGAATACTAAATACAGATATTAATTAAAATGGGGAAGTGTGAGATTATGAGTCCATTACTATTAACTGATTTTTATAAAACAATACATCATATGTGTTATGCAGAAGGAATGACAAAGCTCGTGAGCTATTGGACACCTAGAATGTCTAGAAAAGAAAATATGAATAAGGTTGTTATGTTTGGATTACAATCTTTTTTGAAAAAATATATGATTGAATATTTTAATGAAAATTTCTTTAGTGTTCATAAAGAGCAAATAGTAAGTTCATATAAGAGAGTTATTTCAAAAACAATGGGGGAAATGGCAGCTGATACTACTCATATTGAAAAACTACATGATTTAGGTTATTTACCTATTCAAATTAAAGCAGTACCAGAGGGGACAAGAGTTAATATAAAGACTCCTATGATTGAAATTACTAATACTCATGATGATTTTGCATGGCTTGTAAATTATTTAGAGACATTTATGAGCTGTAATATATGGCAACCGATGACAAGTGCAACCATTGCATATAGATATAGAGAAATTGTAGAAAAATATTTTGAATTAACAGTAGTGAATGGTGATGTGACTAAAGCTTGTGGAGACTTTAGTATGAGAGGTTTTAGTTCTATAGAAAGTGCACAAGTTAGTAGTGCTGGACATTTACTTTCGTTTACAGGAACTGCTACTATTTCTTCAATTCTTTATTTAGAAGAGTATTATAATTGTAATATAGAAAATGAAATTGTAGGTATTGGTACTCCATCAACAGAGCATAGTGTAATGTGTAGTTATGGCAGTGATGAACTTAAAGCTTATAAAAGATTAATTAATGATGTATTTCCAAGTGGAATTTTGAGTATAGTTTCAGATACTTATGATTACTGGAACTTAATAATTAATATTCTTCCAACATTAAAAGATGATATTTTAAATAGGGATGGAAAAATTGTTATAAGAGGTGATAGTGGAGATCCTGTTAAGATAATTTGTGGAGATAAGGATGCTCCAAAAGATAGTCCAGAATATAAAGGAACAGTTGAACTTTTATATGAGATATTTGGTGGACAAGTAAATGAAAAAGGATATAAAGTCTTAGATTCTCATATAGGAACAATTTATGGAGATAGCATTACAGTAGAGCGATGTGAAGAAATATGTAAGCAGTTGATGAATAAAGATTTTGCAGTAAATAATTGTACTTTTGGAATAGGGTCATACACATATCAATACAACACTCGTGATACATTTGGATTTGCATTAAAAGCGACTCATGCAATTATAAATGGTAAGGAAAAATTTATATTTAAAGATCCTAAAACGGATAATGGAAATTTTAAAAAATCACAAAAAGGTATGTGTTATGTTTATAAAAATAATGATGATGTTCTTTACAAAGATGAATTAACAATACAAGAACAGGAAAGCTGCAAAGATAATTTACTACAAGTTGTATTTAAAGACGGAAATTTAATTAAAGAGTATTCACTTAAAGAAATAAGAGAAAGACTGCATGGAAAATTTTAAGTATATATTAAAAGAAAGAAGAGTGAAATTGTGAATGAGTATAATATGAATAAATTAATGGCTCCTTTATGGATCAAATATCCTCATATACCAAATGGAAGTATTGGTTGGAGAATGGGGTATGGTGAATCATATAGTGAAAAATTTTATAGCTGGTTTTCAAAGTTAAGTGAAGAAAAGAAAAATCAATATAATGAATTGTTCGAAAAACCTAAAATGTGGGAGACTTCTACTTCATTTAAAAATATTAAATTTTGGACCAAGAATGGAAAGCCAGAATATTCAAGAAAACAATTAATAGAAGATTTCAGTAACAGAAATAGAATTAAGTATATTTTCTTTTGGGGACATCAACCTTCTAAAAATGGTGAAATTTCAGCATCTTGTTTTAGTCAGTGGTATGAAAGTGAATTTAGTATAGGACATATTAAGTATTTTTGTATGGAACAATATATGATGTCATATAAAGCAAAGCTTTTTGATGACAATGAAATAGAGGAAAAAATAATGAACAGTAAACATCCTAAAGAGATTAAAGTATTAGGTAGAAAAATTAAAAATTTTAATGAAGATACTTGGAATAAATACAAATATTCAATAATTTTAAATGGAAGTTATGCTAAATTTACTCAAGATGAAGAGCTTAGAAAATTTTTATTAAGCACAAAAGATAGAATTTTAGTAGAGGCAAGTCCTTATGATAACATATGGGGAATTAAAATGAGTAAAGATAACCCTAATATTGAAGATCCAATAGCGTGGAAAGGTGAAAATCTTTTGGGATTTGCTTTAACTGAGGTTAGATCTGAAATAAGTAGAGTATATAAAAATTATGATAAAATAGATTTATAGTTTATATAATTTAAAATAGTAGATAACTTTATGTGAAATAAGTTATCTACTATTTTTTAGTTAGAAATTTAAATGTTTTTAGGAGCTATTTATTTTGCTTAGTTTTTAGATTTTTATCTAAATTTTGTTTTAAGTTGTCTTTGATATTTTCTTGTTCTTTATTATCACTCACAACTTGTTTTTCTTTGTTGATTTTATCATCGTTAGAGTCAAGCTTTTTAGTAGCTATTTCAGTCTGGTATTGTATCCTTTTAGCAGCATTATTGATTTTATTAATTTCTTTAGATACACTATGTTCTAAAGATGATATACTTTTAGTGATTTGAGCTAGACGTTTGTCGTTATAATTGCTTGGATTGGTATATCCATTTAAGTCGGTAACATGTTTAATATACCCTTTTTCAACTAACTGCCTATTTTTACTATCTTTAAGCAAATGAATATTATCTTTAGAATGACTGAACTTTATAAGCTCATTTAAACTTGCAGAGATTATTATATCGTCTCTAACTTCATCTTCATCAGCTTTAAGCGCTTCTTCTTTAGCTTTTTTCTTTAACATTTCTTCTTGCTCTTTTTGAATTTCTTTTTCTTTTTCGTTCATGTTTAATTGTTGAATTTGAGCTTCAATATCTTGAAGATTTTCATTTATTTCCTCAAGTTTATATTTCTTTTCTTTAGAATCCATAGTTGTTTCAATTAAAGATTGTTTTCTTTCTTTTAAATCCTGTTTTTGTTTTTGAAGTTTTTCAATTAAGTCACTCTTAGTGTTATCTTGTTTTTGTATAGTAAGACTTGATGTTTTTTTATCATCATTATCTTTTTTCAAATCTTTGTTATAGTTATTATTAATTTCACCTATTCTTTTAAAATTATTAGATCTAACTATATTTATATTATTTGAATTTATATTTAAACTCATAATGGAAAATAGTCCTCCTTTCATAAAATAATTCATACAATTTAATTATCGGATATTTTTACAAAAAAATTACATTATAAGAATATAAAGAGAAAAATATTATTAAAAAGAAATTTTTATTAAAATTTATACATATTAATAACTATAAACAATATAGGAGAAAAATAAAATGAATTCAAGATTATGTCCTGGGTACTATTCTGGAAATTCACCTAA
This sequence comes from uncultured Clostridium sp., assembly GCF_963527835.1. Classification (GTDB taxonomy): domain Bacteria; phylum Bacillota; class Clostridia; order Clostridiales; family Clostridiaceae; genus Clostridium. Next base: position 49,666 of record NZ_CAURTC010000001.1, on the reverse strand, counting down.
TTTTTTAGTTGAATATAGAGGGGATTTTAAGAGTGAAATAGATAAGGTATCATATGCTTGTGGAGATGTATTAACCAATACCATAGGTGTTATATCATTACCTTATGAATATTTAGATCAAGTATTAATAGATGTTCCTTCAATTAAATTTATTGATTTTAGAAGCATGTCTGTATTACAAGATATTTCGCCAAGTTCAATTGATCAAATATTAACAATAAAGAAGAATCCATATTTAAATTTAACAGGAAAAGGTGTATTAGTAGGAATCGTAGATACCGGAATAGATTATTTAAATAATGAATTTATTAGGGAAGATGGAACATCAAGAATAGCTGCAATATGGGATCAAACTATAGAAAATGTTAAAGCTGAATCTGTATATCTTGGAAATATTTATTCTAATGAAGAAATAAATAAAGCAATAAATGCCCATAAAAATAATCAAGATCCATATGCTATTGTTCCTTCAAAAGATGATGTTGGTCATGGAACAGAAATGGCAGGAATTATTGGGGCTAGAGGGTATAATGGAAATTTTCAAGGAGTTGCTAATGATTGTGAATTTGTAATTGTTAAACTGCTAGAATCTTTAAATTCTCAAAAAATTTTACAGGGAAATAGTGTTAAATATACGCCGATATATAATGCATCTGAGATTTTAGCAGGTATAGAATATTTAAAGAATTTCTCAGTAAAGATGAAAAAACCTATAGTTATTTATTTAGGAGTTGGTACAACAGAAGGAAGTCATGATGGCAATAGCTTGATTTCAAAATATTTAACTTCTGTAGCAAGTATAAGAGGTATAGTATTGGTTACAGGAGTTGGGAATGAAGGAGCTGCAGAAGGTCATGCATCAGGTATTATTAAAAATGTGGGTGAAACAGATAGCATGGAATTAAATATACCTAGAGAAATGAAGAGCCTTTCCTTTAATATATGGGTAAAAAGACCTAATAAAATGTCACTTAATGTGATTTCACCTACAGGAGAAGAGAGTAGTTTTATTCAGGCTAAAAGAAACAAAAGAGAGGAAATTAATTTTGTTTTTTCAAAAACTAAATTAAAAATTAATTACCATATGCCTGAAAATTTTTCTGGCCATGAAGTTATTGAGTTAATTTTCGCTAATATAAATCCTGGAATATGGAAATTTGTTTTAAGAGGAGATTATATAAGTGATGGTGAATATAATACATGGCTTCAACCTCAAGTAACATTACCAGATAATACGAAGTTTTTAGAGCCAGATCCGTTTAGTACATTAACAATTCCATCAACTGCAAGGAAAGTGGTTACGGTTGCATATCATGGATTACTTAATGAGTCTTTAATTGCTACTTCTGGAAAGGGATTTAATACTAATAATTTAATTAATCCTGATATTGCTACAGTAGGGATAAATATTTTAACAACAAAAGCTTTAGGAGAAACTACTGTTGCATCAGGAAGTTCAGCTGCAACAGCTGTAGTTGCAGGGGGCTGTGCGCTACTATTACAATGGGGAATAGTTGATGAAAATGATACTACTATGTATTCTACTAAAATTAGGAGTTACTTAATATATGGTGCTTATAGAAAACCAGAATATACATATCCAAACAGAGAAACTGGATATGGAAGTTTTGATTTACTGGGTACATTTAATATTATAAGTAGAAAATATATAAAAACTAGGAATAATATGAATTTTAGAAATGACAACTTTATTCAATACCAAGTTGATGAATTATTTATAAGAATTCCAAAGGAGATGATGCCAAATGTTAAGATATGAGTCTAATATTCCTAGAAATCTTTTTCATAATACAAATTATAATCATTACATTGTACAATATCAAGGTGAAATAGATGAACAAGCATTACAAAAAAAAGGATATTATATAGCAATAATTAATGATAAATATGCTATAATTTCCGCTGAAAAAGGCAAGAAAATTAATGTTGATGATCCTTTATTTGATAATATTGTATATATTAAAGGTACAGAAACTTATACACTTCAAGAAATCACACCTATAGAAGCTTCACAAGTAAGAAGATTACAAATAAATCTGCCGCTTCAATTAACTGGGAATAGGGTGACTGTTGGTATTATTGATACTGGAATTGATTATTTGAGTAGTGAGTTTATGACTTTGCAGGGAGATACTAGAATAGAATGTATATGGGATCAGACAATAACATCAGATAAAGATGGTGAGATTGAGCTTGTACCATATGGAGCTTTATATGTAAAAGATAAAATAAATGAAGCAATAAAGGCTTACAATGAAGGAAAATCACCATATGATATTGTGCCTAGTATTGATGAAATTGGACATGGAACTAGTATGAGTGGAATAATCGGAGCTACTGGTAAAAATCCTGAACTTAAGGGTGTTGCGCCAGAGTGCAAGTTTGTAGTTGTAAAATTAATAGAGGATTATTCAAATAAAGCTCAATTTGGCGCAAAAGTGCCTATATATAATATTACTGCAATATTCTCTGCTTTAGAATTTTTATACGAATATGCACTAAAAAAATCTGAACCTATGGTTATATATCTTCCACTTGGAAGTAATTCTGGAAATCATAGAGGTAATGGGATTTTACCTGACTATATAGAATCAATTTCTAACAGCAGAGGTATAGCTGTAGTAACAGGTGCAGGAAATGAAAGAGCTAGAGGAGGACATGCATCTGGAACTATATCTAAATCTGGTGAAGCAAGAAGTATAGAGCTAAATGTATCGCCAGATCAAAAATATTTATGGGCAGAAATTTGGGCTGCTCCACCGAATATAATGACTGTGGATATAGTTTCACCATCAGGAGAAAATACAGGAACAATACCTGCAATAATTAATCTTAGTGAAGGTTATAATTTTATTTTTGAAAAAACATCAATAAAGGTTGAATTTTATATTCCAGAAGAAAATACAGGAGACGAATTAATACGTATAGAATTTTTTGATTTACAACCTGGAATATGGAAAATAAAATTAATAGCAAATTTCGTATTAGATGGAGCCTATAATATATGGATACCACAATATGGATTATCCATAGGGGACACTTCTTTAAGCCCTTCGGATCCTTTTGGTACATTTACAACACCAGGGGGATCAAATTCAATAATTACAGTAGCAGCGTATAATCAAAATAACAATAATATAGTAAATTATTCAGGAATGTCATTTTTAGATGATTATATAGATAGAATTGATGTTGCAGCAGGTGGAGTAAATGCTGTAGCTGTAGCTCCTAATAATTCGATTACAACAGTAAATGGAACCAGTGTTTCTGCTGCTGTTGTTGCTGGAACTTGTGCAATTTTATTTGAATGGGGAATTATAGATGGGAATGATCCTTACATGTATTCTCAAACAATGAAAACTTATTTAGCTAGAGGAACTAAACAGAGACCAGGAGATTCATATCCTAATCCTCAGTGGGGATATGGAATATTAGATGTGCTTGGGATTTTTGCTAATATGACTTAAAAATAATATTATAGTATATTTTTAGAAAGCATTAATGAAATAATAGAAGATATAGGAATTTAAGATTAAATACTTATATTAATATAAAATGTATGTTACTATTTAAAAGTTTTTAGGTTAATATAAATTATATAATATATAGTTTAAGGAGTATTAGATTAATGACATATAAAGAACTTGACTTGAAAGACGTAGAGGAGATGCTTAAAAAACATAATGAGTTTTTTGAATGTAAAGAAACTAAAAGCATTGAATTTAGAATAAAACAACTCAAATTACTTAAAATTGGAATAAAAAAATATGAAAATCACATTTATAAAGCATTAAATTTAGATTTAGGAAAAAGTGAATTTGAATCATATGCTACAGAAATAGGTTTCATATTATCAAGTATTAAGAATTCTATAAAAAAATTAAGAAAGTGGTCAAAATTTAAAAGAGTTAAAACACCTATTTATTTATTACCATCTAAAGGATATATAATGTATGAGCCTTATGGCACAGTACTTATAATGGGACCTTATAATTATCCATTTCAACTTTTAATTGAACCATTAATAGGTGCAATATCGGCAGGAAACTGCGCTGTATTAAAACCATCAGAACTTTCTCCTAATGTATCTCAAGTAGTTAGTAAGATAATTTCTGAAACTTATAATGAAAATTATATTACATGTATTGAGGGTGGGATAGAAACTAATACAGCTTTAATAAATTCTAAATTTGATTATATATTTTTTACTGGCAGTGTTAATGTTGGAAAAATAGTTATGAAAGCAGCAGCTGAAAGTTTAATTCCTATTACTTTAGAACTAGGAGGAAAAAGTCCTGTTATAGTTGATAAAAGTACAAATGTAAAAGTTGCAGCTAAAAGAATTATATGGGGAAAAACATTAAATGCTGGTCAAACATGTGTGGCACCAGATTATGTTTTAGTTGAAAAGTCCATTAAAGATAGTCTTATTGAAGAAATGAAAAAAGTTATACAAGAATTCTATGGTACAGATGCAGAGAAAAGCACTGATTTTGGAAGAATAATTAATGAAAAACACTTTGAACGTATAAAGAAGATTATTGACAGTGATAAAGATTTTATAGTTTATGGTGGTAAAACTAATGTTAAAATTAATTATATAGAACCAACACTTATTGATATTACAGCCTCTGATTGTGTTTGTATGAAAGAAGAAATTTTTGGACCTGTTTTACCTATAATTGGGTATAGTAATTTAGATGAAGCTATTAAAAAAATAAAAAAATCACCCAAACCACTAGCTCTTTATGTATTTACTAATGATAAAGTAGTAGAAAATAAGATATTAAATGAAATTTCATCGGGAGGAGCATGTGTAAATGATGTTATAGCACATTTAGTAAATCCTAATTTACCATTTGGAGGGGTTGGAAATTCAGGAATGGGTTCTTATCATGGATATAATAGTTTTTTAACATTTTCACATGAAAAAAGTATACTTAAAAAGAGTGATAAAGCAGATATAACTTTATTATTTCCACCTTATAATAAAAGAAAGTTAGATATAATAAAAAAGTTTATGAAATAAATATAAAAAGTTTTAACTGTAAATATTATAGACAAAATTCTTTTTAGAGAATATAATACACATAGATGTTTATCTATGTGTATTGATTAAAGTATATTGGGAGGAAATATGAAAAGAATAGATTTAACAAAAGGTAAAGTTATTTCTGTATTAACAGCATTAGCTATACCTATTATGGGAAGTTCACTTCTCCAATTTACCTATAATTTAATAGATATGTTATGGTTAGGGAGACTTGGAAGTGATGCAGTTGCAAGTGTTGGATCAGCAAGACTTATATAACAACATGATTAAATTTCAATTATTTTTAAGTCAAATTCTTTTTCTGCGCCTTTCCAGGTCACATATTCAAAAATTTTTCTTATTTCAATTTGCTTTTCTTCAATAGTTAATTCATTAAAATTATCTAAAAAATAATCAATAGCTTTATTTAAAGTTTTAATATTGTCTTTCAATTTTGAATTATAATTATTTTTTTGTTCTAAAATAATTAGTTTTTCTTGTAAATTTTGTTTTGTTTTAGCTAATTCCTCCATTCTTTTAATTAAAGTCTTAGCTAAAGTTTTAGAAGCTAGTGCAAATTTATCTGTCAGCCCAGCTAACATTTCATCTATATTATTTATATCTTTTTCAATTTTTTTTAATTCGTTATTTTTTTTATTTATTTTTCCATAATTTTTATTAAGTAAATCATCAATGCCATTTAATTGTGCGGTTTTTAAAATTTCCAAAACATATTTTTCAGCTTTTTCTATGGTCAATCTACTGCCATTTCTAACAGCACCAGAATGATCACATTTACAAGTCTTTTTAAAAAAACGAATATAAGTATTATTTTTACGATTTTCTCTCCATACATTCATAGGAACACCGCAATACCCGCATTTAACCATTTGAGCAAGAAATGTATATTTACTTATACGTGGTTTAGGATCAATCGATATTTCTTTCAATCGTTCCTGAGCTTTAAGCCATATATTTGATTTTATAATTCCTGCATGTTTACTTGGAACAACTATTGTTTTATTTTTCTTATCCAATTTCTTTGAACCACTTTGGGCAGTTGTTCTTTGATATGTTAAATAACCATTTCCATTAATTGCACCATAAATTTCATAATTATTTAATTCTAAATATTTATTAACTAATTCACATGAATTGACGTATGTAGGACTATTTAAAACATTTGAAATTCTAGTTGGACTAGTATAAATTTGATACTTTTCTTTAACCAAAAAAGATATTTTTCTTGTACTATATCCATCAACAAACCAATTAAATATATCCTTAACAATGCTAATTTCGTCTTCATTTAAGGTCAGATAACTACATTCTTTATCATTTTCTATTACTCTTATAGAACTATAACCTAAAGGCAGAGTGCCACCAGTCCATTTTCCTTTTTTAGCAAGTTCTGTCATATTATCTTTAACTCTTTGTTTTATATTCATTCTTTCCATTTCTGCAATTCCTGCTAGCATTGTCATCATCATCATTCCACCTGAAGTACTGGGATCAAAACCTTCACTTATGGAAACCAGTTTTACATTATATATTTTAAATTTATTAAAAATATTAAAGAAATCAACTATATTTCTAGCAATTCTATCTATTTTGTATATTGCAATTGTATCAAATTTTTTAGTTTTAACCTTTTCCATCATTAGTTGGAATGCGGGTCTTTTGGTGTTTCCACCTGTAAATCCTTCATCTTGAAATATTTCAAATTCACAGTTTTCATTTTTAAAATAATCTTTAACCAATTTAATTTGTGTACCAATACTATCACCTGTATCAGTTAGACGAGACTTTCTTGTATATATTGCTATCTTTTTCATAATAAATACTCCTCAATATCTATTTAAGTAAGGTTAGTTTTATTTTTTTGTTTTAGTAATAAGATATTCTATGTCTGTTTTTAGTGCCGTTAAAATTAATTGATCAACCAAATCTAAACTATCAAAATCAATTGATTTAAAAAGTTTAGATTCAACATCTGATTCTTCTTTTAAGGCATTACTTTTAATCAATAATTTAACTGCTTCAAAAGTGCTTTTAAGATCATCTCTTGAATTTAAATAATTGTTTTCATCTATACCATAAATCCAATATTCCTCTGGTTTGTTACTAAAATTTACAAGTTTTATCATGAAAGTTTTAGAAGGATTTCTTTTACCATTTTCTATCATATTATAGTAACTTTCACTTACTTCTAATTTATCTGCTAACTCTCTTTTATTTAAATTTAAACTGTTTCTATAGTTTTCTAATCTAGTATAAAACATAAATGAATCAATCCTTTCATTTACATTATATCAAACTTAACAAAAATGTAAAGCTATTTAGTAAACTTAATTATTTAGCACTATATAATGAGATAAATTCAATAAAACTTAACAAAAATGTAAAATTGAAAATAAAAGTAATATTGCGAAAAATGTAGATAGAAGGAGATATTTTCCATAAATAGTTAAATATCGTTTAAAATGATACTTAACAAAAATGTTAAGTTGAGTTTATAATAAGTACATGGGAGGTGATAAAGTGAAATTAAAGCAAATGAGAAAGGAAAGTGGACTTAAAACTTGCAAAATAGCCGAAATATTAGGGATAAGTAGAATACAACTTTACAATTTAGAAAATGGTAAATATAAAATTAATATTGAAAAAATTGAAAAGTTTAGTGAAGTTTATAGAAAACCTAAAGAAGAAATAATCAAAGCCATAAAGGAGGGGATTGACAATGAGTGAGAATGAAAAACTTACTTATAAATTAATGCTTGAGCTTATAAGTAGGACAAGGAGTGATAATTATAAAAACTAAAATAATTGTCGATGGAGTAAAAATTAGAATAATAAATCCAGAAGCTATTGCCATAGCAGAACAAAAAATTATTGATTTTGTTTTGAAATATGAGTCAAGTACAAGATATTAGATATAGAATGCAAGCACATCTAAAACTTAAAAGCAATTACATTCAGTAATTTTCAGCTTTTTTATTATCGGAAAAATATAAACACTTTCTCAATATATTCTATGCGAGTAAGTGGATATTATTACAAAAATTTAATAAGGTGGGGTAAAAAATGTTGGAGGATGGAAAAATATTTTTAAATCTTTATTCAATATTAGTTATTGCAATTTTAACTTTAAGAACATTTAAGTTAGCAGGTACTGAAAAAGATTTGGAAGGATCTATTACAGTAGCAGCAGTTATTCCAATACTAATTTATCTAATAAATATTTAGGTGAATGTTATGGAAGCTAAGTGTTGTAAATGTAAAGAGTTTTGGAACATCAGCATAAAAGCTCAAATACCTCAAAATGGATATAAGTGTCCTAAATGTAGAGCTAAAGAAACAAAAGATAGAGAAAAGGCTAGAGAGGCAAGAAAGGGGAGAGTAAGTAATGTTTTGCTTAGGAATAGGCGAAGAGTTCATGCATAAGAGTAATAAATTTGAAATTATAAATATTTCAAGAAATTATTTCTTAGCACAAGATGAATTTAAAACTACAATTAAAAGATTTCCTATATTTAATGTGATTAAGGGAGGTGAGTAATTTGGTTTCAATTTACGATCCAAAACAAGACATTATAGAGGTAAGAGGACAATTAGATGATGGAAATTTAGAAGGAACAAAAGATGTATTTAGAAAACTTGAAGATGATATGAATGAAGTAATGAAAGTATTTGATAGGTTACTTTCAGATGTTAAAAGATAAAGAAAAGCTGCTAAGCAAACCGACCAAAGTAAAACTTAGCAACTTAGAAATATATTCAAAGAGATTATAACATAGTCTTGTGAAAATTAGGAGGGGTATTACATGATTAAACTTAAAAAATTAGAAATTAAAAACTTCAAAGGGATCAAAGAATTAACAGTTACATTTGGAACAGTTACTACTATTTTAGGAGAAAACGGAACAGGCAAAAGTACTATATTTGACGGATTTAACTGGTTACTATTCGGAAAAGATAGCCATGATAAGAAGAATTTTGAAATCCAAACATTAGACGAAAACAATGATGTAATTCATGGATTAGAACATTATGTAACAGGTTATTTAGATGTTGATGGAACAGAAAAAACTTTTAAAAGAACTTTAAATGAAAGATGGGTAAAGCCTAATGGAAAAGCTGAAGAAGAACTTAAAGGTTGCACTACAGATTATGAAATAGATGATATTCCAGTAAAACAAAAAGAATATCAAGCGGCTATATCAGAACTTGTAGATGAAAATTTGTTTAAGATGATTACTAATCCGTTATATTTTAGCTCACTTAACTGGACCAAGCAAAGAGAAATCTTACTTGACATTATTGGTGATATTTCAGAAGAAGATGTAATTAACTATAACAAAAGTTTAGAACCACTTAAGAAGCTGTTGACTGATGGAATTGATAACTTTAACAAAAGAACTAAGGCTAGTATTTCAAAACTTAAAGATCAAGTAAAGAGTATTCCTTATAGAATTGATGAATGTAATAACTCTATTGCAGAAGTAGATTTTTCAAAATTGGAACTTAAAAAATCATATATCCAAAGTAAGATTAACATTATTGATGAACAAATAGCAGATGCATCTAAAGCTAATGAAGGTAAGTTAAAGTTTCAAGATGAACTTTATAAAGCTAAATCTGAACTAGCAAATAAAATAAATGAATCATTAAAAAATTCCAATAAACCTTTGGAAGAAATAAATAAAAAAATAAATAATACTATGAACGAATTGCAATCTATAGCTTGGAACATAAAAGAAGCTGAAAGAGGAAGAGATTTAGCTTGTGAAGATGCGACTGGAATTAGAAAGACTATAGATATCAAGACTAATGAAAAGTCTGGTTTATTAAAGCAATATCATAGTGAAGAAGATAAAGTGTTTGAATTTGATGAATCTTTATCTAACTGTCCTTACTGCAGAAGGGAATATGATCACTCAAAGATAGATGAAATTAAAAAGGACTTAGAAGAAAGATTTAATAAAACAAAGTTTGATACAGTTGAAAAGATAAAAGAGCAAGGTATTAAATTAAAATCTCAAATAGAAAATTTAGATATAGAAGCAAAAGAATTAGATGATAAAGCTGAAAAATTGAGATTAAAAATCATAGATTCAGAATCTTCTAAAACAAATTTAGAAAAAGAACTTGAGGACTTAGAAAATACTAAGACAGGATTAAGTATTACCAAAGAAGTTCATGTTGAAGGAGAAGAGGAACTAAAAGCTAAAATATCAGAATTACAATTTCAAATAGATAACTTTATAAGTGCTGATAATACAGAACTTATAAAGCAAAAGAGAGTACTTCAAGAAGAATTAGAAGATATTACAAAAACATTAGGTAAGAAAGACACTAATGCTGAACTTAAGAAGAGAATGGAAGAGCTTAATCAAGAAGAAAAGGAACATCAAATTAAAATAGCAGACTTAGAAGGACAACAGTATCTTGGTGAAGAGTTTATAAGAACTAAAGTTGAGTTATTAGAAGATAGCATAAATAAAAAGTTTAAAGGAGTAGTAACATTTAAACTTTTCAATCAACAAGTAAATGGTGGATTAAGCGAAACTTGTGAAGCATTGATTAATGGTGTTCCCTTTAGTAATGCAAATACAGCTAGCCAAATAAATGCAGGACTTAGCATTATTAATACTTTATGTGAACATTACAAAGTGTCAGCACCTGTATTTATAGATAATGCAGAAGCGGTAAATGAAATAGGTTCTACAGATAGTCAATTAATTAAGTTAAAGGTTAGTTTGGATAAAGAATTAAAAGTAAAGGTGGGTAAATAAATAATATGAGTGAAAATAAAGAATTAACAGAACAACAAGGGACAAACATTGCAAATGATTTAGATACATTCGGTAGCATAAAAGGTTTTGAAAATACTTGCAGAATGGCTAAAGCACTTGCAAGCAGCACAATAGTACCAAAAGAATATCATGATAACATAGGAAATTGTCTTATTGCATTAGATGTTGCTAATAGAGTTGGATTAAGTCCTATTATGGTAATGCAAAATTTATATGTAGTAAATGGGAGACCTGCATGGGGTTCACAAAGCATAAGTGCATTAATCAATACATCTAAAAAATATGCTAAACCGCTTCAATATAAGATAGATGGCTCTGGAGATAAATTAAGCTGTTATGCATATACGCTTGACCATGAGGAAAATGAAATTAAAGGTCCAGTTATAACTATGAAAATGGCACAAGAGGAAGGATGGATAAATAAGAGTGGTTCTAAGTGGAAGACTATGCCTGAGGTAATGATTAGATATAGGGCAGCTAGTTTCTTTGGAAGATTGCATTGCTCAGAATTATTGTTAGGAATATATTCAGCTGATGAAGCTGTAGAATTAGAACCTGCAACAGTAATTGAGGTTACACATGAAGAAGTAAAGCAAGAAATTAAAGAAAATGCTAATCAAGAAATAATTGATATTCAAATTGAAGAAGTCAAAGAAGACGATAAAGAAAAATCTAAAAATGAAAATCCTACAGTAAAACAAACTGTAATGAAAACAGAGCCATTCTAATGATTAAAGTTGTAGCTACTGGATCAACAGGAAATTCATATATTATTCAAGCTGGAGAAGAAATTCTCTTGCTTGAATTAGGAATAAACTTCAAGAATATCAAAAAAACTTTAAATTACGATTTAAGTAAGGTTGTAGGTGCATTAGTAACTCATGAGCATAAAGATCATAGCAAAGGCGTAAATGATGCAATGAAAAGTGGAATTGATGTTTATATGAGTGAAGGAACTGCAGCAGGAATTGAATTTAAAGATACATCTTATGGTTATAGATTAAATTATTTAAAACATTCAGAATCCTATAAGATAGGTGGATTTTTAGTAGTTCCATTTAACACACAACATGATGTAAATGAACCTTTAGGATTTTTAATATATCATCCAGAGATAGGAAAGTTATTATTTGCAACGGATACCTATTATCTTAAATCTAAATTTCAAAATGTGGACCACATTTTAATTGAATGTAATTATTCAGAAGATGTACTACTAACATTACCAGCATGGAGAGCAAGGACGATTAAATCTCATATGAGTTTAGAAACATTAAAAGAAACTCTTAGAACTTGGAATTTGGAAGGAACTAAAGACATAATGCTTATCCATATAAGTGGAGAGAATGGTAATCCTAATAGGTTTAAAGAAGAAGTAGAAGAACTTACAGGAATTAAAACTTATGCAGCAATGCCAGGATTAGAAATAAAATAAGCTCCCAACTAAGGAGGATAGCAGAAATGGCTAAATATGAAAAAGATAGAAAATTTTACTGGTTGCAATTGAAAGAAGATTTTTTTGAAGAAGGAGCTATAGATTGGCTAGAAGAACAGGAAAATGGAATAGCATATAGTCATTTTTATTTAAAACTTTGTTTAAAGTCTTTAAGAAATGATGGAATATTGATAAGAAAAGTTGGAAGTGTATTGATACCATATGATGCTAAAAAGCTATCTGAAATTACTAAAACTGATTTAGATACAGTTATAGTAGCTATGGAACTTCTAAAAAAAATAGGATTAATCCAAATATTTTCAACCGGAGAAATTTATCTTACCCAAGTTGAAAATATGATAGGTTCAAAATCTATAGGAGCTTTTAAAAAGCAACAACAAAGACAGTTAAAAAAAGAAAATGATGAAGCATGTCTACCTGGAAGTACAAGCAGTGGACAAATGTCTGAAAAGTGTCCACCAGAAATAGAACAAGAAATAGAACAAGAAATAGAACAAGAAATAGAACAACAACAAGATATAGAAGAAATTCTAAATAAAAATTTCAATAATCAAGATATAGAATTTATAAAAAAATATTGTATAGAAAATAATGTTGTTGTTGATGCTGTTGTTGAAAAACTTCAAATAATAAATCATATGAAAACAGTTAGAAATAAAGTTGGAGCATTATTAACAGCTATAAAAGAAGACTGGAAGGCATCAAAATCACAAAATAATTCAATTTCAGTTCGTGGATTTAATAACTTTGAAGCAAGAGATTATGATTATGACGATTTAGAAAAGAAATTATTAAGTTGGGAGAATGAGAAATAAATGAATGTAGAAAAGACTAGAGAAAATTTACATTTAAAGATAGATCAATTTGGCAGAGGAAGTGAAGAGGTCCAAAAAGCTAGTGAGGAAATGGACCAAAAGGTTTTAGAAGAAATGTTAAAACAAAATCCAAAGATAGAAAATAACTATCTTAAGAGAGTTATAAAAGCTAAAGATATTCAAATATCTAATTTGCAAAATGAATTAAGTAATAGGGAACAAAGGATAAGAGAACTTATAGAGATAGCAGTTAGGAATGTAGAAGCTGGATTGACTATACAAAGTGCATTAAAAGCTATGCAAATAATCGCTGTGAAAGAAGGGATTTTATGATATTAAATTTCATGCAGCTAGGTAAAAACATTAAAACTAAAGAAGACAACGAAAAAGACAACTGGGAGTCTATAAGAAAAAAACTTAAAGAAGAATATAGAGAACTTGATGAAGCAATAGAAGAGAGCGATCTATGTCATATAGCGGAAGAGGTCCAAGATTTAATTCAAGTATGTATAAGAGTTCTAGTTCTATTAGTAAAGAAAAATATGAACTTAGTTGAATTAAACAGGAGACATAACAAGAAACTTGTTAATAGAGGATGGCAAGTTATAAAAGCTATTGGAGTGTTATGGAATGAAGATGAATAATATGCTTTCGCTAGATAAGAAATTAGAGCTTTGGGAAAAATCATTACCACAAGAAGAATTAGTCTTATTAACTTATGCAATTAAAAACGAGGTTAAAAAGCTTGATGAGCTAATAAATAGCACATTAGATAATTGCTACGGAGCAGCAATAGGAGATTATACGGATTTAAGCATAGAAGGAATCAAAAAAATTATTAAAAGAGCTTATGACTATATGGAAGATAGTAAAGAATTTATAAAAGAAAGTGGGATGGATTGGATGAATAAAATAGAGAAATTCGAGAAAGATGTAAAGCAATTTTTAAGAAAGGAAATGACAGCAGGTACATTAAAATCAGATGCTATAACAAAAGCTAAGAAGAAGTTTGATATTCCAGCTAAGGATATTTCAAATCTTTGGTTAATTATTAAGGAAGAAGAGTATCCAGAAAAATGTATTAACTTTGGAAACAACAAAGAAAAGGGGAAAATGCTTAAAAAGGCTTATACAGAAGTTGAAAAAGAAAGCAATGCAATTACACCTAAAGAGGTGGAAAAGCCTATAGAAATTAACAAGAAGACTATTCAACATGAACACAAAATAATATCTAAAGAAACAGTTGTTGAGGCTAAATTTGGAGTATATAAGATAAGTTTGAATGGTGTACAAGCTAATAAAGAGTATTTTAAAGATGTAGAAGCATTAGAAGCTTATAAACATGAAGAATTAAAAGCGTTTAATGCTAGGATAGATGAAATTAAAACAATGTTTGATTATATGTAGGTGATTTTATGGCTAAGTATGGAACTTGTGAAGTGTGCGGAATTAATGGAATAGTAACAGAGCATCACAAAATAAAAAGAAGTCAACAACCTGCATTAATTAAATGCAAAATGAATCTAATAGATTTATGTGAGAAGTGCCATTATTCAATACATCATGGAAGAGATGGACACGATTTAGATGAAACAATAAAATTACAATTTCAAAATTATTTAGAGATTGTGTTTAATAAAGATTATTTTAGCAGAGTAGAAGTACAGACTATACTAGATATTAATTCTAAGTCTACAGATAGGCTATTAAAGACGTTAAAACAATATAAAGGTCTATTCGCTAGAGAAGATATTGTAAGAGCAAGCATGGGCGGAAAATTAATAATATTGGAGGAATACAAAAATGAATAAAGCAGTTCTTATCGGAAGATTAACAAAGGATCCAGAACTAAGATTTACTCCTGGGGCTGGAACAGCAGTAACTACCTTAACATTAGCAGTTGATAAGTATAATTCTAAATCTGGTCAAAAAGAAGCGGATTTTGTACCTGTAGTTGTATGGGGAAAACAAGCTGAAAGTACTGCGAATTACATGACTAAGGGTAGCCAAATGGCTATAAGTGGTAGAATTCAAACAAGAAATTATGAAGCAAAAGACGGTACTAAGAGATATGTTACTGAAGTAGTTGCTACAGAAGTTCAGTTTTTAAGTAAGTCAAATACTTCAGGAGGTTCAAATAATTCATCTAATAATCCGTTTGATAATATGAATTTTGAAGAAGATTTAACTCCAGTAGATGATGGGGACATGCCGTTTTAATTTTACAATAGTCAGATATTGCGTAGTAAATAATTGACTTGAAACAAAGAAATAAGAGAATGAGTTGACAGAATAAAACAAAGGGAGGAAATAAGAAAATGGCAAGAATAAATGAGTTATTTAAAAAGTTAAAAGATTTAACTGGATATAGTTATGAAATGATAGTCAAAGAATTTGGAGTATCAAAGCAGCATATATACAGCTCCTTTGGTAATTATTCATTAACTTATTCTAATTCAAATAAATTTATGGCTTTAAAGATAACTGATATAAAAATCAAAGAGCACCAGGCGGAAATTGAAAAGCTAGAAAATTTCAAGAAAGAAATTATGGAAAGTGAAGTGGAGTAATGATTGAATTAAAATTTTATTTTAAATTAGGTAAAGAACTTAAAATGGCAATAGATGAAAATGGCAATTATGGAGAAGTATTTTCTTGCTGTACATTAACAGTAGAAAAGCCACCTACAGATGAACAAATGAAAAAGCTTGAAGAAGGATATAGCAAGGCAATAGCTGGACAAGTTAAGGGCGAACTTAAGTATATAACTCCAATATCAAAAGAAGAATATGAGGAAAATGTTGACGAAGACTAGTCAGAAAGGACGAAGAAAGATGAATAAATTTCAAAAAGTAGCTTATCAAATAGCTAGAGATGATGCTAAGAAAGAAATTTACAAAGGTCAATCTGTAATTAAAAGAAGTAGATTAGGCTATTCAGTCTTTGCAAGAAATAAAGATTCATGGCCATATGAAAAATGTGTTGATTTCAAAAACAGGTCAAAAAGTAAAAGCTGGTAGTCAGAAAGGGTGTAGATGCAATGAAAGATAAGCTAATAGTATTGAATGCAGCTATTAAAACTAAGCTAGGATTATGCTGCAGTAAAGGCTGTTTTCATAGAGCAGTAGTAGATGTAAATTTGCCACAAGTAAATGTTAAAAGATGTTTATGTGATAAGCATCTTAAGGAATTACAGAAAAATTTATCAGGTGGAACTTTAGTTATGGAGGTAGAGCAATAATGAAACCAATTTTATTTAACACAGCAATGGTTCAAGCTATATTGGACGGTAGAAAGACTTGTACTAGAAGAGTAATTAAGAGAACTCCAAGTAATGATGAACCCTGTGGATATGGACTTTGGAAAGAGTTTAACGAAAGAGATAATATCTGGTATATCAAAGATTATACTCATGGATGTGTATGGTGGCAACTAGATGAATATATAAATAGATTTAGTAAATTTCATGTTGGAGATGTACTTTATGTAAGAGAAACATGGAAGCAGTATAAGAAAAGAATAGGACAAGGTGAGCATTGTTGTTTAGCACAGTTTTATGGATATAAAGCTGATGAAGATAATCCTAATAATCCAAGTGAATTTTATGAAGGTAATTGGAAACCATCAATTCATATGCCGAAAGATGCAGCAAGAATATTTCTTAAGGTCACTGATGTGAGAGTTGAAAGACTTCAAGATATTGATTGCGAAACGGTACAGAGGGAAGGAATAAAAGCTTGTGAGCACTGGTTAATGGAATGGAAGGATTTATGGGATAGTACATTAAGAAAAGACCAGTTGGAACAGTACGAATTTAATGCTAATCCTTATGTTTGGGTAATTGAATTTGAAAGGTGTGATAAACCAAATGAGTGATAATGTTGAAAAAGCAGTAGATCAAATTGTTAACCTACTACAGCACAGAGTAGAAAAATTAAAAGATAGAATTACAGAAGTTTGTGAAAGTGAGGCAGAGTAATGAGTGATGTTTCAATTCTAGGATTTACAGAAACGTATCCAAAAATTAATTTAAAATTTAAAGAAAATAAAAAGCAAGATTATGATTTGGTGATATTAGGGTTATATATAGAAAAATGCAAAGATGGATTTAAGGTTAAGAAAATATATAAGACAAGCAAGCAAGGAACAAAAGTAAAATATGAAGCTATAAAAGATAAAAATGATTTTGCTGATTATATAGAAAAAGTTAAAAAATTAGTAGACATACACAATAAGGAATATAGCACAAAATTGAAACTTAGTTAGTTCAGAATATAAAGGAATTGATTTTAATGAATAAAAAATCAGATTTGGAGCAATTAAATTTCTTTGCAAAAGATGAAGTACAAGAAAAGCCAAAGATAATTCCACCATATGATGCAACCATATGCGATAAATGCTTATGTAGTAAGTGTATGAAAAATTGTGAAACTCATGTTTCTAATACAACTGTAGAAGAAGCACGAACGTTAAAAGAACCGTGTTGGAATTGTGACGAATGTTATTTCTATGGAATGGATGATCCTACATTAAGTCAAAGCATAGTTAGATTTGAATGTGATGAATTTAAAATGAGTAAATATTATATTGACCTGTATGCAAGGAATCAGAGAAGAAAATTAAAAATAATAAAAGAGAGGTAGAGAGTAATGATTAAAGGCATAAAGACATTTACAGCAAAACCATTAGATGCTGAAGTTATAAAGAAACAATTGAATGATAGTAAAAAGCAATTAACAGTAAAGGATATTAGAGAGTTTATAGAAGATTTACCTGATGATATGAAAGTATTCATTGTTAGTGATGATGATATGCCAATACGTAAGCTGGTTGATATTACAAGCGAAGTAAGAACTGGTTATTATTCAGAATTATATTTAGATACAGTTGAATGCTAATACACAATATGTAGATTTAACGAACAATAGTGAGGTGATTAAGTGGTACAAATATTAGAGCTATTTGGTGGGATAGGAAGCCCACGAATAGCATTAAGAAACTTAGGAATAGATGTTAAGGCAATAGATTATGTTGAGATAGATGAAAAGGCAGTAAGAAGTTACAACGCAATGTTTGAGAAAGATTTGGCATACAAGACACAATCAGTTGTAAATTATAATCTTAAGCCTGATATTCTTATACATGGTTCGCCTTGCCAAAGTTTTTCCATAGCAGGAAAACAAGAAGGAGCAGACGAAGGCTCTGGAACGGAAAGCAGTTTAATGTGGGAAACAATCCATATAATACAGCAGATGGGAATGTGGAAGCCACGAATTGTTATATGGGAGAATGTTAAAAATGTACTTAGTAAACATATGAAACATCATTTTAATAAGTACCTGGATGAAATGCAGAAATTAGGATATACAAGTAGATATGATGTACTAAATGCTATGGATTTTGGATTACCACAGAATAGAAATAGAGTTTTTACAATAAGTTGTTTAGATGGAACGCTATTCAATTTTGAAACATTAGAAAGAAGTCCAATGAGAAATATATCTGAATTTCTTGAAAGCAATGTATCAGAAGAATATGAGGTAACACAGCCAAGCATTTTAAGGGGAATAGGGGCTAAAGGGGTTAATAGAGCAACAGTTATAAAGGATTATGCCTATACAATAACAGAAAGACAGGATAGATGTCCTGCACAAGTTATTGATTTAGGTAATGGAAAATATAGATTTCTTACAGATTTAGAGTGCTGGAGGTTGCAAGGATATGAAGATGAAGATTATTGCAATGCAGCTAAAGTGAATAACAGACGAGCATTATATAAACAATCTGGTAATAGTATTCCAGTAACCATATTTGAAAGCATATTTAAACAAATATTAGCAAGTTAAATATTCGCAATACTACTATTTATACATTGTAAAGTTATGAGGTGAAATTTATGAAAGCTAAAAAGTTAGTAAAAGAATTAAATAAGCTAATTGAAAAATATGGAGAAAATATTGATGTACAAACATTTAGTTGTCAATTAGGGATATATAAAGAATGTGATGAAGTTAGCAGAATTAATATTAAAGATTGATTCACATTTCTAATATTGTAAAAAGGACGGAGAAAGGAAATAAAAAATGATTGATGTTAATGAAGTTAAAAATAAAACTATAGGTGAAGTAATGAAAGTAATTGACGGAGATGGGTTTGTAGTTATTACAAAAGATAGTGTCAATTATTACAAAAATGAAGATAATAAAAGTGAAGTTGATGAAACAAGAGAATACTTTAAAATTAAGGCTAAATATGATTTTCAAGATCAATTTGACAATGTGAGATTAATTGCCAATAAAGAATATAATCTTATCAACGAAGATGATGAAGCTTATACAACCGTTGATGAATTAGGAAAAACAATTAGGTTAGGGAAAGAACATTTTTATTATGTTCCAGAAGAATAATTCTACGCAATACTTTAATGAGTTGCCGAGGTCGGCAAAATGTAAATTTTGCGAATCAAATTTAAGGAGGAATCTTTATGGAAAGATTGGATAAAAAAGAAGTATTACCAACGTTAGAAAGTTTACTTGAAAAAATTGAAAAAGGTGAAGTAGAAGTTCTTCAATATGAAAAGGATGCATTAAAACAAGTTATAGAACAATATGAAACAAAAGAACGTCCTATGAGTGCATACTTCGATTTAGAAGATTGGCTATATAACAAAGGTGGAAAGGATAAACCGATTGAAATTAAATCTGCTATTGTATGGGGTGGATTATGGATAGTGAAAAACATGGGTTGTATTGATTGGGATAGCATGAGAAATATGTATGGTGAATTTATGAGTAAGCAAATGAATTTGCGATAGTTCGCAATACTAAGTTCTGGTGCTGACATTAATGTCGGGAGCAAACTGTAGAAAGTGCGTACTAACTAGGGGGTGAGAATATGGAGCAATTAGATACTCCAATATATACAGTTCATCAAGGAAGAAATTCAGGATTAATAAAAAGTGTTGCGGAGTTATATTTCAATGAAGGCGATAAAATTGCAGATGTTACTTATGGCAAAGGTGTCTTTTGGAGAGAAATAGACTTAAGTAAATATGAGGTAGTTGGAACTGACTTAAAAACTGGTACAGATTTTAGGGACTTGCCATATAAAGATAATTCATTTAACCATAGTGTAATAGATCCACCGTATGCAAGAATTACAAATTTAAAAGGTATGGTGGATTGCTATAACACAACTAGATTTACAACTCATGAAGAGATAATAAAGCTTTATGAAGATGGATTGAAAGAACTTGTTAGAATAACTAAAGAGGATGGATATATTCTTTGTAAATGCCAAGATGAAATATGCGGAGGTAAGCAAAGATGGAGCCATATAGAGATATTAGATATAGCAAATAAATTAGGATTATATGCTAAAGACTTATTTATATTAGTGAATAGTAGTAAGCCTAAACCAATTCATAAGCAGCAACATGCAAGAAAAACACATAGCTATTTATGGATTTTTCAAAAATAGTAAATATAAATTGATCTTTGAAAATTGAATAGTGCGGTGTAATAAACTATGGTAATATATTGTTATAACTGGAAATGAGGAGGGGGATTCATGATTCCTGATAGATTTACAATAGGGCAGAATTTAGATCCTGAAATGAAAGTTTACAGGTATATGAGCTTAAAACAATTCATGCATTTTATTGAAAATAACAAAACTTATTTGACTAGAATATCATCATGGGATGATACATGGGAAGCACCAACAATAAAATTACCAACGCAACTTGATGATAGTAAAATATCTAAAGCAGGATATTCTTCAGGAATTGACTTATTTGCTCAGTGTTGGACAAGTAAAAAAGAATCAGATGCAATGTGGAGGATATATTCTACTTCTAAGGATGGTATCAAGATTGGAACTACTATAAAGAAGTTTGAATTGTTAGAAGGACCTAAACATTATGCAGTTGATAAAATTTTTTATTATAAAAAATTAATTGATGGTTTGAATTATTGTAATGAACGTGGTTCGGTTAATCCGATTTTTAGGGAAGGGTTAATTAAGCGAGATGAGTTTGAACATGAGCAAGAAGTACGATTAATAACTTTAAATGCTCCAAATATGTTAGAGAAAGAAGTAAAGTATGGAGAAAACCACCTAGAACTTAATTTAAACGCAAAAGACTTTATAGAGGAAATAGTTGTTGATCCAAGAGCAGAAGAATATTATGTAAAAACAATTAAAACATATTGTAAAAGAGCAGGAATTGAAGTTATTCCTAAAAAATCTGATTTATATAGAGAAGATATATTTGAACAGACACAATTAGTTCGAAAATGGATTACAGTTAAATAAATAATAAAGTTTTAGATACCGCATTATTCAAAAATGAATTTGCGGTATTTTTTGTTGTACAAGTAATACGCAATACTAAGTAGGTGTAAAGGAAGGTTGAAGTAAAATGAAGATAATAAGAGCAAATAGGGGAACGGGGAAAACTACTGAATTAGTGAAACGTTCAAATAAGGAATGGAAATATATTATTTGTAAAGATAGGCAACGTGTAGAGGTTATTGTAAAAACATCAAATAAATTGGGATTAGATATACCATTTCCAATAACAGTATCAGAACTACCATTAAGAAGTTCATTTATTAAAAGTGTATTAATAGATGATATTGAAGATGTACTTCAATATATAATTGGTAAAAAAGTTGATTGTGTTACTACATCATGTGAAATAGAGAGAATAGAATAAGCTACAATATACTAAGAACAGATGTAGAAAAGGAGAGTTAAAGAAATGGTTGATTTTATTGGAAAAGTAGTAAAGGTAGACTTTGCAAGTAACGAATATGTTGTGATCATGTCTAAAGTTAATAAGAAAAATGAATATAACAAAGATTATATTTTAGTTAATTATGATGATTTCAGCAAGTATTTGAAAGAAAATAAATCAAGTATGTATGTTATTGATGACATTATTAGTTTATGTGAGATTAGAAGATTTAATTATATAGGAATTAAGCCACCATTTATTACAACAGGAAGATATTTTGATATTGATAAATTTATGGCAGTGGAAATTTCAGAAGAAAAATATGAATAAAGCAATATAACAAATGAATAGGGAGTAGATGCTTACTACACTATTGTCTTAAGTATCTATTCTCAATAAATAATCAATTTCACAAAAGGAAGTATGAATATGGAAGAGATAAAAAGAATTCCTAATAAAATTTATATAGGGGAATTTGTAATAACCTTTAGTTATGAAACTAAAAAAGGATATTACAGAGAACAACAAAGAAAAATATCTGCTACTGATAAATCAGTTGCAGAATGGAACTTCAATGTTTGGGCAAATAAGCAAAGAACTATGACTAATGTAAAAATTCTAGGAATAGTTGAGAACAAAAATAATTCTAAAATTATAGATGTTTAGAATTATAATTCAATTCAATCAAATCCTGGTAACCCAGGTTGCATAGTAATTATTAAGTTAGCCACTTTATAATTGTGAAAAAAGATATGAGTTAAAGCGTAAAATGCACTCTCCTTTATGGATAGGAACTCCTTACTATAAGTAAGCAAGCCTAAATAACCATTTCCTTATAGACTAGGCAATTTAGTTTATAGGGTGATTGGATTGGTAAAAAGCAATATATCAATTTTAGGTGTAAGAACTAGAGTTGATTATCAGCCTTTGGTGTGCACAACTACATTAGAAGCTAAATCAATAATGCGATTTAAAGAATTTCAAAATAGAGATCCTAACAGAACATCAATATTAGCATTTAGTGGCGGAAAAGACAGCATAGCAATTTACATGTTAGCTGTAAGAAGTGGAATTAAATTTATTCCAATATATTCACCAACAAGTGTGGATCCACCAGAATTAATTTATTTTATTAGAGAGTTTAACATTTGGGCAGAGAAAAATGGTTATCCATTAGTAAAATTTAAAAAATATAATGAGTGGAAAAGTGGACCATTAAAAGGGAAACAAAAAACTATGTGGAGCTTATTAGCTAATAGAGCATTGCCGCCTACACGAGTTGCTAGATATTGTTGTGATGAACTAAAAGAAAGAACAGGAGAAAAAGGAGATACAGTTTTTACAGGAGTTAGATGGGAAGAAAGTAAAAACAGAAGAGAACAACAAATGGTTAATTTTTACAAAGGTAAAATAATGGTTAGACCTATAGTAGATTGGTCAGAGATAGAAGTTTGGAGCTATATTATTCAAAATAATATTCCTTATTGTAAATTATATGACCAAGGATTTAACAGAATAGGTTGTATTGGATGTCCTTTAAGTAGTAACCAAAGAAAAGAATTAGCTTTATATCCTAATTATAAAAGGCTTTATATAAGGGCATTTAATCATATGCTTGAATATAGAAAAAATAAAGGAATGGAAACTGAATGGAAAACTGGAGAAGAAATTTATAGATGGTGGATAGGTGAAAGTAAAGCTAAGAGAAAAGAGATAGAAGGCCAATGTAGTATGTTTTAAAATCTAAAGATAATTTAAGCAGGGAGGAAGAAAGAATGAGCAATCTGAACGAAGAAGTAAGCATAAAGCTAGTGGGAAAATTAACATTGTTATTACCTTTTTTAGAGCATAAATTGGATTTACAACTAGAAGTTAAGAAAACTATAGATGAGACTTTGTATAACTATGAAGTACAAACTAAGTGTACAGATTTAGTTTGTAGCGATATAGAGGAAAAGGCTCAATTATATCTTGCTTGCAAAAGATTGGAAGGTTTAAGTAGTAAAACATTATATAATTACAGATTGTTTCTTAATAAGTTAGATCAATATTTTACTAAACCATGCAGCACGATTTCAACAATGGACTTGAGAATGTTCTTAGCTCTATTGGGCAAAGGAAAGCAACCTAGTACTGTTAATGGATATATAACTTGTTTAAAAAACTTCTTTGGATGGTTGCAAAATGAGGAATATATAATAAAAAACCCTGCTTTTAAATTAAAACAAGCTAAAGTTCCTAAAGTTATTCTTGAAGGATACAAAGCTGAGAACTTAGAGAAATTAAGAGAAGCTTGCAGAACAGAAAGAGAAAAGGCACTGTTTGAATTGCTAGATAGTACAGCCTGTAGAATAAGTGAAATACAAAACATTAAATTACAAGATATCAATTGGCATGAAAAATCTATAAAAGTTACTGGAAAAGGCAATAAGCAGAGAATTGTATATTTTTCAACTAGAGCTAAATTAGCATTAGAAAAATATTTGCAAGATAGAGATGATGATAATAATTCATTATTTATAAGTGAAAAATTTCATAATCGAACTTTAGGGGTTAGATCCCTTCAAAAAACAATAAAAAAGATTAAAGAACGTTAAGGAGTAACAGAAAGAGTTCATGCACATAAATTTAGAAGGACTCAA
Source organism: uncultured Clostridium sp. (assembly GCF_963527835.1). Lineage (GTDB taxonomy): Bacteria > Bacillota > Clostridia > Clostridiales > Clostridiaceae > Clostridium. The sequence goes on along the minus strand of NZ_CAURTC010000001.1, from coordinate 25,144 downwards.
GCAACACGATTGCTAAATCAAGGAATGAGAATTGAAGGAGTACAAGGCATATTGGGACATACTACTCCAACTACAACTCAAATTTATGCCCAATTGAGTCAGGAGAATCTTAAAAATGAATATAGAAGATTAGTAGTTTAATTAACTTTTAGGAGGAAAAACAATGGAATATATAAATGACATTAATATAAATCAAGCTGTAATTCATGTATTAGATAGAAATGCAGCAGAACCAGTTTTAAATGAATTTACTTTAGAACTAAATGAGGAAGTGTATAAGTTTCTATTAAAGCATATAGAGAAGTGTCTTAAAGATGATGAACTTAAATATGCAAAATTTAATTCAGGTACTAGCTTAGTAAAGGAAACTATAAAAGATTATCTAAATGGAATAGATGATGATTTTATAGGATTATCTAAAAGTTTAGCAAAGCAAATGTTTGCGATTATGCAAATGGATGAAAGCATAGATTCATGTGATTTAATAATAGTTTCCATAATTACAGATCAAGGGCCTATGATTGGAATTTTAAAACTTGACTATGTAAAGAATTTTACTCATGAAATTCAATTTATAGATGAAAAAATAGGGGTAGGAATAGTACAACAAACAGCAGGACTTCCTGGAAGTGGTCAAAAAATTGAAAAAGCTGCTTTTATAAAACCTTTTAGAGAAGATGATTTATTTAATCTTTATGTACTAGACAAGAAAAAGAGGACAAAGGAAGATACAGAGTTAGGAATTAATTATTTATTAGCAGATTATCTGTACTCAACACTTATAACTAATGAAAGAGATAATACAAAGAATTTTATAAATAATTCTGAGACTTGGATAAGAAAAAATGTGCAAAGTGCAGAGGATCAACAAAAAATAAGAGATTCTTTTAAAAATAAAGTTATAGAAGAGGACATTATAAATATAGAAGAAGTTGCAAAAGAAGTATTAAAAGAACCAGGAGCCGCAGACAATTTTAAAGTGTATATGGCTGGAAGTTGTGAAGAAGAATTTGGAGTAGACAAGACTTATGTTGAGAAGAAAGTTAAAAAAGTAAGACTTAATATAGACAGAGAAATATATATATATATATCAAACGCAGCCTATAATGACCAGGATAAATTCGATATAGTTCCTAACGGTGATGGAAGTGTGAATATGATAATTAAAAATGTTATGAGCTATATAGAAAAGTAAAAAAACTAAATATGAGAGTATAAAAATTCTACGATACTAGTTTTGTATTATCATATGATAATTAATTGATAATAGGAGGGAGAAAAATAAATGAGTAATATACAAATATTTAATAATGAAAATTTAAAGTTAAAAGTTAGAACAATTCAAAATGGTGATGGAAGTATTTCAATTAATGCTGAGGATACTGCAATAGGATTTGGATGGTATGAAGAAAAAGCTGGGAAGATATATCCAAGATGGAGAACAATCAACGGGTATATTAAGGAATTTGGATTTTCGCAAGATGTTGCGAAAGATGATTATATTCCAGAAAGTTTATTCTATATGTTGGGAATGAAAGCAAATAATAAAGCAGCACAAGATTTCCAAAAGTGGTTAGCAACAGAAGTTATTCCTTCTGTAAGAAAAACAGGATCATATCAACTTCCTAAAATATCTAAGGAATTACAAGCCATTTTTATGATAGATGGAAAGCAACAAAGGCTAGAAAATGAAGTAAAGGACCTAAAAGATAATATGCCATTATTCAATATAGACTGCGAAGAACTTCAAAAAGCAGTTAAAAAGAAGGCGGTTAAATGTTTGGGAGGATATAACAGGAAAGCTTATTATGATAAATCATTAAGAGCTAGAGTATTTGGAGATATACAAAGAGAGATAAAAAGACAGTTTGAAGTTAATAGCTATAAAGCAATAAAAAGGAGTCAATTGGAGATAGCCAAGGAAATAGTAGATAAATATGAAGTACCATTTGTTCTTAAAGATGAAATAACATTAGTAAATAATCAAATAGCTATGTAAGAAGGTGAGAAAGTGATATTAGCAATAGATCCAGGAAATATAGAAAGTGGATATGTAATTGTAGGTGAAAATTTAGAAATATGGGACAAAGGAAAAGTTAGTAATTATGATTTAATACACATTATTAATGATTGTATCATGTCAGAATATGAGAAAAGAAATGAAAATATAAATATTGCTATTGAAATGATAGCTTCTTATGGAATGCCAGTAGGTGTAGAAGTATTTGAAACTTGCGTATGGATAGGTAGATTTAAGCAAGAACTAATTAGATTAGGATGTACAGAAGAAGATATAAAATACATCTATCGAAAAGATGAAAAATTAAATTTATGTCAAAGCATGAAAGCAAATGATGCAACAATTAAACAAGCTTTAGTAGATAGATTTGCAAAGGGACAAAAGAATTATGGAAAAGGTACTAAAAAAGAACCAGGATTCTTCTATGGATTTAAAGCTGATATTTGGGCAGCATATGCAGTTGCAGTTACTTATCATGACATTTATATAAAACAAACTTGCAAATAAAAACAGAATTACAAGGCACGGTACAAACTTAATTGCAAGTAGACATGCCTTAGTAATTCAAAGAAGGAGGGATTGTATGAATGAGTTAAATTGTAAATTCATACAAGAAGAAGATCTAAAAGTATATAGTGATATTTTATCTAGGTTTAAAATGCTAAATGATAATGATTATGCAGAAGCATTCAGACTTCATCAAGAAGCATTAATGGCATACGAAAGATGGAGCTATATCTTCTATGAAATAAGAACAAGTGAAAAGCGTGGGATACCTAAAGATGTTCCACTTAAAGATAGAATTAAACATATGTTAGATATAGTTGAGTGGATTTATACAAGTAGTAGAACGGTATTTGTAAAAGGAAAAAATGATTTAAATTCAAAGGGATATTAGGAGGTCTAGCCTATGGGAAAAGAAGAAAATATATACATTTCTAAAGATGTATATAAAAAAGTAGAAGAAACATTAGAGGGATATTATTCAGATAAGATTGAAATGAGAAATATGAAATCTGAAATTGAACAGTTAGAAAAAAATATAAGGGAAACCAAAGAAAATATAGCAACAACTAACGTAAATATAGATTATCACCAAAGTGGAATAGGCATAAGTGAAAGAGTTCAAACATCAAGCGCTGGTACAAGCTATGCAGAAAAAGCGATAATGGATGCTATTGATAAATTAGAGAAGGAGCTATCTTATTATATAAGAAGATTAAACAAGCTAAAGGGAAAAGTAAGAAGGATAAGATTACAGAATAACAGAATCGAACAAAATATAGGAATGTTAACAAATGAGCTTCAGTTATTTTTAAAATATAAATATCAAGATAAATTATCTATTCCACAAATAGCTATGAAACTTAATTATAGTGATGCTACAGCAAGTAGGAGAAGAAGTGAACTAGTATTAAATGTGGCCCGATTTATGCATTGGATTTAGATATATAAGACTTAAATTAATCCAGTTGTTGTGTAAAATGCAACAACTGGAAATGTAGATAGGAGGAATAAAATTGAATAAAAGTAATATAGATTCAATTATAAGAGCGTGGAAAACTGATGATAGAAAAATTTTTATTGATGAAAGTAATATAGAAAATTTTATAAAAGATATATTATCAGACGTTGAAAAAAATCAAAAAGAGATTTTAGAAGATAAAGAAAACCATATAAGAGGATTAGCTGCTAACTGTGATGAATTAGAAAAACAATTAAATGATGCAAAACGTTTTTCAAGGCACCAAGCAGCAATGATAAAAACATTAAAAGAGGAAAATGAAAATTTAAAAGACGAGACATTAAAACAAGATGAATATAGACAAGTTATAAAAACAATAGCAAAGTTAATTTAATGATAAGAAGTTGAAAGAAAGTTGACAGTAAACATAAACGTAAAAGAGATATAATAATAAGTAAGAGGTATCCAGTAAAGCGTGACCCCTTATTTATAAGATACCTTTGGTTATTATTATATAACCTCTCATAAATTCTCAATACCCTTTTATATTAGAAAGATACCTATAAATGTATAGGTATCTTTTAATTTACAAATGATTAATCAAAAATAAATATGAAGGAGAACAATAATGATAAAAATATTAAGTTTATTTAGTGGAATAGGAGCATTTGAAAAAGCATTAGAAAATTTAGATATAAATTATGAGTTAGTAAATTATTGTGAAATAGATAAATTTGCAAGCTATGCTTATAGTTTATTACATGATGTTAAAGAAGAAATGAATTTAGGTGATATATCTAAAGTTGATACAAATAATATAGGAGAGTTTGATTTAATGACATATGGTTTTCCATGCCAAGATATTTCTTTGGCCGGTAAAAAAAGAGGAATAATTGCTGGACAAACAAGATCAGGTCTTTTATATGAAGCATTAAGAATTATAGCAGATAAAAAGCCTAAATATGCTGTAGCTGAAAATGTTAAAAATTTAGTAAGTAAGATGTTCATTGATGATTTCAATAATATGTTAAAAGAGTTAGACGAGTTAGGATATAACTCATATTGGAAAGTACTTAATAGTAAAGATTATGGAAGCCCACAAAGTAGAGAAAGAGTTTTTATAGTATCTATTAGAAAGGACATTGATAATAAGACATTTAAATTTCCAGAACCACTAAATGAAGTAAAAATATTAAATGATATAACTGAAAAATCTAATATAGATGAAAAGTATTACTGTAAAGATAATAGTTATATTAAAAAATTCATATCAAATATAAATAGAAAGATAGTAGATTTTAAAGAACCTTCTAAATTTGGTTTAGTTAGAGTAGGTAAAATAAACAATCCTAATATGCTACAAATGAACCAAAGAGTATTTTCAACAGAAGGATGTTCTCCTACTATAGTTACTGGAAGTGATAGTATACCTAAAATAGTTCAATGTAGAGTTAGAAAGCTAACACCATTAGAAACATGGAGGGCAACAGGATTTACAGACAAGGATTATTGGAATGTAAGAAAGGGATTAGAAGATAAATTTTATAATGGAAAAGACAGATCAGACACCCAAATGTATAAAATGGCAGGAAATAGTATTGTTGCTGATGTGATGAAAAATGTATTTAAAGAATTATTCAAATAACAATCAGATTGATTTAAATTAGTAAAAATAAAATTATAAGTTAAGAGCTCTAGAAATAGGGTTCTTTTTTTATTCAATGAAACAGAAAGAGGTGAGAAAGATGAACGTAAAATGCTACACAAGATGGAAAGGAAAAGAACTAAGATGTTTATGTAAGAAAGATAATCCAGGATGTGATAGATATAAAAGTTGTGAAGAAGAAAGAGTAACATTAGATCAATATAAAGGAATAAGAGAATGTATGGAAAATAGTGAGAGGAGAAGATAAAATGATAGCTCCATTAGAAAATCCATGTATGGAATGCTGTTTTGGCTGTAAGAAATATAAAACAGCAAAAGAAATGAAAAGTAAGTGTGAAACTTATAAAGAACGTAATAGGATAATTAAGAGGGAAATATATAAATCTAAAAAGGAAAGAAGGTTATAAATTGTATGTAATGACACTACTTGTTATAGGAGTAGCAATAACACATATATTAAATATAATTGAGTGTGCTAAGAAAATAAAAAACAATAATAATAAATTAATAAGCTTTGCATCAGCTATTTTAAGTATAGTAGTTGAATGTTTAGCTTATTTTTATTTAGCAACAGTTTATATTATATGAAAGTAATAATATGGGCAGAGCGAGGTGGTGATAATGAGATATGGCTAGAGAAAAGAATCCAAAGATAGAAGAAGCACATGAACTTTATAAAAAAGGTTACAAGCTTATAGATATATCTAAAAAATTAGAAACAGCTGAAAGTACTATAAGAGTATGGAAGAATAGATATAATTGGGATGATAAAAATAATGAAACGTTACAAAATAAAAAGCGAAACGTTACAAAAAAGAAATGTAACAAAAAGCAGAATAAAAGTAATGATTATAAAGAGCCTATTGCAGAAGTTAAAGAAGTCATGGAGAATGAAGAACTTAACGATAAGCAAAGGCTCTTTTGCGTTATATACTCTAAGTGTTTTAATGCTACTAAGGCATACCAAAAAGTTTATAAATGTACTTATGAGACTGCAATGGTTAATGGAAGTAATCTACTAAGAAACACTAAGATAAAAGAACAAATAGATAAACTAACAGAAATTAACCTAAATAAAGAAGCATTAAAAAGAGGTGTTATACAAAAATACATTGATATAGCTTTCGCAGATATAGGTGACTATGTTAAGTTTGGTAAGAAATACAGACCAGCATGGACTAAAGATAAGGATGGAAAAGATATACCAGTTATGGATCCAAACACAGGAGAACAAAAAATCAAAGAATATAATTATTTAGATTTAAAAGAAAGTACTCTAGTAGATACAGCATTAATAGGTGAAGTATCTGAGGGCAAGGATGGTATTAAATTCAAATTAGCAGATAAGATGAAGGCATTAGACTTTTTAACTAAACATTGTAACCTATTATCTGATGAAGAAAAGATTCAACTTGATATTGAGAATAAGAAGCTACAAAATGTTAAGCTACAAGCTGAAACGGAAAAGATAAAGGGCAAAGATAAGGATGAACAAATAAATATAGTAATCAAAAGAAAAGAGCGTGATTAAGCATGGACATTGAAAGAGAGATTAATCCACACTTTGAAGATTATATATTTAATTGGGATTATAAATTTTACTTTCTTGTTGGTGGTTATGGATCAAGCAAATCATATAATACTGCATTTAAAATTATTCTTAAGCTATTAGAAGAGAAAAGAACAGCATTAGTAGTTAGAGAAGTATATGACACTATGAGAGATTCATGTTATTCGTTGTTAGAAGAAATTATAACTGAAATGGAACTTGATGATGTTATTCAATGTAAGACTTCACCAATGCAGATAAGGTTTCCTAATGGTAGCAAGATAATATTTAAAGGTATGGATAAACCAGCTAAGTTGAAATCAATAAACAATGTTTCTATTGTATGGATTGAAGAATGTTCAGAGGTTAAATATGAAGGATTTAAGGAATTATTAGGAAGATTAAGACATCCAACATTAAAGTTACACATGATATTAACTACTAATCCAGTATCAAAAAGCAACTGGTGCTATAAGTATTTCTTTATAGATAAAAAGAGGAAACTCTTTGCGTTGGATGATAAGGAACTATACAAAAAAAGAATAATTATAAAGAATAACACATATTATCATCACTCATTAGCAGATGATAATTATTTTTTGCCCAAATCTTATATATTGCAGCTTGATGATTTAAAATCTCATGATGAAGATTTGTGGAGAATTGCAAGAAAAGGTCAGTTTGGTGTTAATGGATTAAAAGTATTACCGCAGTTTGAAAAGAAACAACACTTTGAGGTTTTAAATATGATGCATAGTACTAAGAAACTAATATCTAGAGTTGGAATGGACTTTGGATTTGAAAAATCCTACAATGCATTAATTAGATTAGCAATAGATGATGATAATAAAATATTGTATATTTATTGGCAATATTATAAAAACCACATGACAGATGATAGAACATCAGTTGAAATAGAAGAGTTTAAAGGTACTCAAGAGTTAATAAGAGCAGATAGTGCAGAACCTAAGACTATTAAATATTATAGGCAAGAAGGTTTCAACATGAGAGGTGTTCCAAAACCACCAGGAAGTAGATTACAAAATACTAAGAAAGTAAAGAGATTCAAAAAGATAATTTGTTCTGAAGATTGCACAGATGTTATTGATGAATTAGAAGATTTAACGTATGCAGTTGATAAAGATGGAGAAATAATTGAGGATGAATTCAGTATAGATCCACATACATTTAGTGCTATTTGGTATGCATTAGATGGATATGAGGTATCTAATCTTAAAGAACACAAATATGACGATTCAGTATATGAAAAAGGAAAAGGAGTTGTTGCAAAAAATGCAACTACTGATCCATATGGAAGAGGAGGAACAGTATTTTAATGGAACAACAAGCAAAGAATATAAGAGATACATTATTAAAGCTGCCTGACAATGAAATAGCAGAAAGAAAAAGAGTTTTTGTTGATTATTATTTTTACAAGGGTAAATCTATAGATTTAAATAAAGCAAAACAAAATCCAGCTTTATACGGTCAAAACTGGCCAATAGATGATAATGTTGATTATGAACCTACACAAGATATTAGAAATAAAGTCAAGCCATTGCTTAAGAAACAAGCACGTTGGATGTTTGGCAAGAAACCTACACTTATATTTAAAGCTGATGATTTGAAGGATAAAGAGAAGTGTGAAGAGTTAAGGAAGTTTATAGAGGATGTATTTGAATATAATAGCTTTTGGAATAATACTAGAAAAGCTTTCTTAGAAGCAACTATAAAGAAAAGAGCACTTCTAAGAGCAGAAGCTAATCCAGGACAACCTATTACAATCAAATATGAGAGTATAGAGAATTTCTTTTATAAAGAGAAGAATGGAAAGTTACTGAAAGCTATCTTCTTTGAAGAAGATGAAATGAATGTTTATAGAGAAGAGGATAAGGACAAGATTTATTATCTTCATACTTATTATTATAAAGTTGATGAAAATACTAAGGCACTTCAAGCTTGGTACAGAAAAGAAATTTATAAGAATACAGATTTAATAGAAACAGTTGAGTATGACACAGGATTTTCTATTATTCCCTGTTGGCTTATAAGAAACGGCGGGGAATTGAATAATACCTTTGGTGAAAGTGATATAACTGACTTAAGAGATCCGCAAAATCAATACAATAAAAGAAATTCAGATTTTGATGATGCTTTAAGGTTTCAAATGTTTGGTACTGAAACTATAGTAGATGGAAAAGAAGAGGATGTAAATAAATTAAATGTTGCACCAGGAGCATTACATGCTATAAGAACATCTGATGAAGCACTAGCAGGAGGAAAACAAGCTACTATTCAAAGACAAGAATATAATATAGGCAATAGTGAAGCAATAAATTCTTTTTTAGATAGAGCAGATAGCGACATGAAAGAAACTTTAGATATGCCTAAGATAAGTGATTTAAATAACATACCATCATCAAAAGCTATGATTTACTTGTACAATGACTTAATTGCTAGAATGGAAGAGAAGTTTAATGATTGGGAAAAGCCTTTATTATCTTTAATAAATTTTATTATAGAAGTAGGTTCTGTATGTTATCCAGGTATATTTAATAAAGCATGGATTAATTTGAAATATACTAAGCTCATAAAACAAAACTATCCTATTCCTAATGATTTAGGCGAAAAGAAAAAGCTTGCAATGGATGAAGTAGATAGCAATGTTAGAAGTAGAAAATCTTATATTAAAGAGTTTTCGGATGAAGAGGATGATGAAAAAGCGTTTGATGAAATATTAGAAGAGACTGCTTTATTAAATCAAGCACAAGATACGCTGATTAATGGAACTAATAGTGATATAGATAATATAGACAATGAATTAGAAGCTGATGAAGAATAGTGGTGAAAACTATGAATTCTTATAAAAAGAAAATACTTGAAGCTAGAAAACAAGTACTTAAATTAACACTTGCACAAGAAAAACAGGTAATAGAAATATATAGTAAAGCTGCAAGCAAACTTATTGATGATATACTTGATATGCCAGATAGTAGAACTAAAACACATAAAATAGATTGCGCTAAGATAATCAATAATTATACTAAAGAACTGTATGAAAATCTTAACAATAATATTCTAGAAAATACTTGGGAAAGTTCTTATATACAAAGAAAGGTAATATTAGATTTTGCAGATCAAGTTGCACCCAATAGACATATAAGTGATAGACTAAAGAATAATATTACAAAAATATCTGATAATGCTGTAAGAACACTTATATCTGGAGGATATTATGAAGATGGCAAAACACTTAGTAAAAGACTATGGAATATTACAAAAGAAAATGGAAAAAACATTGATACTCTAATAAAAACGAATATTGCTAGTGGTGCAAATGTAAGAACTCTAGCAAATGAGTTAGAGAAGTATGTTAATCCTAAAAAAAGAATTGTAAGTAAGAGTTTTAAAGCAGGGATAAATAGTTATAAAATTTCTTATAATGCACAAAGATTAGCAAGGACAAGTATCACTCATGCCGCTGCAGAAACACAAATTCAAAATGCAAAAAAGAATCCCTTTAGTTTAGGATTAAAATGGAATTTGAGTGCCAGTCATTCTGCACGTATGCATGGAAAACAAGATGAATGTGATGATAGAGAAGGAAAAGTATATAAGCCTAATGAGACACCACTTCAACATCCTAATTGCTTATGTTTCTTTACAGAAGAAGTATCGGACATAGATGATGCAATAGCAAAGATTAATAAATGGGTAGATGGTGGAAACAATGAAGAATTAGATAAATGGTGCGAAGGATATGACAGGACTAACAAAGAAGAAGTTAAGCCTATTAAACAGAATGTAAAAGTTAATGGGAAAGATGGTACAATGCAAGTTAAAGTTCCTAAGAATGAAGAAAAATGAGAAGAAAATGAGAAAAAGTTGAGAATATATAATAAAAATATATGGTAAAATAAAGATAGTGAGAAATATGATTAAGCGCTTGAAGTAATTCAGGTGCTTTTTTCATGCTCAAAAAGTAGAAAGGCAATACAGGACAAGTTACTATATTGCCGACAGTCTACTCTACTTTATGAAATATGAACATAAAATAAAAAGGAGTTGGGTGGAATTAATGTTAAGTGGAAATGAAGTTAAATTATCAACATATACCAGTTTGAGAATTAATGGTGTTAAAGCTGGCACAAATGTGAAGTCTATAATCCTCAAAGATAGAGATAAGATAAGCAAAGGCATTATAGTAATGTACGACATAGACGAAGAGAAAACCAAAGAACATTTTAGGAAAGAAGACTTTTATAAACTTTTAGGAAGAGGATTTACACTCGAAGTTAAAGATAATGATCCGGACTGTAGCATTAATAATATTATTACAATATCAAAATGTTTTATGAATGAATGTGGAACAGTTATATCAGCAGGAGAAATAAGATTATTTGTATGTAAGTTTACATATTTAAAAGAAAATAAAAAAGTAGAAAAGTATAAAAATAGGAAGTGATAATTTTGGATGCATTTCAATTAATAATAATCTGTGTAACTATCACACTTTGTATAGCCACTATTGCAGAAATTTTTAAAAAATAAATGGGAGGGGTATTGATGAATGTTAAATGTGAGAATATAAATTGCAAACATGAATTTGAACCACAAATGAAAGAACAGTATTTAGGTGCTATGATAAGTGAAACTTACTTTGAGTGTCCTAAGTGTGGCGCTAAGTATATTATTTGCTTAGATAATCCAAAGACAAGAAAGCTTAAAAATAATATTGAAAAAATTAGAGTAGCACTAAATAGTAATTTACCAAGAAAATTTAAAAATGTACTTAATGTTGCTTTAAAAGATAATATAAATGTTCATAAACAGGCTATGAGTAAATTAATGAAAGGAGAGTATGAATGGAGATGTCAAGTAAAGTAAATATACTAGGTTCTGAATGGACTATTGAAAAAAGAAAGAAATCAGAAGATAAAGGACTAACAAACTGTGATGGTTATTGTGACTATAGTGTTAAATTAATAATTGTTGAAGATTTTAATAAAGAAGAAACAGAGCTAAATACTTTAATCAATTTAGAAATCTATCAGAAACAAGTAATAAGACATGAGATAATACATGCTTTTTTACATGAAAGTGGACTTGCAGAATGTAGTACATGGGCAACGAATGAGGAAATGGTAGATTATTTTGCTAAACAATTTGAAAAGTTAAATAAAGCTTTTGAAGAAGTTGAAGTATTAGAAAATGCTAAATGTGGTTGTAGTAAATCATTAGGTGAACAATATGCAGAAGCAAAAGGAATTAAAATGCCTAAACATCCTATATGCGAACATACTTTTAATATAAACATTGAAAGTAATGAAAAATCTATAGAAGAGATACAGAAAAATATATGTAATGGTATTAAAATAGCACTGAAGAACATTAATAATTCAGAAAGGTAATTATATGAATATAAGAAAAATTTATATTATATGTGCGATTCTATGGACAGTTATTTTAGTGTTATCCTTTTTTATTAAAGATATTATTCTTCTTAAGATAGACATGGTTATTGCATATATAACTATAATCATTCAATTTTATAAAGAAATCAGGAAAGGTTAAGGTGATCCACATATCTCGTTTAGTCTATGCGTTAATAGGCTTATTTTTATTTAGGAGGAATTGAAAGATGAAAGAATTAAGTACAATCCAAAAGAGAGAAAAATTAAATTTTATTAATGTGGCTGATGAAGTTGGACCAGGAGGAGCACATCATAAATATGAAATTAAAAGCTATTCTATGGATAGTCAAGGAAATTATGATGTTTATGAAACAATTAAATTTCAAAAAGGGCCAAGAAATGAAGAAGGTTCAACACATGGAGTAATTGATACGGATCTATTAGAAATAGTAAGAGACAGATTAAAGGCATTTCAAACAGGACCATTTAGTTCAAGGGAAAATGCAATTGCACTAACTCATATTGAAGAAGCTTTAATGTGGATGAACCGAAGGGTAGAAGATAGAATTGAAAGAAATGTTCTTGGAAAGAATGAGAAGTAATGCAAGGTATCATTAATTTAATTATAGGCTCTATATTAGCAGTAATAATTAATGTTATATTTTATTATTTAAAGTCTTAAAAATAAGGCTTTATTTTTTCGCCTTTTTAGCTTAATTGCAGGCACTAAAGAATAATTGAGCATAATACTCTAACGTGGTTCAGTAGCACGCTAAAAACTGTAATTAGAGATTAAGGAGGACTTAAAACATGGCACATATTAAAGACATTATCGGAGAAGAAGCATTTAATGCTCTTTCAGAAGATAAAAGAAAAGAATTAGGGAAAAAAGATTTTGAAGATATAGGTTCAGGCAACTTCATTCCAAAGATTAGATTCGACCAAGTAAATGAACAGGCTAAGGAATATAAGAAGCAATCTGAACAGAAAGATACTCAATTATCTAAGCTCAAAGAAGAATACAAGGATGTTGATGGACTTAAGGAAAAAGTTGAGAAGTTAGAGTTAGATAATAAAACTCAAAAAGAAACTTATGATAAACAGTTATCTGATATTAATTTTAGTAATGCTTTAGAAAAGGGATTAGGTGCTTTTAATGTTAAAGATAAAAAGTTAATCATGGCACTTATTGATAAAGATAAACTTAAAGTTGATGGTGATTCTGTTATAGGTCTTAAAGAACAAATAGAACCACTTAAAACATCACATGATTATTTATTTGCTAAAGAGATTCCAGGAACAGGTTCATTTAGCACTGGTGGAGATACTGGAAGTGGTGGACAAGAAGAAAAGAAAAACACTATGGAAATTGGAGAAAGATTAGCAAAAGAAAAAGCAGAGCAAATGAAAGGAACAGAAACATTAAATGATTTTTTTAAATAGGAGGTAGAAAAATATGAGACAAAGTGGGTATTCAATATCAGTAGGACAAAAAGACATTAGAGCAATAGCAGGAGATCATTATATAAATATTAATAAAAAAGTAGCTAAAGAAGATGTAGTTTCTAAATTGGTAGATGATATATTACCAGCAGGAACATTAGTTGATAAAGATGGTAAACCATCAAATGGAACTAATACATGGGGACTTACTTTTACAGATGTAGATTTCAAAAATTCAAGAGGAACAGAAATTTTACCAGTAACAATACATGGATTTATTAATAGTAAAGCTATTGCAGACAAACCAACAGCTGAAGCTATAGCTGCATTAAAACAAATAACATTTATGTAAGGAGGAATACTTAATGAAAATAAGTGAATTTATAAATTCAAAACAAATAGCACTTTATATTAACAATTTACCACCACAAACTAATATTGATGAGGCTTTATTTCCATCAGACAAGCAATTGAGTATGGAACTTGAACTTGCCAAAGGTGCTAAACAAAGACCAGTTGCTTTAAAAATGTCTACATTTGATGTAGCTGCAAAGGTTAGAGCTTTAAAAGCTAATGTAAATGTAGAAAAGAAGGAAATGCCCTTTTTTAAAGAAGCAGTAGGGATTAAAGAGAAAGATAGAAGAAAGCTAATTGAAGCTAAAAACTCAAACAATCAAAATCTTATAGATTTCATGCTTAAGCAAGTATTTGATAATTATGCTAATTTAGTTGGCGGCGCTGATGTACAAGCCACTAGAATGAGAGCACAAGTAATTCAAAAAGGTGAAATAAATATTGTAACAGATGATGGAGATATAGTAGTAGATTATGGAATACCACTAGAACATAAAGAAGTATTATCAGGTAGTGCAAAATGGAGTGATCCAAGCGCTGATATAGTAGGAGATATAAAAAGATGGCAAAAGAAATTTACTGATGCTGGATCCGAAAAACCTACAAGAATGTTATTAACTGAAAAAACTTTTAGTTATATAACTATTAATGAAGCAATAACTAAAGATTTAAAATCTAGAACATTAGGAGAAGTAATAATAACAGATGAAGACTATATTTCATTCTTAAAGAAGAAGTTAAGTTTAGAAATAGCCTTTTTAAATGGTGTATATGTAGATGAACAAGAGAAAAAACAAAATTATTATGAAGATAATCTAGTTACGTTAATACCTAAAGGCACGCTAGGAAAAACAATTTATTCAATAACTCCTGAAGAATACGATAAAATTTATGGAAGTCAAACAATAGATACAGAGGTAATTAAAACTGGTATAGCAATTACAACTATGGTCAAAGAAGATCCAGTTGCAGTAGATACTAAGGTATCTCAAATTGTATTACCATCATTTGATAATGCAGAAGAATGTTTCTTTGCAACAGTAGGTTAAGAGCGTGGTTAATTTAAACCATGCTTTTTTATTATATTAAAATGAAGGGATGATAGATATGGCAAAATCAAAACAATGTGTATGCAAAGCTACAGCTTTAGTATGCATTAAATATGATAAAACATCATACAAACCAGGAGAAGAATTTTTAATCAGAGAAGATGATGTAAATGAATTAAAAGAAAAAGGATATGCATCAGTAGAAATTTTAGAAAATGATGATAAAAAAGGAGAAGGACAGGAAGGTGAATAAGAATGGAACTTACACCTTTAGAAATATTAAAAATTAATCTTAATGAAAATCAATATCCAGTATTTGCTGATGAAGAACTTCAAAACTTATTATTAGTTAATGATAACAATGTCCTTAAAGCAAGTTGGCGTGGTTGTTTAATGAAAACTAATACAGATAAAAAAATAAAAGTAGGGCCTATAGAAATAGAAAATGCTGATCCAGATTATTGGAATAACTTAGCAAGTATTTATCAAGCTGATTATTTGCAAGAACAGGCTAATTTAACACCAAATAAAACTACAGGATATAAAACATCTATGAGAAGGGCAGATGGCTGTTAATGGCTAGATTGAAAGCTAAAAAGATTATAGATGCAATTAATAAAGGAATATCAGTAAATCCAACTACATTTACAGTAGAACATATTGAAAAAATATTAGTAGATGGGGCTTTTGAAAATAATCAAAGTACAATAACATACTCAGGCATTGTATATTTAGAAGATAGCTCAACTCAAATAAATATAGATAGTAAAATAGCAGGTACTTCATATTCTACTAATAGATACAAAATGCTTCTGAACAATGAAAATAATATTAAAGTAGATCCTAAAAATTTAATTACATTTGAAAGCAAAGAAGGTTGTTTCGAAATACAAGCAGCTTATCCAATAGTAATAGAAGATACAATTTGTGGTTATATATGTGATTTGAAACGAGTAGATTAGGTGGTGTTAATATGGGGTTTGAAGTATTTGACTTTATAGATAGAAAGATGTCAGGAATGTCATTATTACTAACTGGTGTTATTTCTCCAATATTAATTTCACAAGCCAAATCTAAAACATACTGGAAAGATAGAAGCGGTAATGCAAGGCAACTTATAAATGGTGGAAGTGAAGGCGGAAATGGAAGTTATGAATTATATCTAGCACATGGAACAGAATATGGTGAATGGCTTGAAGAAGGTACTGGTATTTATGGACCAACTAAAAGAGCTATAGTACCGGTATCTAAAAAAGTACTAAGTTGGCTTGATGAAAATGGCAAAAGACATTTTGCAAAAAGTGTAAAAGGAATAAAAGCTAGACCAGTTCTTAAAGATACACTTAATGAAAACAAATCATTAATAATAAATACAATTGAAAAATATTGGAGTGATTAAGTATGCGGTATGGAATAAGAGAAAAACTATTACAAAGTATTCCGGAATTAAAAGGGTGCTATGAACCTAATATTCCAGACAAACAGACAATTAAACCATATGCAATTATTCTACAAAATGATGATACTAAAAATAATCAAGCGGTGGGATTTAAGAGAACTATTGAAATTTACATTTACAATGAGAGAACATCTTTTAATTATGTAGATGCATTAATGGGTAAAGTAATTAAAACATTGAATATGCAGACTATTGAGGATACTAAAACAGGAGAAACATTTACATGTATATTTAATGGAATAATCGGTCAAGATGGTGTTGATGAAGATTGGGACGCAATATACAGGGGATTACAATTTACTGTTATATCCTTACATGAAGAAAATGAAGTTAATACAGATAAATGGTTAGATGCTCTGAGTGATTATACCAAAGACATTATTAAATTACCTATTTATCTTAATAATTGGAAACAAAACTTTGAAGTACCTTCAATTCTATGGAGAGTACAAGATCAGGAAAAAGAAAGAGAATCTAATGCTCTTATAAAAGAAAGTAAAACTCTTATATGCCATATAGCTAGTAATAATAAATCAGAAATTAATGAGTTCTTAGAAAATATAGAAGATAATTTGATTTCTGATTTGAAGATACCATTTGATTTAGCAGACAGGCGTTATCTTACTATAGAGAGTATAGAAGAAGATAGAGAAGCAGATATGCTAAGTAAAGGACAATTAACAGTAAAGATATATAAGAGAAAAATGGTTAAAAGAAAAGAAGTCCCTAAAATAAATAAAATTTATGGATCAGGAACATTGAAGGAGTGATGAATTTGGCTAAAGAGAAAGAAAATGTAGTTGATAAACCTAATGAACCGACTTATCCAATTCAAACATTTGTAGATAATGCAGAAGCACTTGGCTATAACAAGGTTATAGTTACAGGTGCTTTATCTATTTGCAATAAGAATGAAATAAGTAAGAGTGAATTTGAAAAGATAGTAAAAGATTTTTTAGGAAAGAAGGTTAAATAAATGGCAAAAGGTACATGGGATGAAAAAAATAAGCCTAAAATTCCTGGATTTTATAACCGTATGCAGATAGTAGCAGAAGAATCAGCAAATAATATTCAAGGTGTTTTAGCTATGCCAGTAAAAAGCGATTGGGGGCCAGTAAATAAAGTAGTTTCTGTTTCTCAAGAAAGACATTTAAAAAATGCTTTTGGCGATAATATTGAGTTTACAGCATATAAGCTAGGAAATTTAGCATTGTTAGGGAAACCAAAAGAGTTATTACTTTATAGGCTTGTAGATAATGCTGCTAAACCAGGAGAGTTAACACTTAAAAATACGGAATCTGATGGAGAAATAAAATTATCAACTATATATCCAAGTTCAAAAAAGTTTAATATAACTATTAGAACTAACTTAATAAATGATGAAGCAAAAGATATTATTCTATATGAAAACACTACTCAATTAGTTGAAGTTAGTGCTTTACTTGGAACTATTGATGAAATAGTAAACAAAATAAATAAATCTGCCCTAAGTGATTATATTGTTGCTTCAAAGGTTGAAGGTGCAACAGGAACACTAGCAGATATAGTAAATGAAGCATTTTCGGGTGGAAATGATGGTACTTCCAATATTACTAATGCTGAATACTTAAAGGCAATGAAAGCTTTTGAAAGTTACAGTATTGATGGTTTTGTTTTAGATGGAGTTACAGATATAGGATTGCATACAAGTATTAAAACTTGGGCGGATAAGTGTAAAGAAGAAGGTCTTGATGTATTAGCTTTTGTAGCAAGCAATTCAGAAAGTTTAAGTCAAGCTAATGCGAAATCAAAAGAGTACAATGATTACTTGATGCATAATGTTTATTTAAAATCCGTTACTTATGATGGAGTTACTTATACAGCAGCAGAAGTTGCAGTTTATATAGCTGCTTTAGCAGTAGGAAAAAATTTGAAGGGGTCAATCTGTAATGAAACTACTATCTTTGATAGTGTAGAACCTAGATTAACAAGAACTGAAATAGAGAGTGCTTTAGAATCTGGAACTATAGTATTAGCTGTAGAGGATAATGAGGTAATTGTTGTAGATGATGTTAATACCTATAAGAACTATAAAAATGAAAAAGAGGAATCACTAGGTAATATCAGAGCAATTAGATTCATCAATACAGTAAATAAGCAAACAGCTATAGCTGGAAAAGATTATATAGGAGATAACTCTAATGATGAAACAGGACATACTGTAATACTTTGTGGACTAAAAACATTCTTTGAAACATATCAAAAGCTAAATATTATATCAAAGTTTAATATAGAAACAGATGAAGAACTACAAAAGAATGCTCAGTCAGATGAATTTTTCTGGAAGTGGGATGCTGAATATATAAATGTCATAAAGAAAATTTTCAGTACAGGTAATTTAAAATAGAGAGGATGTGTTTAAATGTCTACAAAAAAAGAACTTGATTCAAGTAGAATTTGTTCAGGTACTTATGGAAGAGTTTTTAAAGATGGAAAGGAATATCCGCAAGTATCTGAATGTACTGCTGATGTAGAAAGAGATATGAAAGAGACTCCAACTGTAGGTTCTGAATGGATAGGATATAAAGGTGGACTTAAAAAAGGTTCAGGAACACTTAAAGGTTGGAAGGTTACATCAGAAATGACTCAACAAGGATTTAATAGGTTTGAGTTATTAACTGAATTAGATGATCCTGAAGCTTATGGAGCTGAAAGAATAAGATTAAAGAATTGTCAATTTACAAAGATAAATTTAGTAAACTTTAAACCTGGAGAAGTAATAGAAGAAGAGATGCCTTTTGTATTTTCCGGCTTTGATTTACTTGACCCGATAACTGCTGATTAAAATTAGCAGTTATTTTTATTTATTAGAATTTTAAAAGATGAAAGTGAGGAATTATTAATTATGAATACAGAAAACAATGTTTTAGAAATGCAAGAAGAGGATATAATCAACAAATTATTAGGTGAAGTAGAAGCACCGAAAGCAACAATAGTTCTTGGAAGAATAGGTATACCAGTAGAATTAAAAGGCCTTAATAGTACAGAAATAGCTCAAATAAGAAAAAAATGTACTTCAAAAAGAAAAGTTAAAGGTGTAATGGAAGAAAAATTAAATGGTGAAGAATATGATGCAGGATTAATTCTTGGAGCTACTACTAACTTTAATTGGAATGAACCTAGATTATTAGAGAAGCATGGTGTAAGTGATGGAAAACAATTTATACTAAGAAAACTACTAGGTGGAGAAAGAACTAATTTAGTTAACAAAGTGTTAGCGCTAAGTGGATATGATGATGAACTAAGTGATGCAGAAGATATAAAAAACTTATCAGGCGAGGAGGAATAATAACTCGCCTTTATAATATTTTTACTATGCATCATATAATGCCACACATTTTTTACGGAATAGCTAATAATAAAATTTCACAAAAATTAATGATGGTATTTAGTGATTATGAAGTAGAAAAACAGAATAAAGAAATTGAAAAATCAAAGAGGGGGAACTAAATAAAAATAGTTCCCCCTTTATTTTTTTATTCTTAAGGAGGTGAAAGTTTGGCTAAAAAGGAAGTTTACAGATTAGGAATAAATATAAAAGTTGATGGAGATAAACAGTCTAAAAAAGTATTAACAGAAGTAGAAAAAAGTACTGAAAAAGTTAAAAAAAAAGTTAGAGATTTAGACAAACTAACAGCTAGTCCTAGTGCAAAACTTAAAGATACTGCATCAACAGCAATAGATAAAATAAAGTCTAAAACAGAAAAGTTAGATAATAAGACAGCTACAGCAAAGATTAAAGCTAAAGACGAAGCAAGTTCTGTTATAAATAAAGCACAAAATAAAATAAATGGCTGGATCAAAACAGGTGCTAAGAAAATAATCAGTATAGGATTAGCTGGAACTGTAGCATTGGGCGGTCTAGGAATAGGTTCAGCTATTAAAACATTTAGTGATTTTGAATATGGTATGAAAACTGTACAGGCAACAAGCCAAGCAAGTAATGATGAACTACTTAAATTAACTGATACAGCTAAAAATTTAGGAGCAACAACCTCCTTTAGTGCAGTAGAAGTAAGTCAGGGTATGAACTATCTTGCTATGGCGGGATATAAAACACAAGATATTATATCAGCTATGCCAGGTTTGTTAGATGCTGCAGCAGCAAGTGGGGAAGATTTAGCAAGCACAAGTGATATTATTTCAGATGCAATTACAGCATTTGGAATGAAAGCTAGTGATACTACACATTTAGCTGACGTTATGGCTCAAGCTAGTGCAAATGCAAATACTAATATAGGTCTATTGGGAGAATCTTTTAAGTATGTTGGTGCAACTGCAGGAGCTATGGGGTATAGTGTTGAAGACGCCAGCCTTGCACTTGGATTAATGGCTAATGCAGGTGTAAAAGGTAGTATGGGAGGTACTTCTCTTAAAAATGCTATAGTCAATATGGCAAGTCCAACTGATACTATGGTAACGGTAATGGATAAATATAATTTATCTCTTACAGATAGTAATGGAAAAATGAAATCATTAAAAAGTGTTATGGATATGCTTAGAGAAAAAATGGGCGGAGTAGATAAAGCTACTCAAGCAGCAGCAGCAAGCCACCTTTTTGGAAAAGAAGCAATGTCCGGTATGCTTTCAATTATAAATGCAAGTGAAGCTGATTATAATAAATTAACTAATGCTATTTATAATGCGGATGGTGCAGCTAAACAAATGGCTAATACTAAGCTTGATTCTTTAAGTGGGCAATGGACCATTTTAAAAAGTGCTATAGAGGGTGCAAAAATAACATTAGGAGAAAGACTTGCTCCTAATGTTAAACAATTTGTAACATGGTTTACTGCTAAAATGCCTAGTATCACAGATTCAGTAGTAAAATTTGTAGATACTATAAGCAATAATATAGGGACGATTAAAGTTGCTGGAGGTGCTTTTTTAGGATTAACAGGAGCATTTGTTGGAATGTCTGCAATTAATAAAGTATCAACTACAGTAGGAACATTTGGAAAATTATTAGGTGGATTTAAAACAGCTGCAACAGCAGATGCACTTGTAAAAACTACTGGAGCAATGCAAGGCTTAGGACTAGCATCTAAAATAATACCAGCTTTATTATCTCCAACTGGATTGGTTATAGCTGGAGTAGGAATTGCTGGATTAGTAGCAGCTAAACAATTAAGTAAAGAAGTTGTTCCAGCAGTGGATTTATTTGCAGATAAAATAGAATATTTAAAAGATTCTACAAATGTTTCGGGTATGGGTGGAATGAGTCAAGAAATCACCAAAATATCTGATGCAACTAAAAAAGCTGTAGGTGCTTATATGGAAATGGACAATAGTGTACAAAGAACATTGTTGAACTTAAAATATAAAAATACTACTATAACAAGCGATATTGCTAATAATGTTATAGAGCAGTTTACTAATATGAATAAAATTATTACGAACAAATTAGATGAGAATTTAAAATCAAACTTAAGTAAAATACAGATAATGTTTAATAACAATAGTAAGTTAACAACAGAAGAGCAAAATAATATTATGGCACAAATAGAAAATCATTATAACAAACAAACAACTACAACTGAAAATGCTTTAAAAGAAATAAGTTCTATTTATAAGGATGCAAGTGAAGCAAATAGAAGCTTAACACAAGATGAAAATAATAAAATAAATGAACTAAGGTCACAAATGACTACTACAGCTATTACAAACTTATCTGAAACTGAAAAAGAAAGTGCAGTTATTTTAGGAAGAATTAAAGACCAAACAGGAAGAATAACTGCGGAAACTGCTGCTGAAATAGTACAACAATTAAATAATCAAAGGCAACAAACTGTAGATGCTGCTAATGCTGAATATGCAGAAAGAGTTAATATTGCAGAGCAAATAAGAGCTATGGGAGGCGAATATGCTGAACAAACTGCAAATAAAATAATAGAAGAAGCTGAAAGGCAAAGAGATGAAACAATAGCTGCTGCAGATGCAACTAGAAGTCAAGGGATTGATATGTTAAAGCAAGCTTATGGAGATTTAGAGCATAATGTAGAACTTAATACAGGGAAAATTTTAACCTTTTGGGGAAAAATAAAGCAATGGTGGGATAATACTAGTTTTAGTACAAAATTTGCTGATATAGAAACCCATGGTGTTGTTGGAATGGCTGGGCAAAAACAAGATAATTCAAGTAGTAAGATTACAAAACCAGCAAGCGAAATAGAAACTGATTTAGTAGGTGCCCCTAATAGTCTATCAAGAGAAACTATTAAATGGGGAAAAGAAAATTATACTGGAACAAACAACGCAATGCCTGGAATTAATTCAGTAGGTGAGCGTGGAATGGAATTGGTATTAGGAAGAAGTTTATATGACTTTAAAGGTGGAGAAAAAGTACTTAATAATGGAGAAACTAAATCAATTCTAAATAATTTAGGTCAAGCGCCTGTTTATGCGCCACAAGTACAAGGCTCAGGTGGAGGAAATTCATATAGTTTTAATTTCGGAGATATAATTGCAGGTGGAAATGATAATATTGATGAAATAGTCAAAGAAGCAACTTATCAATTCGCATCTCAATTTAAAGAAGTTCTTACAAATATTAAAAAATAATGTACTATATGTTATAATTCAAATAAGGGGTGATAATGAATGAAAAAACATATATTATTGATTTTTAGTTTAATATGTGTATTGGGATTTTCTTTAGTAGGATGTACAAACAATGATAAGGTAAACAAAAGTACAGAAAAAGAAACACATAGTATAATTGAGGTGGATAATACTAAAACAGAGAATAGTAAAAAAGAAGAAAATAATAAAGCAGATGATATAGTAGATTCAAAACAGGATTATAGAAATAAGTGCGTTGAAGCGAACTTTGTAGAAATTAATGGTGATAGATGGAATAAAAAAGATGTATTTGTAGAGGGAACAATTGAGAGTATAGATAATGATAGCAAATTATATGTATTTCCTACTATATTTTTAAAAAAAGAAACTGCTAAAGGTATAGAATCGTATGCAATAATATTACCAGATAATAATAAAAAATTTAAAATAGGTGATAATATTAAAATTTATGGTTCAGTGTATGAACAAAGGGTTATTGGAGCCCCAAGTATAATTAGTATAGATATTGAAAAAATATGATAAGAAAATGATAAGAAAATGAGAAAATACAAGTTAAAAGTTTAGTATAATAATTATAGAAATATTTTTAAAGCACTTACATTAGTTGTAGGTGCTTTTTATATGCTCAAAAGTAGAAAAAGGAGCAGATTATATGGATATTTATCTAATAGATGAAGCTAAAAATTATAAATTTCATTTTCCTGTTAATCCTTTAAATTCTTTATCTTTATCAAAAGAAAAACGATACATTACAGCAGATATATTAGACTTTGGAGAAGTTGATATAACTCAAAAGGGTGAAAAAATAAGAGAAATAAGTTTTAATTCTTTATTTCCTGCTGAATACGACGAATCTTATTGCAAAGAAATGTATTTAGATACACCTTTGAACAGTAAAAAGTTAATAGAAGGCTGGCAAGATATTGAACAACCATTAAGATTAGTAATTACCGATATAGATGTAAATGAATTAGTATCTATAAGTAAATTTACTTCTGAATTTGTTGCTGGAGAACTAGAAGATATTTATTTTAGTATAACTTTCAGAACTAATAGAGAAATAAAGATAGAAACTATAACTAGTACTAGCACAAATAGTTATAGTGGTGGCTTACAAGATAATAGACCTTCACAAGAACCAAAATTTAAAGATGGTGATACAGTAAAAGTAACTGCAAGTGCATTAAATGTTAGAAATGGTCCAGGAACTGAACATAATATTATCGGTACATTATACAAAGGACAAATGGTAACAGCTTATAGAGTTGAAGGACAGTGGTTACATACTTATTATGGTAATCATGGTGGTTATGTTCATATGGATTATATAGTAAAAGTTTAAGAAGTAGGTGACTCTTATGGAATTAGTTTTAAAAAATAAATATAAAATACAATTACTTTCAGAACAGGCAATACTAAAAGAGAGCATAGATAGTATAGCATATACTTTAAATTTATCTTTAATAGAAACTGATGAATTAAAAAACATAGGACTAGTTAAAGGAGATAGTATTCAACTATATGATTATATGTTTAATAGCAATGAATATAAAAAAATATTTGATGGTACTGTTAGAGATATAAGTGGTTCAAAGAAAAATAAAAAACTATCTATTGTTTGTAGAGAAAGAACTGTAAGTATAGAGGAATCAGATGATGAATACTTGTGGAATGATGGGCAAACTGCTACTCAAAGAACTAAAATAATATGCAAAGATTGGAGTATACCAGTAGGAAATTTTGTAGAAACAAGTATAGGTTTATCAAAGGACCTGAGAAAAGAATCTCTATTTGGTATGTTGAAAAAGGATTTAAAAGAAACAGCTCAAAAGGGTGGGAGTCTTTATAAATTTAGAATGTCAGAAAGCTTAGATTTAATTGAATTAGGAAGTAATGGTGTAGTTTATAAATTAGATAATATAGCAGAAGATGTTCAATCAAAATCAAGTCTTAATGGAGCTGTAACTCAAGTTAAAGTATTAGGAAAAGAGGAAACTAAAAAAACTACTGATAAAATTAAAAAGTCTAATAATAGTGAAGAAAAAGAGTTAATATTATCTCCTATACTAGGTGTATTTAAAAAAGATACAGAGAGATATGGAAC